>NZ_JBEYEW010000052.1:0-26182 GCF_040634095.1 Streptomyces sp. NPDC007205
GTTGAGACTTCAGACATCTCGCTCAACAGTCCGAGGGCCTCGCCCGTTACTCGACCGGCCTCGTCACCCGATCGGTGGCCAAATTGAAAAGCCTCACGGTCTTAAATAACGGCTTTGACCAAGCCCTGGATCCGGCCCCGGCGCTCGTGCCAAATGCCGCTCGGCCGACGGACCCGTCGCGCGGTGCTGACGGGTGGGCGACTTGACAAGACAGACGGGGAAGACTGGCGGCACATCAAAGCTCCGTTGCGTGAGGGGGACTTGGGAAGGTCACCTCAGCAACGGAGCTTCGTAGCGTGTGGTCGCGCATCCATCCACCATCGTCACACTGCTGTGACCTGCGCACCCACAAGTATCCCGGGATTTTTCAATCGCCCTGGGGTTATCGTGCAGGATTGAGCTTGAGTCCGAAGCGCCCCAGGATGTCAGGCGCTTCAGTCCAGAAGATGTAATTGAAGGCCACGTCCTTACCAGTGTCGGGACGGGCATAACAGCACGGTCCCGAGCCAGCGGAATCGACGCCGCGAGCCTGATACGTGGATCCGCTCACTGAGTACACCATGCCCCCGCTGTCGCCTTCAGCATTTACCCAAGGCTGATTGGACGCCAGTCGGGTGCCTTCCACACCGCGGACGTTGTGTGTACCGCTCCAGTCGTTGAGACTGTAGGTGATATCTTGGTTGGTGACCTCGATACCGCACACGTTTCCGTAACCCATGAAGTAGGAAGCTCCTCCGGCCTGGCAAACCAGGTCGCCAGTATGGGAGTACGCTGCCGAGGTGACGGGATGCCAGGTGTCACTGAGCTGGACATCGCTGTTGTTGTGGCCGCCGGTCAACTCTTCCGCGTCCCAGGCCCCCGAGTTTCCGGTGACCTTTCCGACATAGCTTCCGAGCGCCCCTGTGGTAGAGGTGTAGTACTTGCCGAAAGCAGGGTGGGCTCCGCCGGCCGTGTAGACGGAGCGACCTGTCTGGAAGCAGTGGTTCGCCGTGATCATGACTGGCACGTTTGCGCTTGTCACGGCGGGCAGGCCAGTTGTGCAGTAGTAGTCGCCGTCGGTGATCACGTCACCGCCGATCTGCGGGGAGCTGTCGTCCCATTTGATGCTCGCCTGGTCGGTGGGTCGTGGCTGCTCTCCCTGCTGGAACGTGACGGCAACTCCGTCGAGGATGTTGGCCGGGGTCGACCCGGTGGCGACCGCGGTGTGGACGAGAGGTGTGTGAGCCTGGGCCGTCGCGGGCTTGTCCACGCCTATTTGCAGAGATGATCCATCTGTGGCCACCGCGACGGTGTAGACGTGATAGGGGAGCTGATGTGAGGCGGCCTGGGCAAGGAGTTTCTCTCGGGCTGTGTGGAGTTGCTTTAGCGTGTACGGGGCCCGCTCCACCGCGATGCGGTGGACGTCGATGTTCCTGTCGACCTTCAACGCGGCACGAATCACCTTCGGGCCATCCGCTGGATTGGTGAGTGACACGTGGACTATTCCGCGCGGTGCATCGATGCGCACGGTGGAATAAACGTCCGCCTCTGCCTTCTTCCCTGCTGTATCGAGCGCAGCGGCGAGTTTTCGCAGTGGATCGAGAATGCGGCTCTGGGCTGGGGGCTGCATGGCTGCTATTTGTGCCAGCGTCAGCGTCCCTGAGCCTGTCACAGAATCAGAAACGTCGACCGCTTGGGCGTTCGGAGTGCTGATACCTGCGAACAATGCTAGTCCAGCGACGCCAGCAGCGAGTATCGAAAGTCTTTTGGAATTCTTTATCAACGAGCCCCCCCTGGGCTAAAATGTTCAAATTAACTGGCACACCAGCCAGCCTGGGCAAGGTGCAGTAAAAGCCGCATTACCGAAACAGCATCACCATAGCCTTTACGGATGGCGCGTACATGCCAGTAACGGTAAAAAAGGTGATCAAGACCACTTGTGAGGCGAGAGGGGATGCGTTGGTCGCTGCGCGGGAGGAACCGATCACACCTGCATGAGGGTGTTCACCGTGCGCACACGAGCAAGCTGCTTGTCTCGGCCGAGTCGCTGAGCCAGCTCCGCTTCGCTCGGCCAAGCCGAAGCCGTGGTCAGGGAACCGGGCGGCACGCTCACCCGTCGAACAAGTATGACGAGACAGATGCTAGGCCGTGTCATCCTGCTGTCGGCCTGCTTGCTGGGCATGGTTGGCTGCGGCAGCGCCACATCGGCTCGGCCCAAAGGAGGCGACTCCAGCACAACGGCAACTTTCCGGGCCAAGCTCTCCGAAGAGAAGATCACTCAGCCCATCACGACATCCTCGAACGGCCTTGTACTTCACACGCGTGGCGCCGTTGGCGGATGCCAGGAAGCCGTCCGTCTTTCAGCCAAGGAAACAGGCAAGAAGGTCGCTCTGACGCTGCAAGGGATAACTCGCTCTGCACCGCCATGCCCTGCGAACGTTGGGTATGTACCCGTTCAGGTCACCCTAGCCAAGCCCCTGGCCGACCGCACTCTGATCGACGCCGCTTCTCACAAGCACCTCCGCATCCAAGGGCCCTGGCATGCGCGATGAGGAGGCGTGATCCTGGGTACCGGTCCATGAGGACAACAGGACAAGCCGCTGTCGGTGTTGGCGCGCAGCGACAAGCGGTACTGCTCTGCAGCGCGCGGCCGTTGGCTGCGCCTCGATACTGATCTTCGCGTCGGCGCCTGCTCCCTCCAGGCACTCGGCCGTCTGCTTCCATGTCGCCATACTGGGCGAGATGCGGTTTTTCCACACGCTCGTGCATCATGGAGATGGCCGCGCCGACGCGGAGAGACCACACCAGCCGGAGCCGCGTCGCGGCAGCAGGGGCTCTCCGTGGGTGCGTGAAGCGGCGTCCGGACGGGTAGCGGGGGCCGGGCGGAGTGATCTTGTCGGCCCGCTCTCGCGGGCCGCTTGATCGTTCCGGGTCTTTTTGAACGTTCGTAGCTCAGAGGCGGCCGTCTTCGTCAGAACACAGCTCTACCGGGTCACGCCGGGGTCTATGCGTTCGTTGCTCAAATGCGCGGCATGGTCCCATGCTGGGTACGTGTTTCTGATACCTGGCATGACATGTGGACATGAGTAGCAGCTTGTGGGAGGTGTTGGGCGGTTGCTTCAGCGCTCGCTGTCACGGCGAGTGAAGAGGTCCCGCAGGCTCCGAACGGGCACGTGGGCTTCTGCCGGATGACGGAGTGCGCCCTCCAGGTGAAGGGTGTACTGCCGTGCGCCGTCCGTCTCTCTCACGGCTGAGATAGCCGGCCTCTTCGAGGTCGGAGACGATCCTCGGTGCTGTGCGTTCGGTGATGCGGCAGGTTGCGGCGATGTCGCGGAGGCGGGCGGAAGGCTCGCGTGCGATGGCCGGCAGCACGCGGGCGTGGTTCGTCAGGAAGATCCACTCGCTGGTCTGCCTGGTCTGCTGGTCTGCTGGTCTGCTGGTCCACGATGAGTCCTGTTACGTTCTTTCGTCACTGCCCCGGCCGATAGCCCGGTGGAAATTGCCGGAATTGACTGACGTCTGTATGGGCTGACGTGGTGAAGCCGCTGACAGGCTTCATGGACGGTGGGAAAGTGGTGCTCAGGGCGGCGGTCCGGGCCTGGTGACCTCTTGGTGGCACTGTGACCGTCAGTAAGTCTTTGCCCAGGTCACGAGCTGTCCGGCATTAGGCGGAGTCGGCCCAGACGATGGTGATTTCGGGGTGCATCAGCCGCAGTCGGAACAGCACTTCCTTGGCCGCGTTGCGGTCGGTCATGTCGGCCGGGGTGACCGTGACGAACAGCGGCAGGCCCTTGGTGTCCACGACCAGGTGCCGTTTGCGGCCGTTGATTTTCTTGCCAGCGTCGTAGCCGCGCGAGTCCTTGCCGACGGTTTCGGCGGCCTTGATCGACTGGGAGTCGATGACGGTGGCGACCGCGCCGGGCGCCTTGCCCATCTCGCGGTGGATGCGTTTGCGGAGTGGTCACGGATCTGTCCGATGACGCCGGCGGCGGCTCAGCGGGCCATGAACCCGTAACACGTGCGCCAGGGCGGGAAGTCCTTGGGCAGGGCCCTCCACTTGCATCCGGTATCGACCACGTAGCGGATGGCGTCCACTATCTCCCGACGGGGGTGCTTCTCGGGTCGGCCGCCAGCCTTCGTTTCGCAGGCCGGTGTCGACAACAGGGCCTCGATCAGGGCCCATTCGTCGTCCCAGGTGTCGGAGGGGTAGCAGCGCCTGCGCGGCAAACATTCCCTCCCTCCAGGACGGGGCGGGGCCGGCCAGGCGTCGGTGAAGTCGGCGATCACGTCGAGCGTGGACTCGACCGAGCTGAGCTGGGTGTTGAGGTGCTTGATCCAGCAGCCCTTGGGTTGGAGGGCCGCGTGCGGGGCGACGACGCCGGTGATGAACCGGCGGATCTCGGTGAGCTTCCCCCGGATGATCGCGACCTCGTATGCCTGGAGCTCGGCCGGGTCCGAGCAGAACTTGCAGCCGTCCGGGCGGGTCCAGATCAGGGGCGGCCAGCCGCGTTCGGCGATGGTGTCCCGCAGGCAGGCAAGTCCTGCGCGGGTCTGATGGGGCGACAGTTCGCTGGCTCTTACCAGCTGGTTGAAGGTCAGACCGGCCGGGCGAGCCTCGAAGAGTACGATCCGGACGGTGTCGGCGTGTCGATGGGCGGCGGGTGATCTGCGCTCGGAAGCGCGGGGCATCGCCTACTCATCTTGCAGCAGGCGGGCCAACTCGCCATCGACATCCACCTTGCCGATGTCGACCGCGGTCTCGATCCAGTCCAGGGTTGCCCTGACGCGGGCGACGTTCTCGTGGACGATGGTGCGTTCGTCGTCGCTAAACTGGCGGTCGCGCATGCCGGGGGCGACGCGGCCGGCCGCCGCGACGAACGCGTGGCAGGCGATGACCAGGTCCGGGAACTCCACCGACCGGTCGATGTTGCGGATCGCCGGGGCTGGTGTTCTCGAAGTGCTCGCGGGCCTGCCCGCCCCGCTCGACCTGCGCGTGATTGACCTGGTCGCGGGCGGTGTCGTCCGACATCGCCTTGAAGGCGACGTCCGGCCTGCGCAGCAGGCCGGTGGTCACCTCGGCGGCGACGTGCTCGTCACGGGTCAGTTCCTCGACGACCTTCACCTTGTCCGCCTTGGCAACGCGGGCGACGACCGCGGGGCGGCGCAGGAAGTTCGGGGCGACGGCGGCTGCGACCTGGTCCTCCCGGGTCAGTTCCTCCACCGCCCGGACCTTGTCCTCGTCCTTGACCTGCGCGACGACCGCCGGAGGCCGCAGCAGATCACCGGTGACGGTGGCGGCGACCTCCTCGTCCTGGGCGAGGGTGTGAATCGCGCTGACGGGGGTGACGGGTTTGACGACCTGCCGGCCGACCCGCCGGTTCGCCTGGTCCGGCGTCCGGCGGGACTTTCCCTCAGGCGGGGTGAGGATGGTGGCGAACCGTTCCTCGTCGTCGGCGATCGACGCCAGGATGTTGTGGACCGTGAACGACACCCCGGTCACCCGCCGGTCCTTCGGCCACTTCGACGCAGTCCACCGGGTCTTGTCCACCATCGCGTAGGACAGCCCGATGTCCTCGGCCAGGCGGAACAGGGACCCCTTGACCGTGAACAGGGAGTCGCTCTTCTCCTGACCGCCGGCCTCGCGCACCGGCTCGACTTCGAGCGCGTAGTCGCCGACCGTGAACTGGATCCGGCTGGCGGTCTCCACCAGTTTGCGCAGCTCGGCCGCGATCTCCGCGGGCCGGAGCACGGCCCGCGGCCGTGGCGAGACCCGGCTCGCTTCCCGACCGAGAGTCGGACCGGAAATACGACGAATCTCCTTGGCTGTGACAGTGTCCAGTGCACCGGTCGGCTCGTCACCGAAGATGACGTCGGGCCGCGTGATGAGGGCCCGGGCGATGGCGACCCATTGCTGCTGACCACCGGACAGCTGTGACGGCCGGTGGTTGACCCGCCCGGTTAACCCGACCCGCTGGATGATCTCATCCAGCCAGCCCCGGTCGGCGCGCTCTCCTGCCAGCCGCAACGGCAAGGTGATGTTCTGCCGGACCGTGAGCGCGGGCGCGGGATTGAACGCCTGGAAGACGAAGCCCACCCGGCGCCGACGCACATGTAAGCTTGCCCTGCTCTATTTTAAGCCCGGCAGCAGCAGCGACTCCGTACGCGGGGCCATGGCTCCGCGTAAACCCTGGTCGAAGCCCACCGTTCAGGCCCGCATCAGCGAGCTGCGCAACCGCCTCGCCGACACGCCGACAGCAACCTCTACCCCCCACGCGACCGCAGCGGCATCTACCGCCTGTCGCCCAAGATTCGCTGCGACTGGACCACCTTTCAGCACCGCGCCTAACGCGTCCTCCCCAAGGGGCCGGCCGCAGGCATCGCCGATCTGGAAGCTGCTCATCATCGCGCGGACGTGGCTGGAGTCGACCGCCGCGCGGGAGACGTCCGGCAGGTCCGCGGCCCGCAGCTCGGAGAGCAGCAGCTCGTGCAGGCGCTGCCGGACCCCGGCCTCCTTCCAGTCCCGCAGTCCGACGCCTCAAGCAGTGGCGCCGCTTGGCCAACGGCACCGACAAACTCGCCGTCGCCTACGAGACCGCACTCGACCTCGCGGCCATCCTCATCTGGGCTCGCAGATGACCAAAGGGACAGAACCTTAGGCGAAGACCGCCGACGCGTACGTGGTGCCGACACGGTGAAAGTTGGGTCATGAACGCTTCTATGGATCGTGCGGAGATCGTTTTGTGGGTACGGCATGCGGATGGCCGGTGGTCGGCCAGGACGGTCTGGGTGGTGGTGCTCGACGGGGAGGCGTATGTCCGCTCGGCTTTCGGGCGGCGCAGTGCCTGGTACCGCCGGGTGCTGGGGCACGCGGACACGGAGGTGAAGGTGGCCGGGGACCGGCTGTCCGTCACCCTCCAGCCGGTGGACGACCCCGAGCTCGTCCAGCGTGTCTCCGGTGCCTACCGGGCCAAGTACGGGTTGAACTGGCCCGGCCCCGTGGAGTCGATGAACGGGCCCGAGGCCGCGGCCACCACCATGCGGCTAACGAATCTCGGGCAGGTCTCGCAGTTGCCTGCGTGAAGTGAGCCCGAGCTTGCGGAAGATGTTGCGCAGGTGCGCGTCGACCGTCCGCGGGCTGAGGAACAGCTTCGCCGCCGCCTCCTTGGAGGTGGCGCCGTCGGCGACCAGGCGTGCGATGTGCACCTCCTGCATCGTCAGCTGGTCCGATGCCTTCGACGTGCGGCTGCGGGCCTGCTCACCCGTGGCGCGCAACTCGCCGGCGGCGCGCTCGGCGAAGGCCTCCAGACCGAGGTCGGACAGCGCTTCGTGCGCGGGGCGCAGCGCGGACCGGGCGTCACGCCGTCGGCCCTGGCGGCGCAGCCACTCCCCGTACAGCAGCTGTGCCCGGGCGCGGTAGACGACCAGCGCGCCGTCGTCGAGCAGACCGATCGCCTCCTGGTAGGCGGACTCATCCCCGGTCACCAGGGCCCGCGCATAGGCCTCGACGCCAAGGCCCCACGCGTGCCGGCCCGCCTGCGTGCGCTCCTGGAGGGACGCGAGGGCCTCGGCGGCGACCTCCGTCTCGCCGCATCGTACGGCCGCCTCGACCAGCTCGGGCAGGGCAAGGCTCGACGTGCCGATGGCGCCGTACTCGACCGCTTGCTTCGCCGCCCTCAGTGCGGCCGGGTAGTCGGCGAGGCCATTGCTGAGCACGGCCGTCGCCCACTGCACGCTCAGGCTCATCCGGTGATCCACCGACGCGAACAGTTCGGCGGCGTCCTTGCGCTGCCCCCGCAACGCGGCCAGGTGGAGGCGCGGGTAGACCAGTGGTGCCGCGCCAGTGGCGTCGGCGATCGCCTCCTCCTCGGAGATCAGCTCCATCGCGGCACCGAAGTCGCCGGTGTGCACGGTCACGGCGGCCTGCATGGCCAGTCCGATGGGCAGCGCGTGGAAAGAGCCCGACTCGCGGCCGGCCGCGACGGCACGGGTGGCGATGCCGTACAGGGCGTCGCGGTTCCACAGCTCGGTGGCCACCATGAAGCCCAGTGACGGCCGCCTGGCCCACACCTCGTGGTCGACGTCGCCGACGACCGGCCTGAGGATCTCCGCCGCCGCCAGATGCCCGTTGCCGACGAGGCTGGTGAGGCCGGCCAGGACCGCCGCCGCGCCGGACGTCGGCTCATCCGACGGCGGGGCCTTCCTGACGGCGTTCACCACTTGGTCGAGTCCGCCGAGCAGGACGCCCATCTCGATGGCGTCCAGATAGCACTCCCGTGACCAGGCGGGGTCGGTGGCCGCCAGCCGGGCGGCGGCACGCAGGAGGTATTCCGTGGGGCCTTCGTCTCCGCGGCGGCGGACGAACGACAGCCTGCCGCGGAGCAGGTCGGCCCTGGCGGCCTGGCCCGGATCATCGGTCCGGATGGTGGTGAGCAGTTCGGCCGCCTTGTCGAAGTCGCCCACCGAGAGCTTGGCGTCGGCCGCGGCGAGGACCCGCTCGGCGCGTTGGACCGGGCCGATCGTGAGCGCGGCCGAGCGTTCGAGGAAGGCCGCCGCCGCCGCGACACCGCCACGTTCGCGGGCGCGGGTAGCGGAGGCTTCGAGCTCGGCGGCGACGCGCTCGTCCGGTCCGGCACTGGCCTGGGCGCGGTGCCAGGCCCTCCGGTCGGGGTCGGCGACCGGGTCGGATACGGCGGCCAGCGCCTCGTGCGCCCTTCGCCGCTCCTCCGGTGCCGCGGCGCGGTAGGCGGCCGAGCGGGCGAGGGGATGGCTGAACCGAATCCGGGTACCGAACTCGACCAGCGGGACGGTCTCCGCTGCGGCAGCCGCGTCGATGCCCAGGAGTTCGGCCGCGCGCCACAGCAGGCCAGGGTCGCCGATCGGGTCGGCGGCGGCGACGGTCACCAGCAGCCGGGCCTCCGGCGGCAGGAGCTCCAGCCGGGACCGGAAGCTCTGCTCGATCACACGGGGAACCGAGTCGGGCTGGGCGAATCCGCCCGCCATCCCGCCGAGTCCGGCGGTCCTGGGAAGCTCCACCAGCGCGAGGGGGTTGCCGCGCGCCTCGGCCAGGATGCGGTCGCGCACCCGCTCGTCCAACGGGGCGCGGATCGCCGCGGCCAGCAGCGCGCGGGCATCCGACTCGCCAAGACCCTGAAGCGAATGGCCGGGCAGCCCGTCCAGCTCGGGCAGGCGGCTCGGCTCGCGCACCGCGAACACGAGGGCGATCGACTCGGCCGAGATCCGGCGGGCCAGGAAGGCCAGCGCCTTGGCCGACGCCTGGTCCAGCCATTGTGCGTCGTCGACGACGCACAGGAGCGGGCGTTCCCGCGCGGTCTCTGCCAGTAGGCCCAGCGACGCGACGCCGACCAGGAACGGATGGGGTGTGCCGGTGTCGAGGCCGAAGGCGATCTCCAGCGCCTTGCGGTGCTGCGCAGGCAGCGCCATCAGCCGGTCGGTGACGGGCGCGAGCAACTGGTGCAGTGCGGCGAACGGCAGCTCCGTCTCGAACTCCGCGCCGGACGCCCGCATGACGAGGAATCCGGTGGCGGCCTCGTCCAGGTGCCGCAGCAGCGCGCTCTTGCCGATGCCCGGCTCGCCGCGCAGGACCAGGGCACCGCCCCGGCTCTTCCGCGCCGCTTCGAGTAGGGCGTCGAGCTGCTGTATCTCGCCTTGACGACCGATCAGCTCATCCGTGTGTGTCTCGGGCATGTTCGAAAACCTATGCGGTGGTGTGGTGTGCCGCAGGGGAATCCAGAACGGACTCCAGTGGCCCAGCAGCCGTCCCGCAGGGAGTCGTATAGGCGATGACTACCGACGCGAGCGGCGGGCGCCCGCTGCGAGTGTCGAGCCATGACCCGCACCGCAAGGCAACCGATCACCACCGGCTGGACATCGCTGGCGGTCCTGGCCACTGCCCAGTTCCTGGTCGTGCTGAGCACGTCGATCGTGAACGTCGCCCTCCCCCAGATCCGGGCCGGGCTCGATCTGTCGGACACGGGCCAGGCGTGGACGATCAACGCCTACGTACTGGTCTTCGGCGCGCTGTTGCTGCTGGGCGGGCGCGCCGGGGACGTATACGGCCTTCGCCGCGTGTTCCTGCTCGGCATCGGCCTGTTCGCGCTCTCCTCCCTGGGCGCGGCACTGGCGCCCACAGCGATCGTGTTGATCGCCTGCAGGGCAGTGCAGGGAATCGGCGCCGCGTTGCTGGCGCCCACGGCGCTGGCCCTCGTCCTGACGATCTATCCCGACAGGGAGCGGCGTGGCACCGCGCTCGGAGTGTGGGGCGCGGTCTCCGGTGCCGGCGGCGCGGCAGGCGTGCTGCTGAGCGGGCTGCTCACCGGCCTGTACGGCTGGCGTGCGGTGTTCGTCGTGATGGTGCCCTTCGCTCTGGCAGCCCTGGTGGCCACCTGGCTGCTGGTCGGGGCCGACCGGCCACGCGGCGGAAGCCTGGACGCGCCGGGGGCGGTGACGGTGACGGCGGGACTGGTCGCGCTCACCTACGGCCTGTCCGGCCCCTGGCCGCTCGCCGTGATCGGTCTGGCCTTGCTCGGCCTGTTCGTGGCGCTCCAGCGCCGCTCCGCCGACCCGCTGCTGCCGACGCGCATGAAGATCGTGGCGGTGCCCAACGTACTCATGGCCCTGCTGGGCGCGGTCTGGCTCGGCCTGTTCTACTTCCTGCCTCTCTACCAGCAACGCGCCCTCGGCTACGCGCCCTTGGAGGCCGGGCTGACCCAGCTTCCCCTCGCCCTCATGATCACCCTCTCGTCCTGGGTCACCGGCAAAGTCTCCGGCCGCTACGTGCTCCCCGTGGGCCTGCTGGTCCTCGCGGCCGGACTGGCCTGGCTGTCCCGAACCCCGGCCGACGGCACCTTCCCCGTAGATCTGCTCGGTCCGACGCTCCTCATCGGCATCGGCCTTGGCGTGGCGTTCGTCCGGCTCACCGCGATGTCCTCCGCGGGCGTCCCGGCCGCCGACAGCGGCATGGCCGGTGGGCTGGTCAACGCCACCCGGCAGATCGGCGGAGCCACCGGCCTGTCCTTCATGACCCTGCTCCCCTCCTACGGCGCGGCCTTCCTGGCCTGCGCCGCTCTGACCCTGCTCATCTCGGCTCTCTCGATGCGAAAGGCCTGAACCATGACCCTGGACAAGCCGTACATCAACGGCCACTTCACCCCCGTCACCGACGAGATCACCGGCCGCGAGCTGACGGTGCGCGGCACCCTCCCGCCCGAGCTGGACGGCCGCTACTTCCGGAACGGCCACAACCCCAAGCCTGGCATCACCCCCACCCACTGGTTCCGCGGCGAGGGAATGATCCACGGCGTCCGCCTCAGGGGTGGCCGGGCCGAGTGGTACCGAAACCGCTGGGTACGCACCCCCTTCCTGGACGGCGTGCCGTTCACCGGAACCGAGCTCGAGGTCAGCGCCGCCGCCACCAACATCATCTTCCACGGGGGACGCTACCTGGCCCTGCAGGAGGCCAACCTGCCCTGGGAGGTCAGCGCCGACCTCGACACGATCGGCGTCTACGACTTCGGCGGCAAGCTCACCAGCGCGATGACCGCCCACCCCAAAGAGGACCCGGAGACCGGCGAGCTGCACTTCTTCAGCTACAGCCCGTTCCCGCCGTACCTGACCTACTACGTGGCCGACGCCTCCGGCGACATCGTCAAGTCGGAGGTCATCGACGGCTCCGGCCCCTCGCTCATGCACGACTTCGCCATCACCCGCGAGCACGTCGTCTTCATCAACTCGCCGGTGGTCTTCGACCACGCCGAGCACTCCGGCATCCCCTACCGCTGGCACGACGACGTCCCGCTGCGCATCGGCGTGATGCCGCGCGCAGGGGGCGAGACCACCTGGTTCGAGGTGTCCGACCAAGCGGCGCTGTTGCACGTCACCAACGCCTACACCGACGCACGGGGCCGGATCGTCCTCGAAGCACCGAGCTTCGACCGGTCCGCCTGGGAGAACTCATGGAAGTGGTGGGTCGGCGCTCCCGGCTACGGCACCAGCCCCGACGCCGGCTCCACCTTCTACCGGTGGGTCATGGACCCGGCCACGGGCAAGGTCACCACTGAGTCCCTCAACGACCTGGCCACCGAGTTCCCGTCGATCAACGAAGCCCACACCGGTTCGGCCTACCGCTACAGCTACGCCATCGCCTTCCCCGGCGCGGGCCTGTCGGGCTACCACACCGTCAAGTTCGACACACGGACCGGCCAGGAGAAGCTGCTCGCGCACGGCGAGGGCCGCATGCCCGGCGAGGCCGTCTTCACACCCTCCGAAGGCGGGACC
This sequence comes from Streptomyces sp. NPDC007205, assembly GCF_040634095.1. Lineage (NCBI taxonomy): Bacteria > Bacillati > Actinomycetota > Actinomycetes > Kitasatosporales > Streptomycetaceae > Streptomyces > Streptomyces sp. NPDC007205. Next base: position 12,274 of record NZ_JBEYEW010000052.1, read on the forward strand.
ACCGAGGACGACGGCTACCTGCTCACCATCGTCAGCGACCTCAAGGCCGACGCCTCGGAGCTGCTCGTCCTGGACGCCAGCGACCTGAGCACCGTGGCAGCCGTCGAACTCCCCCGCAGGGTGCCCGCCGGTATCCACGGCCACTGGATCCCCGATACCGAACTGTCTGCCTGACCCGCCCCACCCCAGCCCCCCCACAGCCTGTGGCGAACGGCAATGACCGCGCGCCGCATGTCCTGGAAGAAACCCATCACCACGAAGGAGGACTGCCATGTCCGCTTCCGGCAACGCCCTGCTCGCCGAGCCGTGGAAGGCCCTGTGGAACAACGACCTGTCCCAGACCGACAAGATCATCGCCCCTGACTTCGTCGCGCACGCCGCCCCCATCACCGGCTCTGGCGACGACACCGTGCACGGCCGCGAGGGCCTGAACGGTTGGGTGGCCGGCATCCACACCATCCTGCGGGACCTCAGCTTCGAGATCACGGTCGGCCCGATCGCCACTGACGATTACCTGGTGGTCCGCTGGGCAGCCGAAGGCACCTACGCCGGAGGCTTCCCGGGCGCGTCCGACGACGCCGTGGGCAACCGCGTCCGCTTCACCGGCACCGACACCCTGCTGGTCAAGGACGGCATGCTCGCCGAGTACTGGGCCAACGCCGACAGCCTGCTGTTCGTACAGCAACTCGGTGTCCGCGAACTGTCGTGAACAGCGTGCAGCCCGTCTGCCGGAGCCGCCCGCGCCGCACTGTCACCAGTGCGGCGCGGGCCCGGCCCCGTACATCCGACCGGTCCGCGAACGACCCCCATCCAAAAGGTCAGGCGCGCCATCACCCGCGTGGTCCGGGCGTGCATCCCTTCACCGAAGCCGGCGGCCAGACGCCGCGCCTGCCACTTCGTGCGCGGGGCGACCACCCATCGCACGAGCGGGAACCGGACCCGGCCGGTGCCGACAGACAGCTGTCTTGCCCCGTCGTGGGAGTCCTCGGAGGCGGGATCAGCGGTGTTCGGGCCGGCCGCGACCGCGAGTCCGGCGACGGGCACACCGCCGTGGCGGCTGACAGACCGGAGATCAGCGGATCGAGCGGTCCCGGTCTGTCACTGTTGACGCGGGTGAGAGCGATCCGAGCATGCTCGACTACCGGCACTCCAACTTGCGCAGCGCCACGTCTGAGTCCGACCCAAGTGCCCTCCACGGCTGGGCCGCCCTCCCGGAACGTCATCGTGACGTGGAAGTGCTCCGGCCTCGCCCTCCTCCCGGCCATCGGGAGGGCTCACCGCTGCGCCTCGGCGCGCTGTTGCTCGGCCACCTTGTGCCACGGGTTCTCCGCCCTGCTCTGGGCACGGTCGAGGTACTCCTTCTTCACGGTCACGGAGCCCTCCTTCCACCGTCCTTGCTTGGTCGGATCCCCGCCCGCGTCCGCGATCTCCTGCACTCGGCCGCGCCGCAGCCCATGCGCGGTGATCTTGTGCCAGTCTTTCAGACAGTCCTGGTACGCCCGGCCGCGGATCCAGCCGCTGATGGCGTCACCGGTGACGAAAACGCCGCTCGCGGTGGCGCTTGCCCGCGACTGCAGCGTGCCGGCAACGGCGAGCGCCCGGAGCACCGGGCCGGACTTCACGCCCAGCCGGTGGAGGCAGTTCAGCCAGTCCCGGGTGGCCTCGTCGACCGGATCGTAGTGGGGATCGTCGGCGTCGGCAGGTACCCAGGTCTCCTCGCCGTGAGCGTCTTGGTCGGTCTTGGAGTAGGCGACCCACTGGGCCATGCCGCCGTCTTCGACCGTCAGGTCCTCGATGGTGAGGGGTGGCCCAGCTCGCTACTCCTGTGGGGGCCTTTCGGCACACCAGGATGACGAACCGGTCGCGCAAGCCGATCGGGTGCCGCAGGTCGCAGGTGTCGCCCATCGCGCGGCCATGGCGGCCGTGATCCCCGGAGCCTTCCTGACCCGGTTCCGCTTGAGCCAGTCCTTGCGGTACTCGCGCAGCAGGCCGCGGGCCTGGCTGGTGCCCCGCGCTGTCTCCGGCGACACCTCGTAGTCGCGCCGCGTGTACCGCGGGGCGTCGGCCACGGTCGGCAGCGCCTGGCCCGGGTAGAGGATCGTGTGCTGGTCCACCAGGGACTGGGGCGCTGGGACGGTGGCTGGCAGCAGCTCCTCGTCGTCAATGATCTCGCCGTAGACGACCTCGACCTCCTCGAGGTCGGAGGCTTCGGTGCCCTGGGCCGTGGCGTCACCGAGCCGCAGGGCACGAGCGACGGACATGGTCGGACAGCCTTTCGGGAGCGGTGAGGCGCCGGGAGGGAGCTTTACTACTTCTGATCACTGTTTGTGGTGGTTAGCGGTGTGTTGGGCGGCACACCGCTCCTGTCGGCGTGACGAGTTCAGACCCCGGTTCTCCTCCACGGTCGGGTCCCGCCAGGTCTGCGCGTACTCGGCGCGTAGTCCGGGTGCTCGTGCCAGCGCCGGGCGATGTGCCGCAGCGTCTCCCCCGCCTCGTCCGCGCGTGCCTCCCGCACCGCCTGGTCGGGGTGCACCCGAACGCCGGTGCGCAGCAGGTCTCCGGCGCACGCCGCCCGGCCGGCCAGGTACTGCAGGGCGTCCGGCGCACGCGCGGCCTCGCTCCCGGCCGGCACGCCGCTGCGGGCTTCCTCCAGGCGGGCCTGGACGAAGGAGTCGAAGCGGTCGTACAGCGCCGGGAACGAGCGGGGCACAAAGTCGGAAGCGGGCACTCTCAACTCCCCTCGGGCTCGGCGGCGTCGGCCGGACGGGCAATGGACGGCTCCCGCTGGGTGAGGACGAGCGCGATGGAGTCGAGGACACGGCGACCGAGGTGCTGCAGCTCCTGCTGGTGCGCTGCGAGATCCTCTGGCGCCACGGGGCTCGAGGGCCTCGTGCCAGGGCGCCGGCGGCCCGGGCCATGTACCCCAGCGCCTGGTCCTGCTCGTAGGCGGCCGGCGCCGGGCCCTCGGCGCAGAAGACGACGTGGAGGCTGCATAAACTCCTTGGCCTCTGCCGGGAGTTGAACGACAACTTCATGGCGGGCAATCCCTACGCCTGCGCCGCCCTCGTCCGCGCCGTCTTGGACCATATCCCCCGCTGTTCGGGTTCCGGGAATACAAGCAGGTGGCGAGCCGGCACCCGTTCACCATGCAGAGGACCAACAAGCAGCACGCCAAGCGGCTGCTGGACTTGAAGGACATCGCCGACGACGTACTGCACCGGCCGATCAGCCCCAACGTCACGGTGGTCAACATGAACGACCTGCCAGAGCCCACCCGGCTCAACGCGGTACTTCAAAAAGTTCTCGCGATCCTGCGGACCGGCGCGCGCCGCCAGCCCCTCCGGAACCTGGCCGCTGCCGCTAACTGGTCGACTCCGGAAATCCTTCGGGGGTTGATCATGCTGCCAGGGCGATGGAGGATTCTTGGTGTCGGTCGGTGGACGTGTGTCGGTCGAGCCGGGCCAGCAGATCGTCCAGGTCGGAGGTGGTGAACCTCCACTGGAACGGCTGTGCCGGGGCGTTGTAGCGGTTTTCGAATGCTCGGAGCCGGTCCCGGACCTGGGTCAGGTCCGTGAAGTCGTTGGGTTGGACGACCTTGCGCTGGACGATCGAGAAGAAGATCTCGGTCTGGTTTGTCCGGGAGGCATGCACGGGGGTGTGGACCATGACCGCGTTCGGAAACGCCTTGATCAGGCGGTCGACGGCCTTCTTCCCCCGGTGGGAGGAGCCGTTGTCGACGATCCAGAAGACGCGCTTCGCGCCGGCGTAGGGCTCCTGCGTCATGACCTGTTCGACCAGGGCCATGAACGGCACGATGCCGGTGGTGGCCTCGCAGCGGCCGAAGACCTTCGCCCGATGGACGTCGTAGGCGGCCAGGTAGATCAGCGCGTCGCCGCGGCCGTACTGATGGTTGACGCGCATCGCCCTGGCCCGGCGCGGGGCCAGGGTCGGGTGGCAGCGGCAGCGGGCCTGGACCGAAGTCTTCTCGTCGCTGGAGATGACGTACTCGTCCGCGCCAAGGAGTTCGCCTTCGTAGGTGCGGGCGTACAGGTCAAGGACGCGCTGGACCTTGGTGGGGAAGTGCGGGTCCCGGATGAAGATCCAGGACCGGTACTGCCAGGGTTTGAGCGCGTCCTGTCGCAGCCAGCGGCGCACGGTGGACGCTGAGACGGTGTCGGTGACGCCGCGCGCGGTCAGCTCGGCGGCCAGCTCCGGGCACGACCGGCGCGACAAGGGCAACCCAGTCTCGGCTGGGAGCTGGCAGGCCAGGGCCTTGGCCTCGGCGACCTGCATGGGGATGAAGCGGGGCGGGCGCCCGCTGCGCTTTAGGTCGGCCAGAGCGGGCGGGCCGCCGTCTGCGAAACGGCCCCACAGGTGCGCACGGTATCCACGTGCACGCCCAGCTCGGCAGCGATCCGCGCATTGGACCTGCCCCGAGTCGCCAGGAGCACGATCTGTGACCGGCCCCTGGCCTGGTGGGGAGTCTTGTGGCCGTAGGCCGCCTTTTTCAGCCGGTGCCGCTCGGCGGCAGTCAGGACGATCGGGCGGGCGGCAGGAAGAAACAAGGCAGACAGGCCGATCAGCAGAAGTGGATCACAACGCCGTGGGGGTCCTGCTCATGCTGTTTCGTGGTGGGAGTCCAGGGCGGTGAGTTCGCCTCCGGACAGGCGCAGGCTGCCGGCGGCCACGTTCTGGGCGAGGTGGTCGGGGTCGCCGGTGCCGGGGATGGCCAGGACGTGAGAGCCCTGGTGCAGGGTCCACGCGAGCCGGATCTGGGCTGTGCTCACCCCGTGGGCGCGTGCGATGGCGTGCACTTCCCTGCTGTCGTCAGTGGTCGCGCCGCCTTCGCGTCCGGTGCCGGCGATCGAGTAGAACGGCACGAAGGCGATGCGCTGTTCACCGCAGAGGTCCAGGAACTCCTTCTGCTCGGGCGATGCGCCGATGCCGTACATGTTCTGGACGCAGACCACCGGTGCGATGGCCTGGGCCTCGGCGAGGTGGTGGGGGCGGACGTTGGACAGGCCCAGATGACGGATGAGCCCGGCCTGGCGCAGGTCGGCCAGTGCCCCGAAGCGTTCGGCGATGGAATCGGTGCCGACGATGCGCAGGTTCACCACGTCGAGGTGGTCGCGGCCGAGCTGGCGCAGGTTGTCCTCGACCTGGCCGCGCAGCTGCTCCGGGGTCGCGTGCGGCAGCCAGCGACCTGCGGGATCGCGGCCCGGTCCGACCTTGGTGGTGATCACGAGGTCGTCCGGGTAGGGGGCCAGGGCCCGGTTGATCAGCTCGTTGGCGGAGCGCAGTGGCGAAAAGTAGAACGCGGCGGTGTCGATGTGGTTCACGCCGAGTTCGACCGCGCGGCGCAGCACACCGATCGCCTGGTCACGGTCGCGTGGGACGGCATCGGCCGCGAACGCCTCGCCGTGCTGCGGCAGGCGCATCGCGCCGAACCCGACCCGGTTGACCGTCAGGTCGCCGAGCTCGAAGGTGCCTGATGCCGCCGCGGTGATCGTCTGTGAGGTCATGGCGCGATGATCTGCGCACGGTAGGCTGGGCCGCCATTGATTCACATATGCCTGAATCCACTGAGGGGTGGTCGTCCTGGCAGAGCTGGCGTTCTCGGCGAACGATCTGGCGCGGGTGCGGTTCGCCGTCTCACCGATGTGGGAGGTCGCGCCCAGCTTCCGCCTGCTGACGTCAACCACCGCGCATCCCATCCACCGGCCCTGGGTCGACCAGGTACGGCCACGCCTGGTGGCCGCCGGGCTGGACCGAGGCTGGCTCTGCGAGCTGATCCCGCCCACCGGCTACGTCCCCGACTTCCTCAACCCCGCCCCCGCCGGACCGGCCCCCACACCGGCGGCAGAGCTGGACGCGATCCGGGCCTCGCCCGCTGACCGGGTACGCCAGGACCTCGACCACCTGGCCCGCCACCAGGGAGAGCTCGGCCCCCGGCTGAGGAGCCTGCACGCAGACCCGCAGACCCGCCTGGCCAAGGTGGCAGAAGAGATCGAGGCGTACTGGGAACTGGTACTCGCCCCCTACTGGGCACGGATCCGAGCTGTACTGGACGCAGACGTCTTCTACCGGGCCCGCATGGTCGCCGAGCACGGCGCGGGCCGCCTCCTCAACGACCTACACGCGTCGGTGAGCTGGGACGACAACGCGCTCCGGCTGCCCCGCCGAAAGCAGCCGCTGCCCCGCACGACAGCAGGCACAGGACTGCTGCTGATCCCCTCGGCCTTCACCGGACCGGGACTGCGCACCCGAACAACGCTGCCGGACCCACCACAACTCGTCTATCCGGCGCGCGGCATCGGCTCCCTGTGGACTGCGCGGCCCGTCACCCGGGCCGGGGCCCTCTCCACCGTACTCGGCCGCTCCCGAGCCCTGCTGCTGACCGACTTGGAAACCCCGGCCTCCACCACACAGCTGGCCCACCGCACTGGGCTCTCGCCCGCCGCGGTATCCCAATATCTGACCGCGCTACGCAACGCGGGCCTGGTCAGCGCACACCGCGCCGGCCGCTCCGTCCTCTACGCCCGCACCGCCGCAGCCGAAACCCTTCTCCAAGCCGCCTCCGCCTGAGACTTGGTCAACCCCCGAAGGATTTCCGGAGTCGACCACCAAGGCTGCTCGAGCACGCCTTGGCGTCCTGCTCCGGCTGAGGCCTGACACAGCCACCGCCACCGCCAGCCAGGAATGATCGGCTCATGCTTGTTACGCTCTACCCCGGATCCGATCGCGGCGCCGTCCCCGACACGCTCGGCAAAGTGCACGTCGCGCTCAAGTGGTGAACCGGGCAATGCGCGACCATGGAACCTATGTCTTCTTCCCAGGTCCTTTGGCTCTTCGCGTCGCTCTTCACGCCTGCAGGGGCCGCCGTTGGCGTCGCCGCTTTCCTCAAGGTTCGACAGGCTCGGCGCCTGCTTCGAGAAGGCACGAGGGCGCGGGGCATGGTGACCCGCCTTGAGCAGACCCGTATCGCACCGGTCTCGGACACCACGAGCACCAGCCTCAGCTCCGGGACCACCGTGTACTACCCAGTCATCGCTTGGAGCACGGACGATGGCCGAGCTATGGAAACCAGGACGAACATAGCTCGCCCCAAGAACAGGACCCTCCCCGTAGGTACCCGCGTCGAGGTCCGCTACGACCCGGCGGATCCGTCGCGCTGGACGCTCCCGGCTGAGGGCAACGGCTTCTGGTGGCTCTTCGTCGCAATCGGCGTGCTATTCGTCGTGATCGGGCTGGGGTTCTTCCTCGGAGCCGTGTCGAGCAGGCTCTGAACCGGACGAGGCGACGCCGCCCCTTCAACCACATGGCTCATGCCACGAGTTCGACGCTCAGCCTCGGGCGGACCCGCGCGGGCAGGAGTCGGGGCAGGTCCCAGCTGCGCTGCGGACCGGCTGGAGCGCGCTGCAGGAAGAAAGAGAAGTGCTGTCCCTGGAACGTAGGAACGTAGCCGGAACCTCACGATTCGAGCCATCCGTCGGGCAGGGGGTCCCCTCACCGCCGGCTCGGGGGGGGGAAGGCCAGGACCCGAGGTCGCCCGACGGCTAGCTGTACTCCGCCATGGGCCCGGCCACCAGCGTCGCCTCAGCCCCGGTGTCAGTACCCCGCCGCAATCCACCTTCGCTCTGAGCAGCCAGACCAAGACACCTCAAGGGACGACCACCATGCGCACTCAGCCCAGTACCGTCTGCACCGCTTGCCAAGGGTGGAAGTGGGCCGGTCAGCAACCTGGCTACGATCACATCCACGCCGTGCCGGTGCTCCCCGATGACTCACGGAGCACCGACACCCACCATGTCGTGCGCGGGTGTGCGGTGGGCTTCGCGGAGGTCTCTGCCTCCGATCGAGGGCTGCCGCAGACCTGGGTCTTCTTCGAGCACCTGGAGCCCGCGATCGTCTTCGGCCGGGCTGGCCGGATGTCCGTCCACGACGTCTCCGGCTACGGCGTCTACGAAGCGGCTCGGGAGGTCCGCTTCGACCTATCCGAATCGGACGAAGAGATCATCACGCTCTACGTCAGCGGTCATGCCCTCGACCGTCGCCCCGGTGAGGAAGAGATCTTCGCTCGGTGGGCGGGTGGGGTCCGCCTCGGGTCTGCGTACTACGAACCGCCGGCGCTGCTGCCCTGACGACAGATTAGCTCTCGCTGGAACCTTCCGCAGGGACGTGACCGTGTACAAATGGTGAGGGCGGCTGTCGCTCAGGCAGCCGCCCTCACCCGGGGTGTTGCGTACTCTGGTCAGGCCCGGACGATGGCCTGCGCCTGCGGTCCCTTCTGCCCCTGCCCGATCTCGACGGCGACGGACTCACCCTCCTTGAGCTCGCGGTAGCCGTTACTCCCTGGTCTCCGAGTAGTGCGCGAAGACGTCCGGGCCTCCGTCGTCCTGGGCGATGAAGCCGTAGCCCTTCTCGGCGTTGAGCCACTTCGTGTGACACGAGGTCGCACATCAGGAGCGGCACCGAGCCGCCTGGAAAGGAGGTGAGTGGAGCGGTGCGCGGGCCAGTGTGCGGGCCCGTACCCACACTGACAGGCTCCTGCGGCAACGGAGTGGTCTGAAGCTGAGCGGAGAAGCCCAAGGGAGGTCCCGCGCATCGGGGCCGAACAGGCGAGGGTAAGGACGGACGGGTGCGCGAAAGCGAACCTCTGCCAATGCCATGAGCGGGGCCAGGATCAGACGGATGCCGCTGCCTGAGATCGTGGTTCACCGTCGCCGTGCCGCTGGTCCCGGCTGCCTCTGGCCGGGGGCCAGCGGCCCTCTATCGAGCGGCTCGCTTCGCTGTCCTGGCGGCCGCGGTCAGCTCTGTGAAGTTCACGGCGCAGCGTCAGGGCCAGCCTGTTACCCGCGGCGTCACGAGTCGTGACGGCGGCTGTCCACGGGTTGGGGAGGCACTCAGATCCGCGGTCGAGTGATGTTCACGAGTGTTGCTTCTGGCTCCACTTCGGTGACGCGGCCACGCTGAATAAGGGGCTCATACAGGAGCTGACCGTTCCTCGAAGGAGACGCCCCAGCTCTTCTCCCAGCTGTCCAGATTGTGCGCGCAGTGCACAAGGGGTTCCAGCTCCGCGGGTAGCCGAGGTCGTAGGCGATGTCTGCCCAGATGGGGTGGGTGCCGGCGGTGGGATCCAGGGAGCCGTCGGCGATCTGACCGGCGATCCAGTAGGCCATCGCCCACTTTGCGGCCCGGGGGCCCGCGGGCGGGTGGAAGAGTAGTCCCAGCTCCTCCAGCACCTGGTCGAAGAGCGCTGGCGGTTCGGGTTCTTCGCTCCGAAGGAGGCCGGCCAGCATGGCGAGGGACGGGCTCTCAACCCCGGCAATCAGCGCGTCCAGACCTGCCTGAATGAGCCGGTCAGAGCCGACGTGTCTACCGAACGCCCTCTCATGTGCGATGTGTCTGAGCCGATTGAGGGCGTCGTCGCGGTTCATCAAAGTCTTGTCGGTCGGCATCTGGGAGGAGAAGGCTTGCACATCCGCCGATGCTGCCGCCATCGGGTTCCTCCCGTCGTCGGTGCTCAGGGACATGAGGACGCGCTTCCGCAGGAGGGTGAAGCCTGCGCGGCCGAACATCTGGCGCTTGAGCATCTTGACCCGGTTGACGTGCCCTTCCACGACGCCCGAGCTCCACGGCAGAGTCAGGCCGGCGATCACGGCGTCGCGGTCGCGGTCAATGCCTGCGGCGAAGGTGTGGAGACTGGGCAGGTCGTCCTGCCGGACGGCGTCGAGCCAGTCGGGCAGGCGCTCGCCCTGGCCCTCGGGGCCGAACGGAAGTTCACCGAAGGCCTCGCCCATGGCCAGTGGACTGGGGTGTTCTTCCACGCCTCGCTGCGCGACGTGTCGCCGGCCGTGCGGTCCGGCCGGCTCATCGACGTGCTCGCCCCGGCCACCGAGGTTCTGGACCAGGCCAACGTCGACGAAGGCCTCGTGCGCCAGCTGCACGTCCTGATCGACGCGATCACGCCGGACATCTGATCTGCCGCACCGGACACGGCCGGTGAAACCCGTGCCCAGCCGCATCGGCAGGAACCTACGCTCCCCTCATGTACAGCAGCGCGTTCGGCCGCTCGCACCCGCTGGCCGACGGTTTCCGGATCGATGTCTTCGACACATTGGTGCTCAGCCAGGACATCACCGCCGCACTGGAGCGGCGCCGGCGTCCTCGATCCTGGACGGGATGCGGTACGCGACGCTACGCGGCTTCATCCCGCACCACGTGTGGGCCGAGGTCCCGCGCGTGCTCGCCGACCTGCCTGGCAGGAGAGACTCCGAATCAGCCGACAGCGTCTGTCACGCAGAGAGGGAGGTTGAGGATGTACCCCGGAATACAGGGGTCGCTGTCTGCCAGAAGTGTCGGCCTGGTCGCGACGGAGGCGTGTGCCGCAGGGGCTGCGGCGGCAACACCTCCTGCGAGGACCCCGGTGGTGATCAGTCCAGTGAGGATGATGGCGATGGGTCTGAGCATGTGCGGCCTCCATTTGTGGTCGGGAGTGTTGTCGACCGTAGGCACGGCGCCGCCATATCGGTGGCATTTACTAGTGGACTGTCCGGGTGGTGACGGATGAGCTGTCTCATGCCATTCAGCCGTCCGCAACGCGTCCATCACCCAAGACAGGCATCGACGCGCGAACCCAGGACGTCTGCCGGACTTGGCAGCCGCCGCGTGGTGCGGGGCCGCCGACAGGTTCGGTCTGCTGGTGCCAAGGGGCTGGGGCCGGACGAAGGGCTGCTGCGGCCCGCCGGTCGGCCTCACTCCCCGCGCGCTCGCGCCGTGACGTACGTCCTCGCTTCCTCAGAGCGTCCCAACCGCCGCGGTGTACGACACGTTCGGCGTGCGGCGGCGCTGGCTGCCACCAGGACGTACTAGTCATGCTCCGGTCGGCGTGACCGGTCTTACTGCTCATTTCAGAGTGAGATCGGTGTGGCGGGTGGCAACTGACGATCTCGACGGGCAGGGTCTGCCCTGTGTCGGCAGACCTCGTTCCTGATGAACCGGGGAGCGCATAGCTCCGTTGCTGCCACGGCCCCTGTTCGCAGGCCCCGCCACCCTGGTCGGCTTCGGATACCCGATCGGGTCGCCTTGGGCGGCATCGTCTACGTCCTCCGGACGGGTGTTGCTTGGCGAGACGTCCCTGCCCAGCTGGTGGGCTGTTCCGGGGTAACCAGCTGGCGCCGATTGCGAGACTGGACCGAGGCCGGGGTTTGGCCTCGCGTGCATCAGATCCTGCTCGCAGAGGTGCGCAGGGTGGGCCTGTTGGAGATGGACGACTGCGCGATTGACGGCTCCCACGTTCGTGCACTCACAGGGCGGATCACGTCGGCCCCTCCCCCGTCGACCGCGGCCGCCCTGGATCCAAGCACCACGTGATCGTGGACCGACACGGCGCTCCGCTGGCCGCCTCTGTAACCGGCGCTAACCGTCATGACGTCACCCAGCTCATTCCCCTGCTGGACGCGATACCCCGCATACGAGGGCTGCGATGACGTCCGCCTCACAAGCCCAAGCACCTGTTCGCCGACCGCGGCTACGACTTCGACAAGTTCCGACGGCTGCTGCGGGACCGTGGCGTCAAGCCCCACATCGCGAGACGCGGCACCGCTCACGGCTCCGGCCTGGGACGTACGAGGTGGGGGTCGTCGAGCGAACCTTCGCTTGGCTCCACCAGTTCCACCTGCGGCTCCCGGGCGAACAACCTACTCACCTTGCCTCCCCCCCACCCACAGGTCATCCCGTCTTCGGACCGGTTCATCCGCCGAGTGTCTCTGCCATCCGGTTCAAGTCGGCGAGAAGAGCAGTGAGGCGTTTCGGCGGGACGGCATCGGCCATCTGCTGGTCGATGGCGTAGACGGCGGTGCGTGCCGCGGCGAGGCGGCGGTGGCCGTCTTCGGTGAGGTGGGCAGGCAGGGCGCGGCCATGGTCGGCGGTGGCCGCGCGGGTGACGAGGCCGGCGTCCTGCAGTCCGCGCAGGACTACGTTCACGGACTGCCGGGTGACGAAGGTGCCGCGGGCCAGTTCGGCGTTGGACAGCCCGGGGCGCTGGTCGAGCAGTTCGAGACAGGCGTACTGCGGCACGGTCAGGCCGTACTCACGCAGGGCTCCATCCATCGCGCCGCGCAGGGCGGCCGCGGCCCGCTTGAGGCGGTAGCCCAGTCGCTCGGTCACGTCGGCGGTCACGTCGGCGGTCACTTCGGCGGTCCCGTCGTCGGGCGAAGTCCGGTCGGTGGTTGTCTCATCACTCATGTCAGGAGTTTGACATAGCTGAGCGGAGGCGCCTACCGTCACCCATGTCAAAGTCCTGACATTGTGCACGACTGAGGAGCAGCCATGACCACCAACGTCTCCGTCGCCGGGCCGGACTTCATCGCGCTGCAGGTGCGTGACGTCGACGCGGCCGCTGCCTTCTTCGAGACGCAGCTCGGGGTGCGCCGGGCGCCCGCCTCGCCCCCCGGCGCCGTGGTGTTCACCACCGAGCCGATCGCGTTCGCCGTCCGAGAGCCCCTGCCCGGCGTGGACCTCGACAGCGTGGAGCGGCCCGGCCTCGGCGTCTCACTATGGTTCAAGACCAGCGACGCCGAGGCCCTCCACGACCGCCTCCAGGCCGCCGGGATCCCCATCGTCAGGGAGCCGGAGGACAGCCCGTTCGGAAGGATGTTCACATTCCTCGGCCCCGAGGGCTACGCCATCACCGCCCACGGGAACTGACCATGTACACCTTCACCATCACCCCGCAAGGACCGTTCTCCCTCGCAGCCGGTCTCAGCTTCCTGAAGGGCTTCACCCCCGCCAGGTATCACGACACCGCACAAGACCAGGCGCTGCGCCTGGCGTTCCCCACCGACGACGGTCACTCGACCGTGGGCGTCGAGGTGAGGCAGGCAGACGCCCCGCAGGGCACGGTGGAGGCGGAGGCCATCGTGCACACCGGCCCGCCCCGCGAGGGGCGGGCCGGGACGGCCACAGAAACCGAACCCGTTCCGCCTTCCCCCGGGGTGGATGCGGTGCGACAGCAGCTGGCCCGCATCCTCTCCCTCGACGTCGACGGCAGCGGCTTCCCCCAGCTCGCCCAGCGTGATCCCGTCGTGGCCGAACTCATCTCGGCATACCCGGGCCTGCGGCCGGTGTGCTTCCACTCCCCATACGAAGCAGCGGCCTGGGCGGTCATCGGCCACCGCATCCGCATGGTCCAAGCGGCCGCGATCAAAACCCGCATCGCCGAACACCACGGACAACACGTCACCGTCTCCGGCCGCACCCTGCATGCCTTCCCCACCCCGCTGGTCCTGCGCCAACTCGACCGCATCCCCGGGCTGCCCGACACCAAGGCCGAAAGGTTGCGCCACCTCGCGGACGCCGCTCTCGCCGGTGACCTCGACGCAAGCCATCTGCGGGCGATGCCGGCCCAGGACGCCCTTGCTCACCTGCGGACGCTGCCCGGCATCGGCCCCCTTTTCCGCCGAGCTGATCCTCATCCGTGGCGCCGGACACCCCGACCTCTTCCCACGCCAAGAGCCCCGACTGCACGCCGCGATGGCGCGAGCCTACGGCCTGAGCGAGCCGGATGCCTCCGACGCGAACCGCCTCGCCGGCATCAGCGACCGCTGGGCGCCCTACCGCAGCTGGGTCGCCCTCCTGTTGCGCACGCGCAGCGCGGCGTAACCGAACGTCGCCGGAGCCACCCGACCTACCGCCTCCTCTCCGCAACCTGCGCGTCGCCCCGTTCAGACAGTCATCGCGACCCGGCAAGCCCCCGGCTGCCTGTTGACTGCTCAACCGAGTGGGGAAGGGAGAGAAGGACTGGCGATTTTCACGGTTCTGGCCGCAGTTCCGTGAATGCCCAGGTCAGGGGCGGCATGCAGGAACGTTCCTCTGCGGGACATCCTGCGCATGGGGGTCGAATCGCTCG
>NZ_JBEYEW010000053.1:0-24269 GCF_040634095.1 Streptomyces sp. NPDC007205
GAAAACACCACAGCCACAAGCTCATTGACATCTCGCACACCACACCAACGGCGCCCGTCACCCTTGGTTACCACCGATTACGGGCCAGAGCCAGGAATTGGCTGCGGCATCGATCCCTGCTTCCGACATGGTTCGAGTATGCCCCGCTGGCCGACAGTCACGGATAGGGGCCTGAGCTGCGAGAAGCGGCCGCAGCTTGGGCCCCTTTGTCAGCTCGGATACGGGGAGCTTATCGGCGAACCAAGCCGGAGCCTGGGGCCAGGCCGCAGGGGCCTGTGCGTTGACCTCATCACGCAGTGTCGGCAGAGGGCGGAGCGGGCTGCTGGTCCAGGGCCGTGTCCTCACGCTCCGACTGTGCCCAGTCCGGCAGTGTGAGTGTGATGGGGTCGCGGGGAGCCATGGCCCTTTGCCCCCGTACGACGACGGTGTCCCGGAAGACCGCCTCCAAGGTCGCGGCGGCCGCCGGCTGCACCGCGGCCTGCCCGGAGATCACACCGCGCAGGAACCAGCGGGGTCCGTCCACGCCGACGAAACGCACGACCTGGAACCCACCCGTGCCGTCCGGGAGCTGCACGAGTACCTGTGCCCGCAGCTCCATGCCGAGCCGGCCCTCGACCTCGTCGACGAGGCCGCCCTGGTCACGTATCCCGGTTGCGATCTCGGAACGCACTTCGTCCCAGATGCCTTCGGACTTCGGCGCCGCGAAGGCCTGCAGTTGGATCGCGCTCTCCCGGTGCACAACGGTCGCGGCGACGATGTCCTTGCCTGCCACTTCGACCCGCAACTCCATGCCCTCGACCCCTGGCACAAAGAGCCCGCCCAGGTCGATTCTGCCGCTGTCGGGATCCTTGACGTCGCTCACGTCCCACGGGCCGGCTGGTGCCGCCGCGCGCGGGATCCGCTCGGCCTCGTGCAAGGGCACCACCGGAGTTGAGGCAGGGGGCCCGCTGCGCTGGGCGGCGTACTGTTCCAACAGGGGACCGGGGTCGAGGCCGACCGCACGCGCGAGAACGCGGATGTGGGCGCGCACATAGACGTCACCGCCACAGGGGGTGAAGTCGTCCCGTTCGATCGCGTATACGAGGGGCACACGTACCCGGGTGGCGGCGCTGATCTCCTCGACGGTCAGTCCGGTCCTCATGCGCGCCTGAGCAAGGGCGCGGCCGATGGACTGTTCCTCACCAGAAGGCGACTCGGGCGGCGTCTCGACGATGACCCACCGCCGTCTGACGCGGACGCGCTTGAGGTACTCCGGCAAAACCGTCTTGGCATCGACGATCGCTTCCTGCAGGCGCACGGCTCTCAGACCGGGCACGCCGCCAAGATCCGCGCCGGAAAGACGAGTACCGCGCAGTTTTGCTCCACGAAGATCAGCGCCCCGCAGATCAGCCCCGGTCAGGTCGGCCTCGGACAGATCGACCCTGTTCAACACGGTGTTTCGGAGCGTTGCTCCAGCCAGTGGTGCCTCGGACAGGTCGGCGTAGGCCAGGTTGGCACCGGTCAGGTCGATCAGGGTCTGCCTGCGGTGAGGCCGCTCCCGGATCGCTCGGAGTGCGGCGTAAAAGGATTGATCAGGCACGCCACGCAGGTCCGCAGGCCGGGAGCGGCGTAGGTACGCACACAGCACGTTGATGATCTCCGGTGCCGTGTGCGGCAGTTCTCGCATCAGGGAAGCCAGGTTCATCACCGCTTCCAACCGCTCCCCGTCGACGTGGGCGCGTAGCCGACGGGCTTCGGCTGCCACCAGCAGCTCCGAGGGCTGCGGGATGGGTGTTGCGTCGTTGGCAACACCCTGGTCAGCACTGTTGGCGACAGGAACCTCCTCCACAAGGCCCTGTCCATCTAGGCCATAGAACGTCACAGTGCCGCTTGGTGCTGTCAGGTTTCTCAGCACTTCTTCAAGGGTCTGCTCCAGGGACTCACGCCGCTCCCGTTCGGCACGGAGCTGTCGTTCTTGATCGTCGATGAGCTGTTGCTGCTCGTCCTCGGCACGTATCTGCGCGGTGCGAAGCTGCTCATGGAGGTCTTCGCACCTTTGCCGGGTCTCATCACGGTCGCGTTCTGCCTGGCGCAGGTTGTCGATGAGTTCGGCAATCTGCTCGTTGAGCGTGGTCCGGGCCCTGTCATACGCGGCTTGTTCCTCTGTCAGACGTTGCTGCAGCAGGCCGCATTCCGCCACGTCGTGGCCAGCGGCCTCCTCCAACGCCTGGCGTTCCCGCTCGATCTGGTCGCGTTCGTTCCTGGTTTCACGCAGCTCCTGATTCAGGTGCTGGATGTGGCGCTCGGCCGCCTGGTGCTCCCAGTACGAAGCCTTGAGTTCCTCCCGCAGCTCAAAGACCTGGTACTCGTACGGCCGCGTGGTGCGGATGCATGCGAAGTACAGCCGCCGGGTGCTCGCCTGGGCTTCCTCGGTCACCGGGTTCCCCGTCCTGCCTTCCAGGGCGGCAAACACCTTGTCGAGGAAGTCTGCTTTTGGGCGTCGCTCGCCGGAGAGAAAGCGTGAGAGCGTGCCTCGGCTGTAGCCGACGGCATCGGCAAAGGACTGCAGCGACGTCCAGCCGCTGTGCTGGTACAACTCCCGCAGGCGCAGGACGAAGGACAGATCGGGCTCGGCCACGTCGTACTTTACCGGTCCCAACTCCGGCTGCACGTGCTCTCCGCCGTTCATGATGCCCCCTGTGGCGTTGCGCGAAGTGCAATGGTCCCACTGGACGTTGCCCCTAGTGGTGCGGCTTCCGGCAATGGGTCAGGCCATTCGAAGCTGAGGGTGTCGCCTCACCTGCTGCCCCGGTCGGTCCGGGCGGAAAGGATGCCCTCTACAATCATGTCCGCCTTTCTCACGGCCGCGGCCGCCCTATCCAGGGGACGCCAACGTCCTCTGGTGATCGCCTTGTGCCTTCTGCCCCTGCTGATGGTTACGGTGTGTTGCATCCCGGCTCTGATCGTCTTGCCGTTCTGGCCCACCGGGCATGCCCGTGCCACCGAGTTGCTCCAACAGCTCAAGGAGTGGTCCCTCCACCTGAGCGGGAACGACGGGCGGGAGGAGGCTCCCTCGCGGTCCTCGACCTCACACGCCTTTCGGCAGCGGATCCGTCCATAGCACCCGTCGGCGGCGTGGGCCGGGTGCAGCGGCGGTCCGTCGCGCTCGATGGCGCTGGCCAAATTGACAGGCACCGTGGCGAAGCCGAGCGCGATGTGGCCGTACCAGATGACTGAACCGGGCATGCTCTAGTCCTCCCCCTCATGACCAGCAATTTCACGCTAGATGCGCGGTGCACGAGCGTCCTCCTGGAGGCATGGGAGCCCCTCGACCACCGTGAGTGCCGGACTACTGTTCTGTTCTTTCTTCCCGGCTTCGGAGCGGTGCTCGTGTCGCAGCCGATACATGCGCTCACGGTGGCGCAGGTACTCCCGCAGCACGTCACGCCGGTGTTCGGACTCCTGCGGGAGGGCTGCAGAGCGGCCGTGGCCTGGGTCGCCCTGCGTCAGGCCGAGCGGGCCGACCTGCCCGCCGTCCTGCTGGGGCTGGCGCACCTCGTCTCCGCGCTGTGCGGGCTCCTACCTTGGGGACGCCCCGCGGCGCCGCCCGCTCTCCCCCGGCAGCAGGCCGGCGAGCCGGAGTCGGCCGCCCAGCCGACCGTGGTCCTGGCGCGCGCCGAACCGCCCGAGCCCCCCGCCGTACGGAGGGCGGGGCGGTGAGTCGGCGCATATCAGGCACGCAGCCCGAGCGCCGCCGCTGGCACTGACAACGCCCCTGACCAGCGGTTCTCGCGTGCGGATCCGGTCCCGCCGCATCCACCGACCGCCTGGGGCGGCGGGGGCTGGCCTTCCCGGATGCCGGTCGCCAGCGATCGTGAAGGGGGGCAGCGGCCGCGAGCCGCGCGTTATCCACCCTCGTCTCCACACCTCTGCCAGAGAGCCGGGCTCGCACCTGTGCGCCCGGTGGTGAGCGGTAGGAGGGCATCGGCGTGGGGGAGCATGTGCCAAGTTGTCGCTCGTACGTGAGGGGTTGTCATGGGTTCCATCCATCGTGCGGTGCCGTCGGTGCTGCTCTCCTGCCTGCTGCTGACGGGCTGTTCATCCGGTTCGCACTCCGGGTCGGACACCTCGGGGAAGGGCGGAGCGTCGACGACGGGGCCGTCGACAAGTGCTGCACCTGCAGGAGCGACGAAGATCCCGGTGGGGGCTGGGCCACAGACGACCTACACGGTGCAGCAGCAACCGCCCGCGGGCAGCTGTCACTATCGGTACGAGAAGGGCGAGCCGCTCGAAGATCCGGCGTGCACTCCAGGGGCGACCTCGCCAGCCGTGACACAGGGGAACCTGTCAACGACGATCTGCCGCAAGGGCGGCTACACCAAGAACATCCGCCCCCCGGAGGCGATCACCCGGAAGGAGAAGCAGGCGAACGCTGGCTCATACGGTTACAAGGGCAGCCTCGGGGACGCCGAGTATGACCACCTGCTTTCCCTGCAGCTCGGGGGTGACCCGAACGACGCCCGCAACTTGTGGGTGGAGCCGGCTGACCCGGGCCACAAGCCGGGCGGCGGGATCAACAACAAGAAGGACCCGGTGGAGACGAAGCTGCACACCGCCGTCTGCTCCGGCAAGGTCACTCTCCAGGCGGCGCAGCAGGCAATCGTCAACGACTGGACCACCGCGCTCAGCCGACTCGGTCTCAGCTGACGCGCCGATCGAAGTCTGCTGGCCTGGGTGGCCAGACCGACCGGACTCATCGCTGCGTCTGTGGGAGCAGTTCTCCGCACCCGATGAGTCGGTTGCGGAGATCGCCGCCTTCGTGAACCGGGTCGTCATCGAGATCGACGTGTTCAAGCGCCATGCGGACTTCATCGCCGACTTCATGAGGAACGGCAAGAAGCGAGACGCCCACGGCGGTACATGGGCTCCCAGGAGTTCATCGACTCCGTCTACGGCGGCGAGGGGGACGGCTTCCGCAAGCGTGACCGCTGGATGGTCATCCTCTTCCTCGGCGACCTCGAGCAACGGGCAGGCGGCACGGCCGTCTGCCTCGCAGTACGGCGCACCGCATCGTGCACAAGCAGGCGATGCCCCACGGGCTCGCGCAGTTCCACGCGTATCTGAGGGCCTGCGAAATACCGGAGGCGCAGTGGCCGGACTGGGAGGCGGCATGGACACGCGCGTGGCGACATGAGAAACAGGATGAGCCTGCTGCCCCAGACACCCGGCGGGGCTCGGCCACCGTTCGGGCCCTGGCAGCGCTGGAGGAAGCCGCAGACCCGACCGTGTACGTCCTCTACATGAGGATTTGAAGGCCTACCAAGAAACCTCGACCCGTCGCCGGCGGAGGCACGGGCCAGGGCCCCAACCCTCCGAGCAGACCGTCTATGGCCAGCTGCCCTTTGCCATCTCGGAACCGCAACCGGAGCCTGCTCCCGGAGCCCTCTTTTGATGGCGGGCGATTCCGCGATCCCCGGCGCACGCATCACCCTCACCGACGAGGAGACCGGCACCCCCTTGGCGACCTGGCCGACCGAGCCGTAGCCCCCCGTACGGCCACGGTCGGCGGTGGCAGACGTCGGAGACGGGCGCCTACGAGGGGCGACCCCCGCCTGCACACCGCGGTCGCAGCCCTCAGCACTGCCGGCGACGCCCCCCGCCACCACATCGCAGCATCCCTCGCCCAACAGCACGGCGGGTCAACACACACCTGGGAACGCCTCCTCACCCAAGCCAACCAGACCTCCCCACCCGACTGATCCGTACGGGGAAGAGGCGGCACACCACATGGTGCGCCGCCCCTCACCGTGCCGACGAGCCGGGCGCGGCGTACAGCTGCGCGAGGATCGTGATCGAGGTGCGGACCACCCACCGTGCACATCTGGAGCGCGAAGCCGAGCTGGTGGTGCTTCGTCCGCCGCAGGGCGATCAGGTCTCGGTCCACGTCGTCTAGGAAGAAGAACCGCTCCAGCTCGGGCCTCGTCGGCTCCTCGGCGAACGTCCCGTACGCCTCAGCTTGTTCATCGATCAGAAATTCCACCGGCACGAGCCGTACCGTAGCCAGCCCCGGAGCAGGCCCGAAGGCGTTTCACCGAAGCCCAGCGGCGAAGTGGATCACTGTGCTAGACGACCATGATCGTTCTCACCGATAACCGCTGTACCGATGTTCCCCGAGGCCGTGAAGGGCCACGACCAGATCGTCATCGCCAAGCAGGGCGGATGGGCCCCGCACTCCAAGGTGCTCGCCGGCTACCTCGAAGTCGTCGACCAGTGGGAGGACAACGCCCTGCTCGGCGTGCTGTAGGCGAGGGCATCCCCGGTGAGCACGCATCTATGGATGCGTAAAGGCGGGTGACTAGCCCTCTGACCTGCTGTTTCATGCCGGATCCGGCTTAAAGCTGGTAAAGTTATACGCGTTGGCAGGGGGTAACTCTGGCCAACGCAGAGAGACCCGACCCGGCGGCATCCGGGTCAGGCCCTCCACGCAGTTCACGAGCCCGGTCGAGCGTCATGCGGCCGGGCTCGCTGCATTCGCAGCGGGACCGTGAACCGATTTCGACCGGTCGTGAGGCGGACCCAGTGGCGTCACTGAGTGAACTGCACCGCCAGCGCGACGATTGCCACCAGCAGACTTGCCACCGCCAGGGAGACCTGCCACTTATCTGGCTCGGGCCACTTCTCCCTGTCGGGCTTGTCCCACGGCGCGCTCATCAGCACCACCTCACTTTCCCCTCCGGCCCGGCACCACGCTGTACTGGTCCCGGAGGTCTGTGAACTTGGCGCCGAGGCAACCCAGTTCGGGAGGATCCGTGAGGCGGGATCAGGATACCTTGCTTTCGAAGGGTAGGGGCGACCTAAGCCACGCAAATTTTGATGTCGAGCCGGTCACAACCGCAGAATCGAAGGCTTCGGTCTCGGTTGTGCTCTAACAATCTTAGGCAGGGCACTGCGTCCACCTGCGAACGTGTGGGGGTAGGGAAGCCTTTTTTAGCGAAGACGCCAAAACCGTCTCCCTGGAGGGGACTTGTCCCTTCTTGAGCCCACCAAGTTGGCACCTCACACCTGACCCGCATCGGCATCCGCGCCGGACTCGGCATCCGGCCCAGCGGGCACAGTCCCCACCGCGGACTGGTCACCGCGTCCTCCCGCGCCGGCAACCCCGACGCCGTGGCGGATAAGCAGAGCGGATGGGTCCCCGGCTCCAAGGTCATGCGCCGCTACCGCGAGGCCGACGACGGGTTCAAGGAGAACGCCCTGCACGGGGTGCTGGAGTCGCGTACCGGCCAGCGGGCTCCGGACGAACGGCAAAAAAAATCTACGGGGGCGTTCAACCTCAAGCCCGCGGGAGGAGCTGTGCGAGTGCCCCGGTGACCGCGGCGGCGAAGGTGGTGGCGGCGCGCATGAGGGCAGCGGGGTACGTGGCGCCGTCGAGGCGGGCGAGCGTGCCCGCGGCTGCGGCGGCCAAGAGTGCGAGCACGACGACCAGCGCGGCGGCGAGCAGGACGACGGCAATGTGGTTCACGGCGATCTCCCCGTAGCGGTTGAGAGGTTGACGTGACCGAAGGTCCTGGAAGCGGTGTTCGCCGTGGTCCGGCCGGACGATGATGAACATCGTTGAACACAACGACGCTGGGGGGTGCACGTGGTCGGGGGACCGGATGAGCCTGAGGCTGCGCTCACTGAGCTGCGCCAGCTGCTTGAGGACGCTCTGGCCCGCGAAGGGCTGACCAAGATCCAGCTCGCTGCCCGGACGGGACTGGCACGCACGACCATCCAGACGGCTTTCCAGCCCGGTGGGCCCGTACCGTCTGCCGCGACGGTCGCGGCGCTGGCCGGCAAACTGGGCCTACCGGACGAGCAGATGCTGGAGCTGCGACGGACCGCGGCAGGTGAGGTCGGTCCTGTTCGTGTGCGGGATGAGGGGCTCGGCAAGCCAATCGGGCAGTGGGATCCTCACGACCTGGAAGTCCATCCAGCCGGAACCGCCACTGCTGCGGCTCACTCCGGCGCCCGGGCCCAGCGGGCACTTCCCGGCTATGTGCGCCGCGCCCATGACCAGATCCTGGCCGAGGCGGTGGGTGAGGCGTCGGCGGGCCGCAGCCGGATGCTGGTCCTGGTCGGATCGTCATCGACCGGCAAGACACGGGCGTGCTGGGAGGCCGTCCAACCACTCACGGCCGAAGGGTGGCGACTGTGGCACCCGCACGATCCCACCCGGGCCGAGGCCGCGCTCGCCGACCTCGACCGCGTGGCGCCCCGCACAGTGGTCTGGCTCAACGAAGCCCAGCACTACCTCGGCCACCCCCACGTCGGCGAGCGCATCGCGGCTGCACTGCACACTCTGCTCACCCACGTGGCCCGTGGGCCGGTCCTCGTCCTGGGCACGCTGTGGCCCGAGTACGCCAATTCGTACACGGCCCTGCCCAACCCCGGGCAGGCTGACCCCCATAGTCGCGTCCGCGAACTCCTGACCGGACGCACCCTCACGGTCCCCGACGCTTTCGACGAGAAAGCGATCCATGCCGCCTCCATCCTTGCCCGCGGCGGCGACCGGTTCATGGAGGACGCCCTCACCCGCGCGCACGCCCACGGACGGGTCACCCAAGACCTCGCCGGCGCACCCGAACTCATGCGCCGCTACGAACACGGCACCCCGCCCGTCAGAGCTCTGCTTCAGGCCGCGATGGACGCCCGACGCCTCGGTGTCGGACTCCACCTCCCGCAGGCGTTTCTCATCGTTGCCGCCACCGACTACCTCACCGACGACGACTACGACCAGCTCACCGAAGACTGGGCCGAAAGAGCCTTCGCAGATCTCGCCCGCCCCGTCCACGGCAAACAAGTCCCCCTGCGCCGCACCGCTACCCGCCCCCCGCGCGTTCCTGCACCAACCGTGACGCCCGTCCCAGCGTCAGGACCCGTCTTCCGCCTCGCGGACTACCTCGAACAGCACGGTCGCACCACGCGCCGAAGGCTCTGCCCGCCCGCCTCTTTCTGGCACGCCGCCCACACCCATCTCACCGACCCCGATGACCTGCACACTCTGGCGACCGCCGCCGACCATCGACAGCGCCTGCAGTGGGCCCACCACCTCTGGCGCAAGGTCGCCAACGCCGGCCACCCGGGTGCCCTGCTCAACCTGGCCCAGATGCGGGCGCTGGCCGGGGACTCTGAGAGCGTAGAAACCCTTTACCGGCAGGCCGCCGACGCCGACCACCCGGACGCCCTGCTCAGACTGGCGTGGTGGCGGGAGCGGGCCGGGGATTTGGAGAGCGCCGAAGCCCTCTACCGTCGGGCCGCCGACGTCGGCGGCCCGACGGGCCTGACCAGCCTGGCCCAGATGCGGGCGTTGGCCGGGGATCTGGAGAGCGCCGAAACCCTCTACCGTCAGGCCGCCGACGATGGCGAGCCCTTTGCCCTGTTCAAAATAGCCGAGATGTCGGAGCGGGCTGGGAATCTGGAGAGCGCCGAAGCCCTCTACCGTCAGGCCGCCGACGCCGGCTACTTCGGTGCCCTACTCAGCCTGGCACGGATGCGGGAGCGGGCCGGGGATCTGGAGAGCGCCGAAACCCTCTACGACCAGGCCGCTGGCGGGCCCCGTGCTCTGACCTACATGGCGTGGAAGCGGCAGCAGTCGGGAAGATCGGAGAGTGTCGAAACCTATTTCCTGCAGGCCGCCGACGCCGGCAACACCGCTGCCATGATCGCCCTGGCACGGATGCGAGAGCATGTCGGAGACCGGCAGGGTGCCGAAACCCTCTACTGGCAGGCCGCCGAGGCCGGCGACGGGAACGCTCCGCCCAATTTGGTGCGGTTGCGGGAGCAGGCTGAGGACCCGGGGGGTGCCGAAGCCTTGGCCCGGCAGGCCGCCGACGCCGGCTGGCCCTACGCCCTGTACAGCCTGGCGCGCATGCGAGAGCAGGCCGGGGACCAGGAGAGCGCCGACGCCTTGGCCCGGCAAGCCGCCGACGCCGGCGAAACTGTCCTCAGTTTCCAGAGGTGGTGGCCGTACGGGCTAGACCCGGACGGTTCGCCCACTCCACCCTGGCCGGCGGACTCTAGCCCGTGACCATCGGCGACATCACCCGGATCGGCGCCCGCGCCGGGCTCGACATCCGGCCGGGCGGAGACGCTCCGGAGGGAATGGCGACCCACCGAGGTGGTCTGGAGAGCGCCTTCCGCGCGTGCACCGGCCTGGCTGGGTCCAGCGCAGCAACCTGCGCGCACCGGGACCGGCGCCCCCGCGCCCGACCCATCCGGCGGCAGTCAGTAGCGCTGATACCGGTACAAAGCCACCTTCGGCCAGGCTTCCTGGCACCAGACGCCGAGGTTTGGCGCAACCTTTCGAAAGTAGCTACCGATGTGCAACAGGGAGACCCAGCGCGAGCAGATCCGCCAGGACGGGGAGGTGCTGCGGGACGTGATCGCGTCGGAGGCACCGCTGGTGGCGAGTCCGCCGGAGGCGTAGCAGCAGTGACGTGCCGGATGATCGGTCGTTGATCCGGCGAAGCCCCCGCGGCTCCAGGCGCTCTGGTTGCCGCCGCCGGGACTTCCGGACCGTACAAGACCGATCCGGCCCCCCGACCGCCGGTCGTGCATGGCCCGCGATGCACCGAGACCCGCGCCTCTCCCCGGTGGTGCGGGTCTCGGTGCATGTCCGGCCGCTCCTACACCATGGTTCCCCGATAGGCTCCCCAGCTCTCATCGCCAGCGGCCGTATCAGGAACCAGCGGGGTACCACGCGGGCGCCAGCTGCAGCCCGTGTGAGAGAGGCGTTCCGGCCGACGGGATCAGCCCAGTTGGCTCACCGCCAGCAAGGGCGAAGTTCACCGTGGCGCCGGAGAGCACCGCGCCGTCGAAGCTGACTGGGCCGGCGGAGAACACCGCGCCGGTGAAGTCGACCCTGCTGCCGGAGAACACCGCGTGGGCGAAGTAGACGGCGCCGCTTGGTGGTCAGGTCGCGTCGAACCGTTCGCCATGTAGGACTGCGCCGCACGCGGTCCCGAAAGCACGCACGGAGGCGCGCGCATCGTGGACGGTCTCCCGCGCGAACTCCCACGGATCGGTGTGCTTCCACCGGAAGAGGGCCCAGTAGACGTGCCGCGCCTCGCGGTCGTAGTCGAGGTGGAAGCCCCGTGCGGCTTCTCTCAGGCGTTCGTATAGGTCGCGCCCTTTGGCGAACAGGTGATCGACAGTCCAGTTGCTGGGCGCATCCGCGTCGTTGCCCCCGATGTTCTGGAGTTGTGCGTCGCGTTCCGGGAACGACGCCAGGTACAGGAGGTTGTCGGTGAACCAGACGTCGGGCATCTGCCGCACGAGGGCGCCCAAAAGATCGCATGCCGTAGATATGGAGAAGCCGAGAGATGCCGTCTCCGGTGTACTTCGAAGTGCGGTGATCTTCTTCAGGACCAGAACCGTTGTGCCGTTGTTGGTTCCCGCCCTTCGTGCCGCGATGGCTGCGTCGACGCAGGCCGCGCCGAGGGAGACGATGTGCGGCGGCCCCTCCATGGGGAGATCTGCATATGCGGCCTGCGCTGCTCGCAGGGTGTCGTCATACGCCTGCCGCCGCTGTCAGGGTTGATCACCTCATCGAAGACAGCATCTACGAGACGCTCTGCTGCGCGCGCGAATGCCGAGTAGACCGGCCTGCGGGCAGCGTTGGTCTCTTGCAAGGCGCTGGCGAAGATCTGCGCGTGTGCGGAATCGAGGGCGGAACGGTAGGCGGCGTCTGCCTGTGCGCGGGCGGCTTCCGCGGCCTGCTGTGCGGGGCGTGCCTGGGTGCGAGCGGCAAGGGTTGCGCCGGCGAAACCAAGGAGGCCGCTTCCAAGACCCGTGACGGCGTTGACGATCAGGTCTGTATTCACAACTGCTGATCATGCCGGGTAGCACTCACCCGAAGTCGAGCCCTTTGTACGAAGGCGTTCGTATGTCATGCCGGGCGCCTGGGCGCCGGTGCTGCTGCTGATACTTCGGCTTCCGCGGCAAGGCTGGGGGCCGGAGAAGATACGCGCGAAAGGGGCCACTTGGGCACGCTGTGTAATGACTGACTGCGGAGCGTGCTCGCTTCGGGATGACGATCCGTGATGATCGTAGGCGTGGTGGTGGGGGTAGTGTGCTGCCGATCATGTGATTGGCGGTGTGGTTGTGGCGTCGGTGGAGCGGACGGCGTATCCGCGTTTCAAGCGGGTCATGTCCGAACGCGAGTTGGCGCAGTTCTTCACCCCGGACGAGGCTGAGACCGGGTGGGCGGTGAAGCGGACCCATGGCCGTCCGGAGTCGCTCCTGGCGCTCCTGGTGTTGCTGAAATCCTGTGCCAGGCTGGGCTATTTCCCGGGTCTGGACGAGGTTCCGGCGCTGGTCGTCGCTCGTGTGCGGGCCGCGGTCGGTCTGCCGGAGGGTGTCATGCCGCTGGCGGAGGAGCGGACGGTGAAGCGCTACCGTTCCTGGATCCGGGAGTATCTGGGCCTGACGTATGACCCGGCCCGGGCCCGTGAGGTCGCCGCTGCTGCGATGGAAGAAGCGGCGCCGGTCCGTGCTTCCGTGGTGGACCTGGTGAACGTCGCGCTGGAGGAGATCGTCCGCACGGGCCTGGAACTGCCCGGGTATTCCACGCTGGACCGGATGGCGGCCTCCATCAAAACGCGGGTGGAGGGCGAGATCTGCGCCCGGATCGCCGAGCGGGTGGGATCGGCTCGGCCGCGTCTGGCGGGGCTGTTGGTGGTGCCGGAGGGTGAGCGGCGCAGTCCGTTCGATGTGGTCAAGGAGCCGGGGCGGCGGGCGACGTGGTCGAAGTATCGGCAGCACGGCGAGCGTGTCGACCTCGTCGACGGTTTCGGGGACGCGGCGCGTTGGGTCGAGGGCGTGGCCGCGGCCAAGGTGAGCGCGTTCGCGGACCAGGCGAGAGTGCTGTCGGTGGGGGAGATGCTGGATATCTCCGAGCCGCGGCGGACCGCGCTGCTTGCGTGCACGGTGGCCAAGGCCAGGGCGCGGGTGCGTGATGAGTTCGTGGTGATGCTGTCCAAGCGGATGGCCCGGCATGCCAGGCGGGCCCAGGAGGAGCTGGCGGATCTGGAGCAGCGTCACAAGGCGTCCACCGAGCAGCTTCTGGTCGCCTACAAGGACGTCCTGACCGTGCTGAAGGAGCACAGTCTCGGCGAGCACACTGGTCAGACCGGGCAGGCGAGCCTGGACGAGGTGTTGGCGGTGAAGCGTGTCCGCGAGGTGGTGGAGGCGGGCGGCGGTTTCGATGCCCAGCTCGCGGAGATCGAGGCGTTGGCGGCGTATCGGGGCGGGAACTGGACGCCGCTGGTGGAACGCTTCTTCCGCCCCGACCGGCCGACGATGTTCAAACTCGCCCGGACCCTCACTTTCGTGCCCACTTCCCAGGACCGCAGTGTGCTGGACGCCCTGGAACATGCCGTTACGCACCGGCATCTGACCCGTGAGCTGATCCCTGACACGGCCGTGGCGCCTGCGACACCGACCGCCGACGGGCAGGAGGGCTCGGGGCCGCGGGTGCTGGATCTGTCGTTCGCCTCGCAGCAGTGGCGGACGACGGTGTATGCGAAGGACCGGCCGGGGATGCTGGTGCGCCGGCACTTCGAGGCCATGGTCTTCACCTACCTGGTCGAAGAGCTGCGCTGCGGGGACATCGCGGTGGCCGGTGCCGAGGACTTCGGCGACTGGACGACCATGCTCCTGCCCTGGGCCCAAGTGGAGCCGCAGATACCGAAGTTCTGCGAGCAGGCCGGCATCCCCGACTCGGCCGACGGCTTCGTGGAGAACCTGGAGCAGCAGCTCACGCGAATCGCGGACAAGGTGGACGCGGGGTACCCGGACAACGCCGACCTGACGATCGACCCGGTGACCGGGGTGCCCTCGCTCAAGCAGCGTGTAGGCCGTGAGCGCACCGCCTCCGCCGAGGCGCTGGAGGCCGAGATGGACCAGCGTCTGCCGGCCCGCGGCATCCTGGAACACCTCGCCCGGGCGGCACACTGGACCGGTTGGTGGCACCGGTTCGGCCCCTTGTCCGGGTCGGATCCGAAGCTGAAGGACCCGCTGGCCCGGTACGTGGTCACCGCGTTCACCTACGGCTCCGGACTCGGGGCCACGCAGGCGGCCCGGCACATCCGCACGGTGGCGGCGCACGAGCTGGCCGCGATCGCCAAACGCCACTGCACGCCGAAGAACCTGGCCCGGGCCGGCGCCGATGTCGTCGACGCCCACCTTGACCTGGATCTGGTGCGGGCGTGGGGGGATGGGTCTGTGGCGGCGGTGGACGGTACGATGATGGACGCGGCTGTCGACAATCTCCTGGCCGAGACCTCGATCCGGTACGGCGGCTACGGCGGCATCGCCCACCATCTGGTCGCCGACGCCTACGTCGCGCTCTTCTCAAGATTCGTTCCCTGCGGAGTGTGGGAAGCCGTCTACCTGACCTTCCCCTCGTAGCGTGGAGGTGTGACTGAAGGGGAAGTTGAGGGTCATGGGTGGGAAGCGACGGTCGTACGACGCGCCGTTCCGTGAGGGTGCGGTACGCATCGTGTTGGAGACTGGGAAGTCCGCGGCGGAGGTCGCCCGGGACCTGGGGGTGCATGAGGGCACACTGCAGACCTGGGTCCACCGGGCCAAGGTCCGCGCGGACGCGGAGGCCGCGGGCGGACTGAACGAGTCCGAACGCGAGGAACTGCGCCGGCTGCGCGAGGAGAACAAGCAACTGCGCAAGGAGAACACCGAGATCGGGATGGAGCGCGATGTCCTCAAGCGTTCCGTGGTCCTCTGGGTGAAGGAGGCGACGAAGTGACGGTTGCGGGCTTCATCGCCGGCCAGCGGACCGAGCACCATGTCCCGCACACGGTTGCCTGCCGGGCGCTCGAGGTGTCCGAGTCCTGGTTCTACAAATGGCGCCGCCGGTCCGAGCAGCCGACGAAACGCGAGGTCAGACGGGCTGCTCTGGCTGAGCGGATCACCCATTTCTTTCGCCTCTCGGGCAGCACGTACGGCTCGCCGCGGATCACGCTGGACCTGTGGGCCGAGGGCTGGCAGGTCTCGCGGAACACCGTCGCCCAGATCATGGCCGAACTCGGGCTCCAGGGCCGCAAGCCCCCGCGCCGGCGCAAGAACCTCACCCGGCAGGGCAAGCGGAAAGCCGCCCGTGACCTGGTGCTTCGCCGCTACGACGCCATCGCACCGGACGTTTTGTGGTGGGGCGATATGACCGAGATCGAAACCGGGGAGGGCAAGCTCTACCTCGCGTGTGTCCACGACGCGTTCTCACGCCGGGTCCTCGGCTACGCGATGGGCCCTCGGCACGATGCGTTGCTGGTCAGCGCGTCACTGCAGATGGCCGCCGCGACACGCGGCGGCGCCGTGGACGGCGTGATCTTTCATTCGGACCGCGGGTCGGAATATACGAGTGAGGCGTACCACAGCCTCTGCGCCCAGCTGGGCGTGGTCCAGTCCATGGGGCGTGTGGGATCGGCTCTGGACAACGCGGCCGCGGAATCGTTCCACTCGTCGCTCAAGGCCGAGTACATCCACCGGCATCGCTTCGCCACCCGCGCCGAGGCCCGGCTGAAGATCGCCACATGGATCACGGACTTCTTCAACACGCGCCGCAGGCACAGCGCCGCCAGCGGACTGGCGCCAGTGGACTTCGAGCGAACCGTCACCGAGGCCAGGACGCAGGCCCATCAGGAGGACCGAGCAGCATAGGGAAGTCCTCCACGCTTTCTGGGGATTGACAATAGGCCTCTCCCCGCCGGAGATGTTGTCACCATGAGAGTGCCCCCCACTCGCGAGAGCCACCGACGTCTCAAAATCACCGATCGGCAGGTGATCGCCGCCTTCACCGAAGATCGTGTCGGTGCCGAGGGCAACCTCTGACTGCGGCCATGGAAAGAGGCCGTTGACAAACTCACCTGTTGTTTGGAACTCGCCGTAGACGGTGTCGCTGCCGTCCCCCGGCGCAGATGACGTCGTCGCCGTTTCGACGCCCAACCGAGGACGAACCCTAGGCAAAGAGGGCGGAGTAATCTTCGCGAAACGGCACGTTACGCCCACCTATCTAGTCACGATCTGATTACGGCCTCACCCACGATTGAGATGTGGGTGTGCTGGGCTGGCGGTTCGGCTGGTGGATGATCAGCGGGTGACGTCGCGGGCGAGCATCAATTCGGTGCTGTGCCCGGGGCGGGTGGGGCGTCTTGCGGTCCGGTCGGAGATCAGGCCGGCGATTGCTCGCTGGGTCTGCGGGTAGGTCTCGCGGCGTCCGGTGAAGCGGCGCATCGGTGCCCACTGCCGTAGCTCGGCGTTGGTGTGTTCGACGCAGATCCGGGCCGAGGACTGTCGGCGTCTGGCCTCGCGCCAGGCCCGCTTGTCGCCGTCGCAGGCTTCGTCCTTGGGCTTCTTCGGCGGAGCCGTGACCTGGCCGGGAAACTCGTTGGCCAGACCCTGGTAGCCGGAGTCGACCTTGGCCTTGACCGTGGGACGCCGTCGGAACTGTTCGGCGATGCCCTCGGTACGCACGCAGGTCTGGTCGTGCATCCGTCCGGGCCGCTCGATGCCGGAGAACAGCATCCGGCCTTGGTGGTCGCTGAACGTGGTGGTCTTGATGGTGTTCTGCTTGCGCTTGCCCGAGACGAACGCCCGGCGTCCCGGCCTGCCCGCCTTCGGGCGGCGGACCTGGGTCTCGGCCCCGTCCAGCCGCAGCTCGATGCCCTCGGCCTCGGCGTAGGCGAACACGTCCTCCAGCGTCCGCAGCCGCACACCGGGACGGCCGGGCATGGCGAAGCCCCGCTCCGCGAGCACGGGGCGGACCTCCCCGATCGCCCGGCCGATGGTCGATGAGCCGACACCGTAGGCCACCGCGAGCGCCTCCTGGGTGAGGCCGGTACGCAGGTGGACGAGCGTGACGACCAGCCGGTCCTGGAAGGCGAGTTCGTACTTCGGCCCGGCACCGGCCTGTCTGCGGCGGGCACCCCCGCGCCGGTTATGGCGGCTGCCCTCACAGCGCGCCTGCCACTGGGGTTCGAGTTCATCGAGCAACTCGCCGAGGTGTTGGCGGCTCACTCCGCAGAAGGCAGGATGAGACAGAGCCGCGCGGGCCCAGGATCGCTTCACACCCTTTCCCAACCCGCGCGGCTTTCGTCATGTCACGGCCCCATCCCGATCAATCGCGGGTGAGGTCGTTACTCATCCGGCGGGCCTACGGCTTCCGCAGCGTCGAAGCCCTCCGAGCCATGATCCTGCTCCCTGCCTCGTCGGCTACACCCGCCCTCCTCGGATGCATCTGGCCAAGCCACCCAGACCCACAGAAACGAGCGAAGAGCCAATTTATCGATGGCCCCGCCGCACCCGGGTTCACAAAGGCACAAAGTCGCATGGAGTGCACGGTCTGAGCGGCTTCAGACCCCTGGGCAGAGTGACTATCAGGCTGTGTACTGGCTGCACCCGGCGGTCACCCGCCTCCAACTACGGGCATGGTGTGCTGGCTTCATCTCGGCCGCGCCCGCCCAGGATTCCGGCGGAGGAAGAGCTCGATGACAGGCCAAGCACCCAGTAGGCCCCGGCTGGCTGACCTGATCGGCTCGGCCGCGGGCCGTACCGGCCGGAGCTCTCCCCGGTCTGGCCGCGCAGATCAGGGAGTTCCTGGCCTGGCGCCCGGAGCCGTGGAACTGCCTCTCCTGTGTACCTCGAAGACCGTCCCGGCGGTGGGCCGTGCCTGCGTTCCGACGAAAATGAGTGAGAGAAGTCCTGGCTGTTGCTCGATGCCCATACCTCCTGGCGCGTCGGCATGATGCCTGCCGCGATGCATGCGGTGTGCCGTACGCCAAGCGCACCACATACATATGACCGATGAGCGCGAACATGTCGAATGTCTGGTTGTCCATCAGCAAGTGAGCCGCGTGGTCGAGACATCGTCCCGTTTCGGCAGCGCTGACGGGGAGAGGACGGATGCGATGCCCACGGAATCGAAGCGTGCACGCATCAAGCCGCTGAGGGAGCGCGGTCTGATGCGTTACGACCAGGACACTATCTACCGGATCGTCGATGAGGCGTTGGTCTGCCATACCGGGTATCAGGTCGACGGCGAAGCGCGGGTCGTCCCGTTGATGCATGTCCGGATCGGTGACCAGTTATTCCTGCACGGGTCGACCGGAAGCCGTCTGATGCTCGCTGCCAGCGGTGTGGGGACCCAGGTATGTGTATCAGTGACGCTGCTCGACGCACTGGTCTTCGCTCGGGCGCAGTTCATGCACACGCTGAACTACCGGTCGGTGACAGTGCACGGGCAGGCGTGTCCGGTCACGGAGGAGGGGGAGAAGCGGGCGGTGATGGCCGCATTGTTGGACAAGCTGGCCCGGGGGCGGTCGGCGGATACCCGCCCTCCGTCGTCGCGGGAGCTGGCCCAGACTGCGGTGCTCACGATTCCACTGGTGGAGGTGTCGGCGCGTATCCAGACCGGCGGGGTGGCCGATGAGCCGGAGGACATGGCTCTGGCGCACTGGGCCGGAGTGATTCCGCTGCGGATGACCGCAGGGCCGGCACGCGAGGACCATAGTGCCGTTGCGGTCCCGCTGCCGGACTACATGGCTCGCTATCAGCTGGGTGAGAGCGAATGAAGCAGGATGTCACTGGGCCGGCGGACGGCCGCGCGATCACCTCTGACGAGGGGTTACGCGCACGATTGCTAGGGCGGCAGGCAGAGCGCGAATCGTCGGCGCGCACCTATGCGCGACATCTGCCGGTCGTTCCGGTTCATGCACAGGGAGCACTGGTCACCGGCATGGACGGGCGGACGTACATTGACTGCCTGTCCGGCGCCGGAACCTTGGCCCTGGGGCACAACTACCCCGCGGTAGTTGACGTGTTGAGGGCGACTCTGGAACGGAGAGCGCCGCTGCATGTCCTGGATATGATCACGCCGGAGAAGGACGCGTTCACCAGCGAACTCCTCGGCGTGTTGCCGGGCGACCTTGGCGGCTCGGCGCGGGTGCACTTCTGTGGTCCGACCGGAGCCGATGCGGTGGAGGCGGCTCTGAAACTGGCCCGGTTGGCCACCGGCAGGCAAGGCGTGGTGGCCTTCTCCGGCGCTTATCACGGTATGACCATGGGGGCGTCCGCGGTCAGCGGGGGCGACAGGATGCGGATGCTGGCGGGGGCGGGCAGCGCTGAGGTCTCCCGGCTTCCCTTCCCGTACGACTATCGCTGCCCCTTCGGAGTGGGAGGCGGCGAGACGGCGCGCTTGTCCGTACAGCTCTTGGAGAACCTGCTGGACGACCCGGCCAGCGGGCTCGCTCTTCCGGCCGCGGTGATCGTGGAAGTCGTTCAGGGGGAGGGCGGGGTGATCCCGGCCTCCGACAACTGGCTGCGCGAGGTACGGAGGATCACCGAGGAGCGCGGCATCGTGCTGATCCTCGACGAAGTCCAGACCGGCGTCGGCCGCACCGGAACCTTCTGGGCCTGCCAACGAGCCGACGTGGTGCCGGACATCCTGGTGATGTCCAAGGCCGTCGGGGGCGGACTGCCGCTGGCGCTGATTGCCTACCGGCCGGAACTGGACGTATGGCTGCCGGGTGACCACACGGGAACGTTCCGCGGCAACACGCTGGCGATGGTTGCAGGCGAAGTGACCTTGCGCACGGTACGCGAGGAACGCCTCGACCAGCGCGCAGTCACGGTCGGAGCGCGGCTGGCCGAGGGCCTGGAACAGCTGGTCGCCGCGCACGGCTTCCTCGGGCAGGCCCGCGGGCGGGGGCTGATGCTCGGGGTGGAGGTCGTTGACCCCCACGGCTCACCGGATCGGCTGGGAGTACTGCCGCCTGCACCCGCCCGTGCGCAGGCACTGCGTTCCGCATGCGTGGACACCGGATTGCTGTTGGAACTGGGGGGCCGGCACGACACGGTGCTGCGGCTCCTGCCCCCGCTCATCCTCAGCGATGCACAGGCCGACCAGATCCTGGAGCGGCTCTCCGTGGCGTTCACACGGTGCGCTTCCTGGAACGGGCACGAGGAACGGTGACGCGCCATGGACAAATGTGATGCGGCAGCATTGGCCGGTGGCCCGCGGGGAGTTGTGGCCGTGCTGGATCTGCTGCGGCCCGCCCTGATGGCGGTCAAAGCCGGGACCGAGGCCCGCTCAGGGCCTTGCCCGTCCGTTGATGCCGCTGACCTGGCCAAGAAGGTGACCGCGGCCTGCGGGCCCATCCTGCCAGAGACGGGCAGTGGCCTGGAGGCACTGCCACGCATGGCGCAGATGCTGGCCGAGGGCGCGGCCGACCCCGCCATGCCCTGGTGCGCAGGACATCTGCACACGCCGCCTCTGGCGGTGGCGGTGGCAGCCGATACCGTCAGCGCGCTCCTCAACGCCTCCCTGGACTCCTGGGATCAGGCCCCGTGCGCAAGTGTGATCGAGGAGCAGCTCACCGATGCCCTCGCTCGCATGGTCTTCCCACGCACATCCGCCCCCAGTGCAGTCATGACCACCGGCGGCACCGACTCCACCCTGACCGGGCTGCTCCTGGCCCGGGAACACGCACAGACCCGCGGAGAAGGACCGCTCCAGGTGATATGCGGATCAAACGCCCACCACAGTGTGGCCCGCGCCGCATGGATGCTCGGACTCCGCCCGCCCGCCGTGGTGCGATGTCCGCAGGGGCGTCTGGACATCTCGCATCTAGCCGAAACCCTGAGCTCCCTGGAATCGGCCGTAGTGGTCGCCACCGCGGGTACCACCGATGCCGGAATAGTGGACCCGTTGAGGGACGTCGCCGAGCTGACGCGGTCTCATCGGGCATGGCTGCACGTGGATGCCGCCTACGGCGGGCCCACCCTGTTCAGCGACGCGCTCAGGCACCGACTGCACGGCGTCGAACAGGCCGACACGGTCTCTGTGGACCTGCACAAGTTCGGCTGGCAGCCGCTGTCCGCGGGGATGCTGGCTGCCCGTGAAGCCACCCTGTTCGCCCCGCTCGCCACACGGGCCGACTATCTCAACGCCGACGACGACACTGAAGCTGGCCTGCCTGATCTGCTGGGACGCTCCTGGCGCACCTCACGCCCGGCCGACGCGTTCAAGATCGCGGTCACCTTGCAGGCCATCGGCCGAAGGGGGATGGCCGCTCTGGTGGAACAGTGCTGCCGTACGGCCACCGACGTCGCCGGCTACATCGAGCGTCATCCGGGGCTGCGGCTGTGGGCGCAGCCGGAGCTGAGCACCGTGCTGTTCCGCCCCCTCGCCTGCGATCGCCTCGGGGATGAGGGCGATCGGACGCTTGCTGCGCTGCGTCGGCACCTGCTCGCCGGCACGGCGGTCCTGGGGCGGGCCCGGATGCCCGACCAGGATGACCGGGAGCGGATGTGGCTCAAGCTCACCATCCTGCACCCGCACACAACCCTCACCGACTACGAAAGGTTGCTCGACCTGGTGGCGACTTCCGCGGCCGAACACGGCGCGCGACGGCCGCACCTGCCACTCACAGGGAGAGGACAATGACGACTAACCAGGGCAGGTCGCCGACCGCCCCCCTGGACCTGCTGGGCATCGGCGTGGGCCCGTTCAATCTGGCCCTGGCGGCCCTGTCGGAACCGGTTACGGATCTGGACACCGCCTTCTTCGAACAGCAGGCGGAGTTCCGGTGGCACCCCGGGATGATGATCGAGGGCGCCACCGTCCAAGTACCTTTCCTCGCCGATCTGGTGACCCTCGCCGACCCGGCCAGCCGCTGGTCTTACCTGTCCTATCTCAAAGCCCATGGCAGGCTGTACCCGTTCTACTTCGCCGAACGGTTCCATATTCCGCGCATCGAGTACGAGGACTACTGCCGCTGGGTCAGCCGGTCCCTGACCAGCTGCCATTTCGGCCAGCGCGTCCGCACCGTGCACTGGGACCCCGACGAAAAGCTCTTCCAGGTCGAGACGGCCGACACCGGCCCAGACAACTCGACCACCCGCGAAGCTGCCCGCAACATCGTGCTCGGCGTCGGGACCGAACCCGCCGTCCCCGCCTGCCTGCGCTCCCTCACCGACGATCCGCACACCCTCGTACTCCATGCCGCCGACTACCTCACCCACCGGCGGGAACTGGTGGCCGCTGGCGATGTGACTGTCGTGGGCTCGGGCCAGTCCGGGGCGGAGATCGTACTGGACCTGCTGCGCCGCAGGCCCCAGGCCGACCGTCTGCGCTGGCTGGCGCGTACCCCCGCCTTCGCCCCCATGGAGTACTCAAGGCTAGGCCTGGAGCATTTCACCCCAGACTACATCCGCTACTTCCATTCCCTGGCCCCCGACGTCCGGGCGTCTTTGGTGCCACAGCAATGGCAGCTGTACAAGGGCATCAGCGAGCGCACCCTCGCTGATCTGCACAATGAACTCTACGAACGCAGCATCGGCGGCTCCTGGCCCGACGTCACACTGACCCCCGGGGTGACGGTCACGGCGGCCCGCCGCATCGGAACCCGCATCGAACTCGACGCCGAAGCCCGCCAACAGGGCCGGCACATCACCTTCCGCACCGACGCCGTCGTTCTGGCCACCGGCTACACCGAGCGCCCCATCGAAACCACCTTGGCCCCCCTAGCCACTCACCTGCTGCGCGACAGCACGGGACGCTTGGACATCGGCCTGGACTATCGGATCCGCACCGACGACACCATCACCGGCTCGGTCTTCGTACAGAACGCCGAACGCCACACCCACGGCGTAGGGGCTCCTGACCTCGGCCTCGCCGCCTGGCGCGCAGCCGTAATCGTCAACGAGACCTGCGAACGCGACGTCTACGCACTGCCCGACCGGACCGCCTTCACCCGGTTCGGACTCCCCAATCCTCCCTCCCCACATCAGGCCTAGGGGACAGAGTCATGGCCGTGATCGTCCACAAGTACGGTGGCACCTCGCTCGCGGACGTACAGCGCATGAGGCACGCTGCCCGGCGCATACTGGACGCAAGGCGAGAAGGCTATGACGTCGCTGTGACCGTCTCCGCGATGGCCGGCACCACGGACGCGTTACTCGCCCTGGCCCACCAGGCGGCCCCCGCCCCTTTGGCCCGCGAACTCGACGCACTGCTGTCGACCGGCGAAATCGCCTCCGCCGCCCTGCTGGCCAGCATCCTCAACCACCTTGGACACCCCGCCCAGTCCCTCACCGGCTGGCAGGCCGGCCTGATCACGGACACCTCCCACGGCGAAGCACGCCTCATCGAAGTGAACGTCTCGCGCGTACGACAGTGCCTCACGGAAGGAATGATTCCCGTGGTCGCCGGCTTCCAGGGCATCGCCGACACCACCGATGACATCACCACCCTGGGCAGGGGCGGCTCGGACACCACCGCTGTCGCACTCGCCGCTGCTCTCGGCGCCGCCCACTGCGAGATCTACACAGACGTCGACGGCGTTTTCACCGCCGATCCCCGGATCGTGGCCACAGCCCGCCGCATCCCGCACCTCGCCTACCCGCAGATGCTGCATGCCGCCGCAAACGGCGCCAAGGTCCTGCACTCCCGCTGCGTGGAACACGCCCAGCGGACCCGGACTCCCGTGCTCGTCCGATCCTCATACAGTGACAGTCCCGGAACCTGGGTCACCGCCGCTGACGCCTCAACACAAGCACAAGTCCATACAATCACTCACAGCCGAGGACAGACCAGAATCACCGTCCGCACCGAAACGGGCCTCGCGGATGGAACGGCTCAGGTCGCTCAAATACTCTCGGATGTCACCATCACCGCTCTGGTGCGAACCCCTTCCACCGATGCGGGACACCACACCATTCACATCATGCTGCCGAGCGGCGAGGAGAACAGAGCAATGACGGCGTTGACCGCCGCCCAGAGCGACATCGGCATCGCCCACATCGAACACACCGAACCGACAGGCACAGTGAGCATCATCGGTACCGCGCTGCGCCCCAACGGTGCCATCTGTGCACTGTTCATCTCAGCGCTCCACAAGGCCGGGGCAAAGATCGACCTGCTCACCACCACGGATACCAGCATCTCGGCGGTCTGTGCCGACAGCGACCTCCCCGCCGCCGTGGCATCGGTACACTCCGCGTTCGGCCTCGGGTCTGTGTAGCGAACGGATCTGGCCCTCTCAGCCATTAGTCGGGTGGCCCGAGGGGATCTCACCTTTGGGCCACCCGACTGGCAAGGGAAGCATCCTCTTCTCGTACATCACTCTGCGTATTCACTAGCCAAGGGATGTGCCCCAACCACAGGCTCCCCCGGTCTTTGGAGGAGATACGCCCGAAGACACCCTCGCGGCCACGGTCCGCTCCCGGCTGGGCCTGCC
>NZ_JBEYEW010000054.1:0-22270 GCF_040634095.1 Streptomyces sp. NPDC007205
CACGCCGGCGGGAAGACCCTCCAGCGTCGCGACAAGTGCCGGACCATGGGACTCCCCCGCGGTCAGCCAACGCAGCCTGCTCAACGGTGCTCCTCAGTGTTCGCGCCCGGTACTGCCCTGCGTACGCACATCCTCGCGTACGGCGACGGCGCGACCGGGTGCGCGACCCCGGCCCGCCACCTCCGATCCTCCCACGACCTGGCCGTTGTCCGGCCGCCGGTCCAGTAAACGGACGTCCGAGGGGCGTTCAGTGCGCGGCGAGCGCCTGCTCACCGGCGTGGCGCATGGCCTCCAGGGGCACCGGGGAGCGGCCGGTCATCTGCTCGACCTGGAGGACGGCCTGGTGGATCAGCAGGTCGAGCCCGCTGACCACGGCACCGCCGAACATGGACCAGCGGGCCGCCAGCTCGGTGGGCCAGGGGTCGTAGAGCACGTCGAAGAGGGTGGCGGGACGCTCGGGTACGGCGGCGGCGAGGGCGTCGGTGGTGCCGGCGGGGGTGGTGGCGATGACCAGCGGGGCATGCAGCGCCTGCGCGGCGTCCGTCCAGTCCGCCGTACGCACCACGACGTCGAGCCGTTCGCCCCACTGGCGCATCTCGGCGGCGCGGGCCTCGCTGCGGACGTAGGCGACGACCTCGCCGGTGCAGATCCGGGCCAGGGCGGCGAGCGCGGAGGAGGCGGTGGCGCCGGCGCCGAGGATCGCGGCGGAGTCGACCTGCTCGATGCCGTGCTCGCGCAGGGCGGCGACCATGCCGGGGATGTCGGTGTTGTCGCCGAGCCGGCGGCCGTCCTCGGTGAAGACGACCGTGTTGACCGCGTCGACGGAGGCGGCCGTCTCGCTGATCTCGTCCAGCAGCGGGATGACCGCACGCTTCAGCGGCATGGTCAGCGACAGCCCCGCCCACTCCGGCCCGAGCTTCTCGAAGAAGCCGGGCAGAGCGGCCTCGTCCAGCTCGAAGCGGTCGTACGACCACTCGGTGAGCCCCAGCTCGTCGTACGCGGCCCGGTGCAGCACCGGCGAGAGAGAGTGGCCGATGGGCTTACCGAGCACGGCGGCCCGGCGGGCGCCAACTACCTTCGATGCCATGGAACCCGTCCTTGAGCTTCTGTCGTCAGGCGAAGACTACCGACCCGACATCAGCTCTTTTTCCTCGACGCATTCCACTCGTTGACGAGCTTCTCGTGCTCCTCCAGCGTCTTGGTGAACTTGCTGGTCTTTCCGTCCATCGAGATGAAGTAGTACCAGCCGTCGTGCGTCGGGTCGAGCGCGCCCTTGAGCGCTTCCTCGCCGGGATTTCCGATGGGGCCGGGCGGCAGCCCCTTGGAGAAGTAGGTGTTGTACGGGTTGTTGTACTTGCGCAGCTCGGCGATGCTCAGGTCGATCTTGCTCTGGTTCTTCACGTAGTTGTA
Source organism: Streptomyces sp. NPDC007205 (assembly GCF_040634095.1). Lineage (NCBI taxonomy): Bacteria > Bacillati > Actinomycetota > Actinomycetes > Kitasatosporales > Streptomycetaceae > Streptomyces > Streptomyces sp. NPDC007205. The sequence continues at coordinate 1,411 of NZ_JBEYEW010000054.1, forward strand.
CGTGGAGTCGAACTCCAGCCGCCCGTAGGTCTGCGGGTTGTCGGGTTCGAGGCGGTTGTAGACGACCTCCGCCATCTTGCGGAAATCGTCGTGGCTCGTGCCCTCGGCCTGCACCAGGCTCGCCACGGTGAGCAGCTGCCAGGGGCTGTCGAGGCCGAGCACCTTGGCCTTGTTCTCCAGGTCCAGCTCTTTGTACTCGGCGGTGGCCTGGGAGACCATCTCCTTGAGCACGGCCTCGGGCTTCTGGCCCTTGGTGACCGCGTAACTGGAAGGGTAGAGGAAGCCTTCCAGCGGGTCCTTCAGGTTCGCGTGGTCCAGCGCCCAGGCGGGCAACCCGAGGCTCTTGTAGTCCTTCTTCGCGACGCTCGCCGTGGTACCCGCCGCCACCCCGACGCGCTTGTCGATCAGGCTGTAGACCGCCGTGTTGCGAAGGCCCTCGGCGATGATCAGGTTGCTGCGGCTCTTCGGGCTGAGCATCAGTTCCACCGCGCTCGCGGCGGACATCCGTTTCTCCAGTGTGTAGACACCGTCCTGGAGTGTCTTGCCCTGAGGGTTCGCCTGCAGTGCGGACACGAACGCGGCCGCGCTCTCGACGACGCCCTCCTCCTTCAGCTTCTGGCCGATGTCCCATCCACCGGCGCCCTTGGGGATCTCGACCGTGACCTGCTCACCGTTTCCGGAGCCCGCGTAGTCCGCGGCCGGGGCGAAACGATTTTGGTAGAACTTGTAGCCGAAGTATCCGACGCCGCCGAGGCCTCCGCCGAACACCAGGCCGACCACCAGACAGGCGCAGCCGGTGCGGCGCTTCTGACCCTTCTTGGCGGGTTTCTTGCCTTTGCCGCGCCGCTCACGGCGGCTCTGGAGCTCATGCTCCTCACCGTCGTCGTCCTCACCGCCGCCTCCGGCGAAGAAGGGGTGCTCCTCCTCGGCGGGCGCGGTCTCCGGTTCCGGTTCGGCCTCGGGGCGCCGGTGACCGGGCGGCTGCGGTGGCGGGTAGGCGTGCTCGGTGCCGTAGAAGTCGGGCTGCTCCCCGCCGTAGGCGACGGGCTGCTGGCCGTAGGGGTCGCCGGGGTCGGCGGCGTACGGCGCCTGGCCGTGGGTGCCGGTCGCGTCCCAGCCGCCGTGGTGCTGGTACTGCTGCTGCTGGGCGTGGCCGGTGAACTGCTGCTGGCCCTGTTCGCCGTAGAACTGGTACTGCTCGTTGCCGTGACCGGACTGCTGCTCCTGGTTCCAGTCGCCGTACTGCGGCTGCTGCGGGTGGTGCTGCGGCTGGCCGCCGTAGGCAGGCTGCTGACCCGCGTGGGCCTGCTGCCCTTCCCATCCGCCGTCCCCGAACAACGGGTCCTGCGGATGCCACGGTTGGGAGCCTGGGCTCCGGCCATACTCAGTCATCGATCCCCTAGAGCCGCGAGGCCGACCGGTCACGTGGCCGGTGGGCCTCGCTTCCGTTCCGCCTCTTCTGCTGTGCGTCGGTTGTTCGAACACCGGCGCATCGCGCGGAACGTTACCGTATCGCGATCAGATGACCACTTCGACGCCCTCGCCGGGTGCTTTACCTGACACCCGTTCGGATTCGAGGGCCTGCTGCAGGATGATGACGGCTGCGGCCTGATCGATGACAGACCGGCCCTTCTTGGACTTCACCCCCGAGGCACGCAGTCCCTGACTGGCCGTCACGGTCGTCATCCGCTCGTCCACCAGGCGTACCGGCACCGGCTTGATGCCCTTGGCCAGCTCCTGGGCGAAGGCGCGGACCTTGACGGCGGCCGGGCCCTCGCCCCCCTTGAGGGAGCGAGGGAGGCCTACGACGACCTCGATCGGTTCGTACTCCTCCACCAGTTGCCGCAAACGGCGGTGGGCGGCGGGGACGTCCCGGCCGGGGACGGTCTCCACCGGTGTGGCGAGGATCCCATCGGGGTCGCACGAGGCGACCCCGATACGGGCGTCCCCGACGTCGATCGCAAGTCGACGTCCTCTGCGCATGTCCGACCGCTTCCTTACTCAGCCGTCACTTGGCGGTCTCGGCGACGAGACGCTCGACGGCTTCGACGGCCTCGCCGACGGCGGCCGGGTTCTGGCCGCCGCCCTGGGCGACGTCCGGCTTGCCGCCACCGCCGCCACCGAGGGTCTTGGCGGCGGTACGGACCAGGTCACCGGCCTTGAGGCCGCGCTCGCGGGCGGCGTCGTTGGTGGCGATGACCGTGAGCGGCTTGCCGTTGTTGACCGTGAAGAGGGCGACCACGGCGGCCCGGCCGCCCTGGATGCGGCCACGCACGTCGAGGACCAGCTTGCGCAGGTCGTCGGGGGTGGTGCCGTCCGGGACCTGGCCGGTCACCACGGCCACGCCGCGTACGTCCTTGGCGGACTCGGCGAGACCGGCGGCGGCCTGCAGGACCTTCTCGGCGCGGAACTTCTCGATCTCCTTCTCGGCGTCCTTCAGCTTGCCGAGCATCGAGGAGACCTTCTCCGGCAGCTCCTCCGGGCGGCCCTTGAGCAGCTCGGTGAGCTGGTTGACAACCGTGTGCTCGCGGGCGAGGAAGGTGTAGGCGTCCACGCCGACCAGGGCCTCGATGCGGCGGACACCGGAGCCGATGGAGGACTCGCCGAGCAGCTTCACCAGGCCCAGCTGGGCGGTGTTGTGGACGTGCGTGCCGCCGCACAGCTCCTTGGAGAAGTCGCCGATGGTGACCACGCGGACCCGCTCGCCGTACTTCTCGCCGAACTCGGCGATGGCGCCCTGCTTCTTGGCCTCGTCGATGCCCATGACCTCGGCGTGCACGTCCAGGTCGCGGGCGAGCACCTCGTTGATCTTCTGCTCGACGTCGGTCATCACGGCCGTCGGGACGGCGGACGGGGAGCCGAAGTCGAAGCGGAAGCGGCCGGGCTGGTTCTCGGAACCGGCCTGGGCGGCCGTCGGGCCGAGGGCGTCGCGCAGGGCCTGGTGGGTCAGGTGGGTGGCCGAGTGGGCGCGGGCGATGGCCTTGCGGCGGCGGGAGTCGATGGAGGCGTGGGCCTTGGCGCCGACGGTCACCTCGCCGACCTGGACGACGCCCTTGTGGACGTACACGCCCGGGACCGGCTTCTGGCAGTCGCGGATCTCGATGACGGCGCCGGTGTCGACCTTGATCTTGCCGGTGTCGCCGATCTGGCCGCCGCCCTCGGCGTAGAACGGGGTGCGGTCGAGGACGATCTCGACCTCGTCGCCCTCGGTGGCGGCCGGGGAGGAGACACCGTCGACCAGGATGCCGACGATCGTGGTCTCGCCCTCGGTGTCGCTGTAGCCGATGAAGTCGGTGGCACCGGCGCTGTCGGCGATCTCCCGGTAGGCGCCCATGTCGGCGTGGCCGGTCTTCTTGGCCTGGGCGTCGGCCTTGGCGCGCTCCCGCTGCTCCTTCATCAGGCGGCGGAAGCCGTCCTCGTCCACGGAGAGGCCCTGCTCGGCGGCCATCTCCAGGGTGAGGTCGATCGGGAAGCCCCAGGTGTCGTGGAGCAGGAACGCCTTGTCGCCGGGCAGGACGGTGGAGCCGGACTGCTTGGTCTCGGTGACGGCGGTGTCGAGGATGTTGGTGCCGGCCTTCAGCGTCTTGAGGAAGGCGTTCTCCTCGGCGAGGGCGACCTTCTCGATGCGCTCGCGGTCGGTGATCAGCTCGGGGTACTGCTGGCCCATCATGCCGATGACGACCTCGATCAGGTCCTTGACGACCGGACCGGTGGCGCCGAGCAGGCGCATGTTGCGGATGGCGCGGCGCATGATCCGGCGCAGGACGTAGCCACGGCCCTCGTTGCCGGGGGTGACGCCGTCGCCGATGAGCATGGTGGCCGTACGCATGTGGTCGGTGACCACGCGCAGGGACACGTCGGAGGCGTGGGCGTCGCCGTAGCGGACGCCGGTCAGCTCGGTGGCCTTCTCGATGACGGCCATCGAGGTGTCGATCTCGTACATGTTCTGCACGCCCTGCAGAATCATGGCGAGCCGCTCCAGGCCGAGGCCCGTGTCGATGTTCTTGCTCGGCAGGTCCCCGAGGATCTCGAAGTTGTCCTTGCCGATGCCCTCGCCACGCTCGTACTGCATGAAGACGAGGTTCCAGATCTCCACGTAGCGCTCGTCGTTGACGGCGGGGCCGCCCTCGACGCCGAACTCGGGGCCGCGGTCGTAGTTGATCTCGGAGCAGGGGCCGCAGGGTCCGGGGACGCCCATGGACCAGTAGTTGTCCTTCATACCGAGGCGCTGGATGCGCTCCTTCGGCACGCCGACGACCTCGTGCCAGATGCGCTCGGCCTCGTCGTCGTCCTTGTAGACCGTGATCCACAGACGCTCCGGCTCAAGGCCGTAACCACCCTTGTCCTGGGGCGTGGTGAGCAGCTCCCAGGCGTACTTGATGGCACCTTCCTTGAAGTAGTCGCCGAAGGAGAAGTTGCCGCACATCTGGAAGAACGTGCCGTGACGTGTGGTCTTGCCGACCTCTTCGATGTCCGGCGTGCGCACGCACTTCTGCACGCTGGTGGCGCGCGGGAACGGCGGCTTGACCTCACCCAGGAAGTAGGGCTTGAAGGGCACCATGCCGGCGGGGACGAGGAGCAGAGTCGGGTCGTCCGCGATGAGCGACGCCGAAGGGACGACGGTGTGCCCGCGCTCCTCGAAGAAGCTCAGCCAGCGGCGGCGAATCTCGGCCGACTCCATCAGTGGTCCTCATTCCGGTTGTACGAGTACATCGGGGCTTCGATGTACTTCGGTGTGCTGCGGTTGTTGCTGCGGTCGGCCTCGATGGCGGCGTGCCGCCGGGCTGCGGGGAGTTCGGGGTCCTCGTGGATCCCGAGGGCCTCCTCCAGCTCGGCCTCCCGCTGGGCCATGTTGTCGCGGACGTCGAGCGCGAAGCCCACCGCGCGGTCCTTGAGCCGCTGACCGGTCTCCAGCGCCTTGTTCGCCGCGGTGGCGGCGAGGCTCTCCGGGGTCAGCTGCTTCAGCTTGCGGTTGACCTTGGTGGTGGCCCACACACCGGCGGCGACACCGGTGGTGAACCAGAACGTACGACGGAACATCGCTCGGTCTCAGTCCTTACTTCCGCTTGCGTCGTGCGGCGGGAACCGTGCGGCCCACGATCACGGTACGCCGGGGCGCCTTCGCGGGCACGTCCTCCTTGCGGCCGCCCAGCGCCCGGCGGACGCCGTAGCCGAAGGCCGCGATCTTGACCAACGGGCCGCCGAAGGTGGAGGCGACGGTGGTCGACAGCGCGGAGGCGTTCGACGTGACCTCCTGGACGTCGGAGGCGATCGCGTCGACGCGGTCGATCTGGGTCTGTGCGGAGCGCACCGCCTGGGAGGCGTCGGCGAGCAGCGGGACGGCCTGGTCGGTCACGTCCGCCACGAGCTTGGTCGTCGCCTTGAGCGTCTGGGCCAGCCTCGCGAGAGCCACCGCGAGGAAGGAGACCAGGATCGCCCAGAAGACGGCCACCAGGATCCCGGCCACCTCTCCACCGGACACTGTGCGCACCCGCTCCCTGAAACGTGCCTCACCATCGAAAAGTCGAGTCCGAGCCTATCGCGCCGGGGCCGGGGCTCCGTACCGGATTACCCGGGGCGGCCGGGGCGGAGTTGCGGGAAGCGACTGTACGCAGTGAACACACTTCAGTACGCTCCGTGTCCCATGCGAGGTCCTCAGCGCCCAGAGCCCTTCTCCGACGGTGAACCACCCCTGGAACTGACGACGTTCGTCGGGCGCTCGGCCGAACTCGCCGGGCTGACCAGCGCCCTCGGCCAGGCCCGGCTGGTGACCGTCACCGGGGTCGGTGGCGTCGGCAAGTCCCGGCTGGCCGCGCGGGTCGCCGCCGGGTGGGAGTCGGGGTCCGGGCGGGTGGAGCTGGCGCCGGTGCGCGATCCGCAGTTCGTGGAGTACGCGGTCGCGGAGGCGCTGGGCCTGACCGACCACACCGCCAGGCCGCCCCGGCAGACGCTGCTGGAACATCTCGCCGGCCGCCCGGCCCTGCTGGTGCTGGACGGGTTCGAGCATCTGGTGGAGGCCTGTGCCGAGCTGACGGCCGACCTGCTGCGGAGGCTGCCGCGGCTGCGCGTGCTCGCCGTGGGCCGGCGCCCGCTGGGGCTGGCGGGCGAGCGGCTGCTCCCGCTGGCGCCGTTCGGTGAGGACGAGGCGGTGGAGTTGTTCACCGACCGGGCCCGGGAGCAGGGCCTCGAGGTGTCCGACGGCGCCGAGGTGCGGGAGCTGTGCCGGCGTCTGGACGGGATTCCGCTGGCGCTGGAGCTGGCCGCCGGGCGGCTGGGGGCGCTGTCCCCGGCGGAGCTGCTGCAGCGGCTGGACGACCGGTTCCGGTTGCTGACGTCGGGGTCCGGGTCGCCTTCCGTTCCGGGGGGACCTCCGGCCCGCCACCAGACGCTGCGTACGGCGATCGGCTGGAGCCACGAGCTGTGCACGCCCGCCGAGCGGCTGCTGTGGGCGCGGCTGTCGGTGTTCGCGCAGACCTTCGACCTGGAGGCGGCCGAGTACGTGTGCAGCGGGGACGGGCTGCCCGCCGAGGACGTCCTGGACGTGCTCTCGCAGCTGCTGGCCCAGTCGGTCGTCACCCGCGAGGAGACACCGGCCGGCTCCCGCTACCGGATGCTCGACACCGTGCGGGCCTACGGCGCCGACTGGCTGGAGGGGATCGGGGACGCGGGGCGGCTGCGCAGGCGGCACCGGGACTGGTACCTGGGCCTGGCGACCTCGTGCGAGCTGGACTGGTTCTCGCCCCGGCAGGGCGAGGTCGCCGCGCGGGTCGAGGCGGAGCTGCCCAATCTGCGGGCGGCCATCGAGTGCTGTCTGACGGAGCCGGAGGAAGTCCATCTCGGCCAGTACCTGGCCGGGTCCCTGTGGTTCTGCTGGGTCGGCTGCGGGCGGCTCGCGGAGGGCCGCCGCTGGCTGACGCGCTGCGTGGAGCTGGAGTCGGGGTACGAGCGGTCGCGGCTGAAGGCGCTGTGGGTGCTCGGCTATGTGGCGATCCTCCAGGGCGACACCGTGCCGGCCCTGGCGGCGCTGCAGGAGTGCCGGGAGCAGGCGGAGCGGGCGGCGGATCCGGCGGCGGTGGCGTACGCGGAGCACCGCACCGGCTGTCTGGCCCTGGTCACCGATGACATGGCCCGTGCGGAAACGCTGCTGCGGTCGGCGTTGCACCGCTACCAGGAGATCGGCGAACTCAACAGCAACGTGCTGATGGGCCAGGTGGAGCTGGCGATGACGCGGGCCTTCCAGGGGGACCTGCCGGACGCGGTGCGGCTGTGCGAGGACGTGCGCCGGGTGTGCGAGGACCATGGGGAGCGCTGGGCGCGTTCGTACGCGCTGTACGTGCTGGCGTACGCGGCCTGGCAGGACGGCGCCCAGGACAGGGCGCGGGAACTGCTCGCGGACTGCCTGCGCAACGCCCACGCCTTCCACGATCTGCTCGGCTCGGTGCTGTCCATGGAGTTGCTGGCGCTGGTGACGGCGGCCCGGGGCGAGCCGGCCGAGGCGGCGCTGCTCCAGGGGGCTGCGGGCCGGATCTGGCCGTCGGTGGGGCTGCCGCTGTTCGGCTCGGCGTACTACAACGCCCCGCACGAGCGCTGCGAGGCGATGGCGCGGCAGGCGCTGGGGGACGCGAGGTACGAGGAGTGCGTACGGGAGGGAGCCCGGCTGGACCGTGCGGCGGCCGTGACCCGTGCGCTGGGGCAGGGCGGGCTACGGCCGCTGGGCGCGGTGCCCGGTCCACGGGGGCCGGTGCCGCAGGACGGCGGCGCGAGCGGCCGGGGCACGGGCCCCGGCGAGGGCGGAGAAACCGCTGATCAGACCTCCGGGTCCGCGCCAGACGGTGCCACCGGGCGGGGAAGCCGCCCCGGAGGCGGGCCACGAGAGACGCGGCGCGGCCGTTGAGGGCTGAACGGGCCGCAGAGGTGTCTGCCACGGCGGTCGGCCCCGCCGGCCCGAGCTGCCCGGGACAACCGCCGGGCCCACGGCGTGGGACGCCGGAAACGCAAACCCGCCGCCTCGCCCGTCCGGCAGGGCCGGACGGGGAGACGGCGGGCGGAGTGCCTACGCCGGGGCTGGGATCAGCGGGCGTAGTACTCGACGACGAGCTGCTCGTCGCAGATGACCGGAACTTCCTTGCGGTTCGGCTCGCGGTCCAGGCGGAATGCCAGGGCCTTGAGGTTCACCTGCAGGTAGCGCGGGGTCTCACCCTCGGGGGCGAAGCCACCCTCGCGGGCGATCTGGAAGAGCGTCTTGTCCTTGGAGCGGTCGCGGACCTGCACGACGTCGTCCGGGCGGACGCGGAAGGACGGCTTGTCGACCTTCTGGCCGTTGACCTGGATGTGGCCGTGGACGACCATCTGACGGGCCTGGTAGATGGTGCGGGCGATGCCCGAACGCAGGACCAGGGCGTCGAGACGGCGCTCGAGCTCCACGATCAGGGCCTCACCGGTCTTGCCCTGGACCTTGGACGCGCGCTCGTAGGCGCGGACCAGCTGGCGCTCGGAGATGTCGTACTGCGCGCGCAGACGCTGCTTCTCCAGCAGACGGACCTTGTAGTCCGAGTTCTGCTTGCGGCCACGGCCGTGCTCACCCGGCGGGTAGGGGCGGGCCTCGAAGTACTTGACGGCCTTCGGGGTCAGCGCGATGCCGAGGGCACGCGACTTCTTGACCTTGGGGCGGGACTGGTTCGCCACTGTCTCTATCTCGTTTCGTAGTGTTCGGCTCGTCAGGGTTAGGGAGGTCGCATCCGCAGCCGGGAAAACCCGCCGGGTCCCGAGGGACCTGCCGGGCAGCCGCTTCCCTGGTCTGGGCACATACATGCAGTACGCGAGTGGCCCACCGACCGCTCCCGGAACCCGGGTGGTGGTGGGCTGCCCGCGACACCGTTCGACGGTGCGCGACGCTCCTGGAGTCCATCCGGGGAGGATGGGGCTCCGGCTGGCTGTCCCGCTCTGACAGCACGGGACTCAGCACTTCGGGGAATTCTACAGGGCGCTCAGGACCGTCTGCGACCGAGGTGCTTCCTGGTCCACTCGACCGCGTCCGCGTAGCGCGCCTCGGCGCCGTGCCGGCTCGGGGCGTAGTACTCGCGGTCCTTCAGGGCGTCCGGTGCGTACTGCTGCTGGGCGATGCCCTCGGGCAGGTCGTGCGGGTAGACGTACCCCTGCGCGTGGCCGAGTTCGGCGGCGCCCTTGTAGTGCCCGTCACGCAGGTGCGGCGGGACCGGGCCGGCCAGGCCCTTGCGTACGTCCTCCATGGCGGCGCCGATCGCGGTGGTCGCCGCGTTGGACTTGGGGGCGAGCGCGAGGGCGATGGTGGCGTGGCTGAGGGTGAGGGCGGCCTCGGGGAAGCCGATCATGGCGACGGCCTGGGCCGCGGCGACCGCGATGGGCAGAGCGTGGGGATCGGCCAGGCCGATGTCCTCGCTGGCGGAGATCATCAGGCGGCGGGCGATGAAGCGGGGGTCCTCGCCGGCCTCGATCATGCGGGCCAGGTAGTGCAGGGCCGCGTCCACGTCGGAGCCCCTGATGGACTTGATGAGGGCGCTGGCGACGTCGTAGTGCTGGTCGCCGTCCCGGTCGTACTTCACCGCGGCCCGGTCGACCGTCTGTTCCAGCGTCTCCAGGCTGATCACGCTCTCGCCCTGGTCCAGGGCCGCTCCGGCGGCGGCCTCCAGGGCGGTCAGGGCCCGGCGGGCGTCGCCGCCGGCGATGCGCAGCAGGTGTTCCTCGGTGTCCCCGGGGAGGGTGACGGCGGCCTTCAGGCCGCGCTCGTCGGTCAGGGCGCGTTTGAGGAGGCCCCTGATGTCGTCCCCGGTGAGGGGTTCGAGGGTCAGCAGGAGCGAACGGGACAGCAGGGGCGAGATCACCGAGAAGTACGGGTTCTCGGTGGTGGCGGCGATCAGGGTCACCCAGCGGTTCTCGACCGCGGGGAGCAGGGAGTCCTGCTGGGCCTTGCTGAAGCGGTGGATCTCGTCCAGGAAGAGGACGGTCTCCTTGCCGAAGCCGCCGGTGGCGCGGCGGGCGCCGTCGATGACCGCGCGGACCTCCTTGACGCCCGCGGTGATCGCGGACAGCTCCACGAACCGCTTGTTCGTCGCCTTGGAGACCACGTACGCGAGGGTGGTCTTGCCGGTGCCGGGCGGGCCCCAGAGGATCACCGAGGAGGGTCCGGCGGGTCCGCCGGAGCCCTCGCCGACCAGCCGGCGCAGCGGGGAGCCGGGCTTGAGCAGATGCTGCTGGCCCACGACCTCGTCGAGGGTCCGCGGGCGCATGCGCACCGCCAGGGGACTCGCTGCCGGGTCCTTCTCCTGGCGTTCTTCTGCTGCGGCGGTGAACAGGTCGGGTTCCACGTCCCACACAGTAATTCACCGCACTGACAACGCGGCCGGGCCGGGGTTCAGGCCCAGAGCTGGCTGCCCCAGCGGGTCAGGATCAGCATGGCGATGACGCCGCAGTGGGTGACCGGGACGACCCAGGTGAACTCGGCGAGGAACCGCTTCAGCCAGCCCGGCCCGGGCAGGAAGCCGTTGCGGACGTTGAACGAGGTCACGTACCAGAACATGGTGATCGTGGCGACCCAGGCCAGCGAGCACCACAGGCACAGCGCGTTGATCTCGTACAGGGACTGGTACTGCAGCCAGGTGACGAAACAGACGCCGAAGAGCGTGCCGAAGTTGAAGGTCAGCCAGTACCAGCGGGGGAAGCGGGCGCGGCCCAGCAGACTCATGCCGACGCAGATGACGATGCCGTAGCAGACCAGGCCGAGCCAGGGGTTCGGGAAGCCGAAGGCGGCCGCCTGCTTGCTCTCCATGACGCTGCCGCAGGACACGATCGGGTTGACGCTGCACCCGGGGGTGAACGTCTTCCCGGCGATCTTCGCTTCGAGGATCTTGTGCTTGTCGAGCGTGATGACCCAGGCGGCCAGCAGTCCCGCCGCTCCGGTGATCACCAGGAGGAGGGCGAAGGCACGGCTGCCGCCCACCGTGCGCGGGCCGTCGGCGGCACGCTCGGGACCGGACTCCGTCGAGACGTCGTTGACTGTCGTCTTGCTCATCACGCCGATTCCGTCATTTGAGAGTTGGACCATCTTCGGGCACAGCTCATTGTGCCGCACCCACGCGCGTGTCCACCGTTGGAAGGACATAAGGAGGTACGCACGGTGGTCACGGATCGTTCGGTTCCGGCCGATGCTCGGAGGCATGACAGCACACGCGAACGAACTCGCGGTGAACGTCCGGGGGCTGCGCAAGCGGTACGGGGGCGTCACCGCGGTGGACGGCCTCGACCTCGGCATCCGGCGCGGTGACGTGTTCGGCCTGCTCGGACCCAACGGCGCGGGCAAGAGCACGACGGTGGAGATCCTTCCGGGCAACCGGTCACGGGACGGGGGCGAGTGTCCGTCCTCGGCGCGGATCCGGCGACGGGCACGCGCGCGTGGAGGCCCCGTGTCGGAATCGTCTGGCAGGACGAATCGGCACCCGCCGAGTTGACGGTGGGCGAGACGGTACGGCACTTCGCCCACTGCTACCCGCGTCCGCGCGACCCACAGGAGGTCATCCGCCTGGTAGGCCTGGAAACAGAGGTGAACAGCCGGGTCAAGGCCCTCTCCGGCGGCCAGCGGCGCCGCCTCGACGTGGCGCTCGGCGTGATCGGCGATCCCGAACTGCTGTGGCGTCCGGGATCATGTCGACGAGCTTCCGGTCGCTCGGCATCTCGATCGCGGTCGAGCGGGACGAGAAGGTGCTGCGGCGGCTGCACGGCACACCGACGCCGCCCGCGGCCTACTTCCTGGGCAAGATCTGGCCGGTTCTGTTCACCGGCGTCCTGGAGACCGCGATCCTGCTGACGGGGGAGGGACTGCGCGCCATGCTGAGCGCCGAACCGGATCTTGACGTGGTCGGCGACGCGGCCAGCGGGCCGCAGGCGGAGGCGCCGGTTCCTGGTGGACCAGCTGCGGACCAGGCCGGAACGCCCCCGGCTGTCGGAGTGGGAGACGGCGGTACTGCGGCTGCGGCGGAGGGCTGCACGAACGCGGAGACAGGCCGGCGCCTGCACATCCGGGAGCCGACCGTGAAGACCCATCTGCTGCGGGCCTCCGCCGAGTTGGGAGTCGACGATCGCACAGCGGCCGTGACCCACGCCATGCGGTACGGCCCGCTGGAACAGCGCGAGGGCGCCGGGGTCGTCCCCGGCGCCCTCGCGTTGCCCGACTAGCCGAGCCGGGACTCCAGCTCCGCCACGATCTCGTTCACGCCGATCGCCGTCTGCTCGCCGGACTCCATGTCCTTGAGCTGCACGACGCCCTCGGCGAGGTCGCGTTCGCCCGCGACGATCGCGTACCGGGCGCCCGAGCGGTTGGCGTTCTTCATGGCACCCTTCAGGCCCTTGCCGCCGTACGCGAAGTCCGCCGCGATGCCGAGCTTGCGCAGCTCGGTGATCTTCGCGAACAGGATGCGGCGGGCCTCCTCGCCGAGCGGGACCGCGAAGACGCTGGTGGTCGAGGGGAGCTCCAGCTCGACACCCTCGGCCTCCAGGGCCAGTACCGTGCGGTCGACGCCCAGGGCCCAGCCGACGGACGGCAGCGCCGGGCCGCCGATCATCTCGGACAGGCCGTCGTAGCGGCCACCGCCGCCCACCGCCGACTGGGAGCCCAGACCGTCGTGCACGAACTCGAAGGTGGTGCGGGTGTAGTAGTCCAGGCCGCGCACCAGCTTCGGGTCGTCCTCGAAGGACACACCCGCCGCGGTGATCAGCTCGCGGACCTCCTCGTGGTACGCCTTGCACGCGTCGCACAGGTAGTCGCGCAGCAGCGGCACGCCGGTGAGCTGCTTCTGGACCGACTCGCGCTTGTCGTCGAGGACCCGGAGCGGATTGATGTCGACGCGGCCGCGCGTGTCCTCGTCCAGGTCCAGACCGCGAAGGAAGTCCTGCAGCGCGGCCCGGTACACCGGCCGGCACTCCTTGTCGCCCAGGCTGTTGAGCAGGATGCGGAAGTTCCGCAGGCCGAGCGAGCGGTACGCCTGGTCGGCCAGGATGATCAGCTCGGCGTCGAGGGCCGGGTCCTCCGCGCCGATGGCCTCGGCGCCGACCTGGGAGAAGTGCCTGTACCGGCCCTTCTGCGGGCGCTCGTAGCGGTACTGCGAGCCCGAGTACCAGACCTTCACCGGGAGGTTGCCCGTCTTGTGCAGGTTGGCCTCCAGCACCGCGCGCAGCACGGGCGCGGTGGTCTCCGGACGCAGGGCCAGCCTGTCGCCGCCCTTCGTCTCGAAGACGTACATCTCCTTCGTCACGATGTCGGTGGACTCACCGACGCCGCGCGCGAACAGCTCCACGTTCTCGAAACCGGGCGTCTCGATATAGCCGTAGCCGGAGTTCCTGAGCGGCGCGGCGATCGCCTCACGGACGGCCAGGAACTTGGCGCTGTCCGGCGGCAGCAGGTCGTACGTGCCCTTGGGGGCCTTGAAAGTGCTCACGGAAATCTCTTGTCACATTCCTCGTCGGGGAGCCGGTGAGGCTGCCTGGCCGGCGGCCACCTGCCGCAGATAGGGATTGGTGGCGCGCTCCTGGCCGATGGTCGTCTGGGGGCCGTGGCCGGACAGCACCACGGTGGAGTCGTCGAGCGGCAGGCACACGCGGGCCAGCGACTCGAGCATGTCCGCCATGGATCCGCCCGGCAGGTCGGTGCGTCCGATGGAGCCGGCGAACAGCAGATCCCCGGAGAAGAACACCGGCGGGATGTCGGCGGTCTCGGGCATCCGGAAGGTCACCGACCCCTTGGTATGGCCCGGCGCGTGCGCGACGGAGAACTCGAGGCCCGCCAGTTCGAGGGTGGTGCCGTTGGTCAGCTCCCGGACGTCGTCCGGCTCCCCCACGGTCAGCTCGCCCATCAGCGGCATGCCGATGGACCGGCCGAGCGACTTCTCGGGGTCGCTCATCATGTACCGGTCCTCGGGGTGGATCCAGGCCGGTACGTCGTGTGCGCCGCACACCGGGACGACCGAGGCCACGTGGTCGATGTGGCCGTGGGTGAGGACGACGGCGACGGGCTTGAGCCGATGCTTCTTCAGTGCTTCCTCGACGCCTTCGGCGGCCTGGTGGCCGGGGTCGATGATCACGCACTCCTCACCGGCGGCGGGGGCGACGAGATAACAGTTCGTCCCCCAGGCCCCGGCGGGGAACCCGGCAATGAGCACGATCGTCCTTCGTTGTGTCGATACGGGTGACCACAAGCTGTGGTCCAGAGCCTACCGGCGCTGCCGTTTCCTCAGCGAACCCATATACGGTACGGGGCTACACACAGTGGTCGGCTCACGAGGACGCACGCGTACCGGTCGACACGACACGTATGAGGAGAGAACCCGGTGGTCAGCCAGGAGCAGCGGCGGCGTCAGCTCGCCCGGGAGAAGTTCTTGCGGCAGCAGCAGCGGCGCACCAGCGCGCGGCGCAGGGCCCGTGTGCGCAACTCCGCGATCGCGTCGGTGCTGGGCGTGATCGTGATCGGGACTGTCGCGCTGTACACGACCGATGTGCTGAAGGGCGGCGACGACAAGGCCAAGGCAGGCGCCGACACCACGCCCAGCGCGCCGCCGACCAGCAAGGCCCCGGACCCGTGCGCGAAGCCTGCGGCCGGCTCGGCGAAGAAGCTGAGCTGGAAGAAGGAGCCGGCGATGACGATCGACACGTCGGCGAAGTACACGATGAAGCTCGCGACGACGTGCGGTGACATCGACGTCGCGCTGAAGACGGCGGCAGCGCCCCACACCGTGAACTCGTTCGACTTCCTGGCGGGCAAGGGCTACTTCGACCACACCAAGTGCCACCGTCTGACCACGAGCGATATCTACGTGCTCCAGTGCGGCGACCCGCAGGGCACCGGCATGGGCGGGCCGGGCTACACGCTCCCGGACGAGAACCTGAAGGACAAGAGCCTGAAGGCCAACACGTACCCGGCGGGCACGGTGGCGATGGCCAACACCGGTCAGAAGCACACCGGCGGCAGCCAGTTCTTCCTGGTCTACAAGGACAGCCCGCTGCCGCCCCAGTACACCCCGTTCGGAACGGTCTCGGACGCCGGCATGAAGGTGCTGCAGAAGATCGCCGCCGCCGGCGCCCAGCCCGCCGACCCGACGCAGAACACCGCTCCGAACGCGACCGTGGTGATCAACAAGGCGACGGTGACGAAGTCCTGACCCTGCCCTGCTGGCCGAGACGGCCAACTGCGGAATTTCGGTCGCGCTGGATGCGGACACGCAACCCGCTGGTCGCCTATGTTGGCCGTGACGAAACTGTGGACGATGCCCGGGGGTGCTGAGGCCCCCCGCAGGCATCATGTGGAGGAGGCGCTGTGAGCAGCGACCCGTGGGGCCGCGTCGACGAGACGGGGACCGTGTACGTGCGTACGGCCGACGGCGAGCAGGTCGTCGGATCGTGGGCGGCCGGCTCCCCTGAGGAGGCGCTTGCCTACTTCGAGCGCAAGTACGAGGGCCTGGTTGTCGAGATCGGCCTCCTCGAGAAGCGAGTGCAGACCACCGACCTGTCGGCGAAGGACGCCCAGACCGCCATCGGCCACCTGCGCGAGCAGGTGGACGCGCACCACGCGGTCGGCGACCTGGACGCCTTGCGCAAGCGGCTGGACAAGCTCGTGGAGACGGTCGAGGCGCGCCGCGAGGAACGCAAGGCACAGCGGGCCCGGCAGTCCGACGAGGCCCGCAAGGCCAAGGAGGACCTGGTCACCGAGGCCGAGCAGCTGGCCCAGTCCGACCAGTGGCGGGCCGCCGGCGAGCGGCTGCGCGCGCTGGTGGACACCTGGAAGGGGCTGCCGCGGCTGGACCGCAAGTCCGACGACGAGCTGTGGCACCGCTTCTCGCACGCCCGGTCGGCGTTCTCCAAGCGGCGCAAGGCGCACTTCGCGCAGCTGGACGCGCAGCGTGAGGAGGCGCGCCGCATCAAGGAGCGGCTGGTCGCCGAGGCTGAGGCGCTGTCGGGTTCGACGGACTGGGGTCCGACGGCGGCGCAGTACCGCGAGCTGATGGGGCAGTGGAAGGCCGCGGGCCGCGCCCAGCGCGAGCACGAGGACGATCTGTGGAACCGCTTCCGCGGCGCTCAGGACGTGTTCTTCGCCGCCCGCAGCTCGGTGTTCGCCGAGCGGGACGCGGAGCAGTCGGAGAACCTGAAGCTGAAGGAGGAGCTGGCCGAGGAGGCCGAGAAGCTGCTCCCGATCGGCGATCTGAAGTCCGCGCGGGCAGCCTTCCGTTCGATCAACGAGCGCTGGGAGGCCATCGGGCATGTCCCGCGGGACGCGCGGCCGAAGGTCGAGGGCCGGATGCACGCGGTCGAGCGGGCGATCCAGGAGGCCGAGGAGGCCGAGTGGCGCCGGACGAACCCGGAGGCACGCGCGCGTGCCGAGGGGCTGACCGGTCAGCTGCAGGCCGCCGTGGACAAGCTGAAGGCGCAGATCGAGCAGGCTCGCGGGCAGGGCAACAACGCCAGGGCCGACAAGCTGGAGCGTGAGCTGGAGGGCCGCCAGGCGCTCCTGGACCAGGCTCTGAAGGGCCTGCAGGAGTTCGGCGGCTGAATTCCCCCCTCACCGCAGGCGAAAGGGCCCGTACGTGCGCACGTACGGGCCCTTTCGCCTGCGCGCCTTACGACCGGGTGCGTCCCGACGTCACGCGGTACACGTCGTACACACCCTCCACACCCCGTACGGCCTTCAGGACGTGGCCGAGGTGCTTCGGGTCGCCCATCTCGAAGGTGAACCGGGAGGTGGCCACCCGGTCCCGGGAGGTCTGGACGGCCGCCGAGAGGATGTTGACGTGCTGGTCGGACAGGACGCGGGTGACGTCCGACAGCAGACGCGAGCGGTCCAGCGCCTCGACCTGGATGGCGACCAGGAAGACCGAGGACTGGGTGGGCGCCCACTCGACGTCGAGGATGCGCTCCGGCTCACGGGACAGCGAGTCGACGTTCAGGCAGTCGCTGCGGTGAACCGATACGCCGCTGCCGCGTGTGACGAAGCCGATGATCGGGTCACCGGGTACGGGCGTACAGCAGCGGGCCAGCTTGACCCACACGTCGTCCACGCCCTTGACCACGACACCCGGGTCGGCGCTGGAGCGGCGCTTGCGGCCCCGGCCGCGCGTCGGCGGTACCGACTCGTCGATCTCCTCGGTGGCGGCCTCCTCGCCGCCGAGGGCCTGGACCAGCTTCTGCACGATGTTCTGTGCGGAGACATGGCCCTCGCCGATCGCCGCGTACAGCGCGGAGATGTCGGAGTAGCGCATCTCGTGCGCGAGCGTGACGAGGGAGTCGCCGGTCAGGATGCGCTGGATCGGCAGGTTCTGCTTGCGCATCGCCCGGACGATCGCGTCCTTGCCCTGCTCTATCGCCTCGTCCCGGCGCTCCTTGGAGAACCAGGCGCGGATCTTGTTGCGCGCCCGCGGTGACTTGACGAAGCCGAGCCAGTCGCGGGACGGCGCGGCGCCGGGCGCCTTGGAGGTGAAGACCTCCACCAGGTCGCCGTTGTCCAGGGTGGATTCGAGCGGTACGAGCCTGCCGTTGACCCGTGCTCCTATCGTGCGGTGGCCGACCTCCGTGTGGACGGCGTACGCGAAGTCCACCGGGGTGGCACCGGCCGGGAGCGCGATGACATCGCCCTTCGGCGTGAAGACGAAGACCTCGTTGCGGGACAGGTCGAAGCGCAGGGACTCCAGGAACTCGCCCGGGTCCTCGGTCTCCTTCTGCCAGTCCAGCAGCTGCCGCAGCCACGCCATGTCGTTGATGGCGTCCTTGTCCTTCGCGGACGTCTTCGGCGCGTCCGTACGGACCTTGGAGGCGCCGGCGACGGCCTCCTGCTTGTACTTCCAGTGGGCGGCGATGCCGTACTCGGCGCGGCGGTGCATGTCGAAGGTGCGGATCTGCAGCTCGACCGGCTTGCCGTTGGGTCCGATGACCGTCGTGTGCAGCGACTGGTACATGTTGAACTTGGGCATCGCGATGTAGTCCTTGAACCGGCCGGGGACCGGGTTCCATCGCGCGTGCACGGTGCCGAGGGCGGCGTAGCAGTCCCGGACGGTGTCGACCAGGACACGGATACCCACCAGGTCGTAGATCTCCGCGAAGTCGCGACCCCGCACGATCATCTTCTGGTAGACGCTGTAGTAGTGCTTCGGGCGGCCGGTGACGGTCGCCTTGATGCGGGCGGCCCGCAGATCGGCCTGGACCTCGTCGGTCACTATGGCGAGGTACTCGTCCCGCTTGGGCGCCCTCTCGGCGACGAGCCGCACGATCTCGTCGTACATCTTGGGGTAGAGGATCGCGAACGCGAGGTCCTCCAGCTCCCACTTGATGGTGTTCATGCCGAGCCGGTGGGCGAGCGGCGCGTAGATCTCCAGGGTCTCGCGCGCCTTCTTCTCCTGCTTCTCGCGCTTGAGGTACCGCATGGTGCGCATGTTGTGCAGGCGGTCGGCGAGCTTGATGACCAGGACGCGCGGGTCCTTGGCCATCGCTACGACCATCTTGCGCACGGTCTCGGCCTGCGCGGCCTCGCCGAACTTGACCTTGTCCAGCTTGGTCACGCCGTCGACGAGCAGGGCGACGGTGTCGCCGAAGTCGCGGCGCAGCTGGTCGAGGCCGTACTCGGTGTCCTCGACGGTGTCGTGCAGCAGCCCGGCCATGAGGGTGGCCGGGTCCATGCCGAGCTCGGCGAGGATGGTGGTGACGGCGAGCGGGTGCGTGATGTACGGGTCGCCGCTCTTGCGCTTCTGCCCGCGGTGCCAGCGTTCGGCGACCTGGTAGGCGCGCTCGATCTGCCGCAGGGTCGAGTTCTCGATCTTCGGATCGTTGCTGCGCACTATCCGCAGCAGCGGCTCGAGAACGGGGTTGTAGGGGTTCGCGCGCTGTACGCCGAGGCGGGCCAGGCGGGCTCGGACGCGGTTGGAGGAGCCGGTACGGGTGGGCTGGGTGGCGGGCTGGCGCACCACCGGCGGCTGCACCGGGCGCTCGGGTGGGACCGGCTTGGGACGCGAGGCCTCGGCAGCCTTTTCGACGGGCGCGGACTGGGCGTGCTCGATCGGCCCGCGGGTGTCGTTCTTCGCGTTGGACGCGTGGGGCGCGGGCTTCGCCGCGGCGGCCGAGGCGGACTCGGGCTTTGCGGCGGTCAGGTGCTGGGCCTCGTCTGGCAAGAGGGCTCCTCGTGCGCGATCCGGGTCCCCCGGTCAGGCTCCGGAGACCCCATGGTAGCGATCCTGCGGCTGGTCATCGCCTCCAGGCGGCCGTGAGAACCGTGTACCTGTGGAACACGGGAGGCTTCCGCCGGATTCCGGGTGGTGGAATCGGGGTGGTCGACGGGCGTGCGACGGGTGTCCTGCGAGTCGCCTCGACTGCGTCTTGGGCCCGTTCTGTCTCCCACCCCGCACCACCCGTGCCGCTCTCGTCGCCGGGCGCGGGTGGCCCTTGCGCCCCATGCGCTGGTGGCGCATCCGTCGGCCGCTCCAGGCGATGACGGTGCTGCCGGCGGTTGGGCGCCTGCGGCGTCGGCGCCTGCGGGAGGGGGCGAGGGCCCGGTGG
This sequence comes from Streptomyces sp. NPDC007205, assembly GCF_040634095.1. NCBI lineage: Bacteria > Bacillati > Actinomycetota > Actinomycetes > Kitasatosporales > Streptomycetaceae > Streptomyces > Streptomyces sp. NPDC007205. Next base: position 20,968 of record NZ_JBEYEW010000054.1, read on the forward strand.
TAGGGACACCGGCCGCCGGGGCGTCTGCGGGGGCGTCGATCGTGGTGGGGGTGCGCCGCGATGGGGGCCGGCCCGAGGCGGGGGCCGGCCGGGGGGCCGGCTACGGGCCGCGGGGCCCAGCCGGTGGCCGACGACGGGTGCGTGGCCGCCGACGGCGAGTGCCACACACGGGGGCCACGCGCGGGGGCCACGCGCAGCGGACAGCGCATGGCGCACGGGGGTGCGGGTGGGAAACACACAGCGGCCTACGGCGGAGCCGAGGCCGCTGTGTGCGTCGAGCGCGTCAGACCTGGAGCAGCGCCTCCAACGGCGCCGAGCCGAGCGCCGGCTCCAGGCGGGTCCGGCCGCCCAGGAAACCCAGCTCCATCAGCACCGCCAGGCCCGAGACCTCCGCGCCGGCGCGCTGGATGAGATGGATGGCCGCCTCGGCCGTACCACCCGTGGCCAGGACGTCGTCCACGATCAGCACCCGGTCACCGGAGGTCAGGTCCTCCGCGTGGACCTCGATCTCGGCGGAGCCGTACTCCAGGTCGTACGCCTGGCGCAGCGTCGCTCCGGGCAGCTTGCCCGCCTTGCGGACCGGGATGAAGCCGAGGCCCGCGCGGACGGCGACCGGGGCGCCGAGGATGAAGCCCCGGGCCTCCAGTCCGACGATCTTGGTCGCGCCGGTGTTCGTCGCGATCTCGGCCAGCGCGTCGGTGAGCGCCGTGAACGCGGCCGGGTCCGCGAGCAGCGGGGTGATGTCCTTGAACATCACGCCCGGCTCGGGGTAGTCGGCGACGTCACGGATGCGGCTGAGCAGCAGCTCCTGAATGTCGGTCATCGGCGCTTCCCGGAGGGTCGGCCGCGGCCCCGGTTGCGGGGGCCCACGACGGCGGGGGCGGTGTCGGCGGAGTCGTCGTCGGCACGGTCGGCCGCGAGGTTCTCCTCGGCGGCGGCCTGGGCGCGCTTGGCCAGGACCCGCTTGGTGAGGGCCTTCATCGCCGGTTCGCGCTCCTTGAGGTCGGCGACGAGCGGCGTGGCGATGAAGATCGACGAGTAGGCACCGGCCGCCAGGCCGACGAACAGCGACAGCGAGATGTCGTTCAGCGTGCCGGCGCCGAGGAAGCCACCGCCGATGAACAGCAGACCCGCGACCGGCAGCAGGGCGACGACCGTGGTGTTGATGGAGCGGACCAGGGTGCCGTTGATCGACTGGTTGGCGATGTCGCTGTAGGTGAAGCGGGTCTGCTTGGTGATGTCCTTCGTCTGCTCCTTGAGGCTGTCGAAGACGACGACCGTGTCGTAGAGCGAGTAACCGAGG
>NZ_JBEYEW010000055.1:0-21593 GCF_040634095.1 Streptomyces sp. NPDC007205
CTGGTGGTGAGGGTGTATCCCTTGTCGACTTCGTGCAGCACGTGATAGTAGGCGCCGCTCGTTAGCTGGGCGTTGAGGAAGGTCGTGCACTCGGGTCCGCCCGCGTCCGCCTTGTACCTAATTCTCAGCACACCTGTGTGGTCGTTCCTCGGTGCGCGTTTGAGCAGCGGGAAGTCTGTGTCGGAGAAGGCGACCACGTTGAGCTGCTTCTCGCTCAGGACCACGGCTTGCGCTCTGAGGTCGAGGCTCGCAGCCTTGCCCTTCGGCTGTCCGGCGGAATGCGACACCACGGAGTGGACCTTCGCCTCAGACCCGCCACACGCAGCCGTGACGCCCAGCGCCATGGTCACTGCCACGGCACACACCGTGCGTCGGACCGCGTTCATGTGTACCCCCTGTGATCCAACCCTGCTGGCCAGGGGAATGTAGCAGCGCTCAGGCCCTTACTTGGTATGTCCGGCAGGGCATGTGCGGAGCCATAAAGCTGCATGAAGCGGTGGGTCGTCTCCCTTGTCAGGCTAGGCAGAGGCTCGGTGTGGTTGCCGACACCGGCAACGGCGGCTCCACCGCCACCCTCTGTACCCAGGACCGATTGCTCGCTTGAGCCGGGACGATCCCCGCACAAGACGGCGGCACACGCCCGCTCGCGCAGCCACGTCCCACGTTCCCCTCCGCCTGGTCAGGTGAGTTTGGCGTTGGTCGTGGGCGGCGCGGATGTTTGTCCAGCCGGCCAGGGTGACGGCGAGACGTTCAAATCGGCCAGACAGTCGACACGACGCCCCCTGCCTGGCCCGGTCCGCCGCACAGGCCCCGGGCGCGGCGCCGGTCCTGCGGCCGCTGCGCCGGTCGATGCCGCCGCTGTGAGCGCTCCGGCCCGCAGCAGGGCCATGTGCACCGTGTGCGGCCGCCGGCCGCCGGCGATGCCACGGGTGGAGTTCTGCTTCACCTGCTCGCCGGGCGGCCCGGTCTCCCCACCGCCCTGTCTGTGCTGTGGCTCAACCCGCTTCTACTATGCGACAGGGCTGCGCGAGCGCTGCCATCCGTCCGCGATCCCGCCGCCGGATTCGTGCACCAACTGTCTGGCCTGGGGCGCCACGCGGAACCTGGCTGGCTGTGCAAGGGCTGCGCCTCCTGGTGCCGTAACTACACCGTCACTGCCGCCTCCACCGTGTGCCGGCATGACGCAGTCCTTGACGGGGACGGGGTCTGCCGGCTGTGCCGTAAGCAGGCCACCCGCACCCGCACCCGCGGCGCCCACGCCCTGATCTCGTGGCAGGAGGTGGGCCGCTTCGGGCAGCGGTTGTTTCTTGCCGATCTCTTCTCCAGCCGCCATCGCGGCGCTGCGATCACTCCGCCTGCATCGCTGTGCCCCGTCGCGTTGCCGCCGCCCACCCAGCGTCAGCTGGTTCTCTTCGAGGCTGTCCGCACGCTGCGCCGCCGTGGCATCGAGGGGCTGGCCCGGCGCGCCGATGTGCATCTGGCGGGACCGCCCACGCCCGACGCGCCACCCCAGGGCCGAACGCGCTGGTCCGCCACAGCCTCGCCAGGGCTGCACTCCACAGACCTGCACGACTTCCGCGAGGTCACGCCCCGGTATCTACCCGCCCACCGGCCACGACCCCGCCCGGTCGCACAGCACTGTCACTGCCACCCGCCGCGCCCCCGTGCGCGTCGGCCATCTGCGCGAGGACGTACCAAAGACGGTCAGCGCTCCCGGGCGGCCACGGAGTGAGCAGCTGCCCGGTCGCGGGGTCGAGCTCACCGTGCCACTGGGCGTAGAGAGCGGCCGGGTCGTCGGCCAGGGCGCGATCCAAGGCCGCGGGGTGACCGAGCGACTCGAGCCGATCGGTCACCGTACGAAGCGACCCCCACACCAGCCGCCTGCGCCCCTTGAGCACCCGACCGATCCGCGCGGCCCCCATATCTGCCGGCACCGCACCAGCGGGCGCGCCCTGCATACGCGGCCCGGCGAGACGGACCAGCACGTTGTCTTCCAGTTAGGTCAGCGGAACCCCGCGCTGCTGCTTCAACAGCGCGCGGACCCCCTCGCATTACCCGCCGATCACGATGCGCGCGTACTTCCTCAGCCCGGTCCGGTAGCAGGGCTTGCAGGGTCGCCGCGGGTCTCCCGTGCGCTTGTGCTGGCACCTCTGCTTCAGCGCCTGCTCGGCCTGCCTGATGGCCTCCCTGTTTTCCTGGATCTGCTCTGGCGTCGACTCGGCAACGCCGAGTCGGAGACGCTTGGCGAGGGCTTCGCCGCCAGGGCTGAGGGGGGCCTTGAGGTCCATTGGTTGCGGGCAGGCGTGGGCGAGATGGGCGAGGGCGAGTGTGGCAACGCCTTGGCCGCGGTACTCCGGTTTCACGTAGATCAGCTCGATGGAGTATCGCTTGAGGTCTGCGGAGAAGAACCCGGCTGGCTGTCCGTTGATGCGGATGATGGCGGTGCGGAGGAATCCAGCGACGGCGTATCCCGGGACCATGTGGCCGGTGCGGTCCTGTTCTTCGACAAGGTAGTCGGCGTACATGCCGGTGAGGACGTCGACGTGTTCGTCCGAGGTTGGGTCGAACGGGTCGGCTGCCATTGTTCGCTGGGTTGATTCCACGATGGCCAGTCTTCCAGGCAGAGCAGGACTTGTGGGGCATCTGGCGCGGGTGTTGAAGCGTGATGCCGGGGGTGAGCGCCTGTGCGCCTGGCACGCCCTCTGCCCGGCCAGCGGGGGCGCAGCGCACGGTTGAACGCATGGGGGACGTCAGGGAAGTGTGCGAGGGCCGCGGTGACGGCACGGACTGCCCGAACGGGGAAGTCTTCGAACCCGGCGAGGCGGGGCCGCGGTGCGAGGAGTGCCAGCATCACTGGGAGCTGGACGAGACGGAGCCGGCACGCCGGGCGGGCGAGGATGCCGGGCTGACCCGGCCGATGGGGGACCCGCGGGAGGCCGGACCGGGAGCCGCGGCGTAGCCGTACGTGGTTCGACTAGAGCCAACCGCGGGCACGAAGCCGCACAACCGCTGCCCGGTGCGCACCCTTAATGGCCCTCTCTTGCTCGGCGGACAGACCCCAGTTGTGACGGTCCATGAAAGCGACCGGCCCCCTCAGCTTGATCTTCCTGTCCTCCGGGTCGTACTCCTCCATGCCGCTGTCATCTTCATCTTCGTCTTCGCGCTGCCAGGGGCGCTGAGTTCCCAGTACGTGCTGTTGCCTCCACCCCCCTCGATCGCAGCGCGAATGTCCTGAAGAGGAGCGTCACCGAAGGTGATCTCTCCGTCGGCCGTGACCAGGGCTACCGCATGGGCTCGTTGGTGCGGCCGGGCACGAAATGCTTGAGATAGTCGGTGGTTGCCCTGGGCTCGGGTGATTCGACCGTAGGCTCGGGTGCAACTTCGGGCTGCTCGGCTGCCCATGCGCGGGCCGGCACCTGCGCTGCCGAGAGGGGTACCTGCATCATGTCAGCCTGCCACATCACCTTGCTGAAGAACGTCTCCGCGATCGCAGAGAACGGCAGGTTCCACGGCATCCCGAACGACTTGATTTCCCAGCCGTTCGCCCGGGCCCGGTCCGCGGAAGCGCTGATCCGGCCGATCGTGCTGTTCGCGGCCTGCATGTTGTTGACGCCGCCGCGCTGGTAGTAGGCGGCGGAGTCCTTCGCCGCCCGGTAGATGAAGTTGAAGAGCTGCCCGAGGCTGAAGGCGGCGAGCGCGTCTGCGAGGGCGGTCCGGGTGCCGTCGCCCTGCTTCATCTCCAGGTGGTGCTCGCGCAGCTTCATGTCGAGGTAGGCGCCGGCCTGGGCGATCGCCAGTTCCTCCCACAGCTCGCGCCACTGCCGCAGCCACGGGTCGGGCCACGGCCCCTCACGAAAGACCCGGTTCAGCTCGGCCAGAAGGCGGGGGACACGGGCGGCCAGGTCGGTCTCTGCGCCGTTCAGGTAGTAGCTGACCTGGCCGAGATAGAAGCTGCCGGTCGGCTTGTCGTCCTCCCACAAGAACGCGTCCGGGTCGGAATCACGGTGGGAGCAGATCAGTGCGCGGGACTCGGCGTGCAGCAGGCGACGCTCGTAGTCGTTGCGCAGTCTTTCCGGCGCCCAGCGGCGCTCCTTCAGCCAGATCGCTGTTGGTGTGGTCAGGCCGGCGTTCTCCACGGCCGGGTCGCTGAACAGGGCGTGCAGTGCGACGGCCTGGAACAGTGTCAGGTCCTCGGTCGCCGTCCTCGATGGCTGGGCCGCCGTCCATGACGTGGCGCAGGCCCACGCGGGCGCGGGCGGCGAGCACCCGATGCATGACCTCGCCCTTGCCCATCACTATGGAGTGCACGAGCGTGGGGCGGCTGGAGGCGGAGTCGGCGACGGCGATTCCGAGGGCCAGAGCGCTCTTGCCCATGCCGGGGCGTTCGGCCACCACGATGGCGTTGCCGGGCCCGCATCTCGACCACCGCGCCGACGACGAACCCGGTGACGGCGGCCGTCTCAATCGGCTGTTCCGGGCCCGCAGGTGGTCGTGGAGGTCGTCGCCGAGTCGGCCGAAGCGGGCGTCGGCTTCTCCGTCACCGGCCGCCAGGTAGTCGAGTTCGGCCTGGTGATGGTCTGCGGGGGAGTGTCAGGTGGACCTCGTCGTCTGGGTGTCAGTGGCTCAGGTGCGGTGACCTTGTCGTTGACGTTGGAGGGTGGTGCGCACTCGTTGCTGGCATGAGTGAGGAAGGGCCATGTGAATCAGTCGTTGACGGAGTGATCGGCCAGCCAGTAGCTCAATGCCCTGCCGGGGTACGCAAGCACGTGTGGCGGAGCTTCGTTAACGCTGGCCTCCGGCGGAGCGGGCTGCTGTCCTGGCGCGCCGACGACTTGGTCTCCCAGCACCACACTCTTCTGGAGTTCCTTGCCGCCCGTCGCAACGTCCGCGACGCGGAAACCAGCGCAAAGGCGTTCGCCGGCCTGTTCGAACACCGGTGGTGGCCAACAGGAGCGGATGAGCCATGGGACGCACCAGAAACGGAGGAAACCTCCTACCTGGGGTTTGCTCTCGACGCCTGGAGTGACACCGACAAGGCCGCCGAGGTGACCAGCGCACTGCAGCGGATTGCCGCACATGGTGGCTTTGCCGGTCGCCACTTTCTGGTCAAGCAGGCAGTACAGGGAACCGCGCTGCCACACTCCGTCCGATCCACCCTGGCCTCCACCCTGGTGGCATCCGTCGGAACGCCATGCCAGGACCCGCTCGAAGCCCTCACACAGTCAGCAGACGCGGTGCTATTGGCCGAACTCGGGGATGAGCGCGGCGGGGGTGTCCGGCGAGGTGCGTCGGACAGGGTCGCGAGTCCGGTTTGATGCCGGACAGGTGCCTGCGGCGGCACGGTCATCTCATGAACACACAAGACAGGCCCAGTGGCCCTGGCACGGCGGGTGAGCACGCTTGTGCCCCTGCGGATGACCCGGTTTTCGCTGATCTGCTGAAGAAGCGTGCGTTGGCCGCTATAAGTGAGGTCTCCGCAGGAGTGTTCCGCGCTGTCGGGACTTGGTTGGTTGACACACTACGAGGCGTTGACGGGGGCGGCGATGCCTGAGCACGAAGATGATCTCAGGGTTACGGACCCCAAGGGGTGGCTGGAGTTCGTCCGGTCCACCCGAAAGCGCTGCTCTCCGCCGCCCTCTCTCCGGACGATCTGTGCGCAGGCTCGGGCTCGTGACAAAAACTGCACCATGGCTCCCAGTACGGTCGGTGATGTTCTGGCAGGGAAGGTATGGCCCGCTGCTCAGACCGCCGCCTGGCTCGGTCTGGGCATCGGTGGGCCTGAGACGGCCAAGGCCTTCCGCCAGGCATGGGGCGTTGCCCAGGCGTGGCGTAAGCAGGCCCAGTTCGACTCTGCGTGGCACAACGCGGGTAACCGGCCGACGGGAACCGAGGCCACCCTGGGAGGGAACCCGTGCGGCTTGAGCGGCGGCGTCTGCCCCGAACACGGAGAGAGTCTTCGCTCTGCGTCCGGGAGGTCTTGGTGTACCGCTGACGGCTGCACTCGGGAATGGGATTACAACCGCCTGAATTCAAATCTGTAGTGAGCCGAAAACGTACAAGATCACCAACAGGGACGGTGACAGCATCTACGTTTGCGTCGGGCATGCACTGCAGTTGTCCCGCAGGCTTGATGGGTGCATGGTCTTCCACGACCCGCCCCCACCCCGCTCTGGTGCTGACTCGCCGCCAGCCAAGCAGGCCCCCCTCCCACCGGCTGAAGGGGATTCACCCGAGCGGAGGTCGAGAAGACCGACCGAGGGGCTGGGGGAGGAGCTGACCGAGCGCTGAGGTCGAGCGGCAGGACGGCTGGCCCTGCGTCAGTGGGGGCGGATGTGATCGGCCTGTCCGCCCCGCGGCTGATCCGTAAGCCGCCTTCTACGTCCTGCCGATCGGTGAGAGTTGTCCGATGCGTTCCGGGGAGAGGGTTGCGGCTCGGCTGCGTTGGTTGCTGATCCATGCTCCGAGCCGGACCTCCTGTTCCTCGCCGCTGCCGCCGTCCCTGTTCCCGCGAGCGATGATCCGTTCGACGTGCTTCCTCGGCACCCTCAGATGCCCCTCGCGCTGCTAGTACTGTCTGGCGGCGGCGTAGTTGAGGGCCCATTCGTCGGCTTGGCTGCGGCGCGGCTTGGGTTTCTCGTCGTCGCTGGCGGGTTGGATGCCGAGGACCTGCTCCAGCATCCACTGCTGCACGGTCGTAAGCCGGTCCCGGCTGAGCCGCTGCGCCCGTACCCACCGGTCCAGGTCTTCGCCCTGGTGCACGAACTCGCCCGACTTCATGGGCAGCTCGCCGCCGGCTTCGAGGTGGAGCCGGGTGAGGTGGAAGGCGCGTTGCCATTCCACGGGCCAGGCGGGGCCACCAGGACGGGGCGATCTCTTCCAGTTGTTCGCGCCGTTCCTCCGCCAGTGCCCCGGCCGCAGACTCCACCGGTAGTCCCTCGGCACGCCGCTGGTCGTTCTCTTGCGCCTTCCGGGCGGCGGCCCGTGCGTTCTTCAGCCAGATGCCCACGCGGTATCCCTGGTGGGTGGCGTCCAACGGCGCGAGCAGGGGCCCGTTCTGCTCAGCCCACCCGCGCGCGGCGGCGAGTCCTTCTTCCCAGGGGTTGGCCACTGTCTTCGCCGTCCAGGCCAACCGCACGGTGCACAGCATCCGCCGTCAGCTGACCGCGATGCTCGATGCCGGCGGCAAGGACACGGTGCGCGCCTACCTGACGGACGAAGCCGAGACACGCCTCGCGGACCGGCTCAACGGATGGGAAGGAGTCACCTCCCGGCCCTGGCACGCGACGACGCCTTCTGCAGCGGCGCATTCGAACTCTGACCCAACGAGGCGCTGCCCTGGGCTCTGCCCAGGTGTGGAGATGCCTGTGTCGGAGTGGCCACGCTGGCAGCAGCTGCTCCCGCACCCTGGCAGGTCCGGGGGCGCACGCGCTGGGGCCGTCGACCTGCGCTGAAGGCCCCGCAGGAGGTCCCGGTGCCGCCCTTCACTCTGCCTGCCCCCGTTCGCTCTGGCCCGCCCAGTCACTGCCGTCCCCGGGTCACCGGACTGGACGCTCGAGCCGAAGTTATGGACAGGGTTTGTGGGCTGTCCGTTGTCCGGCCGTAATGAACCTGAACCGGTCCTTCGGCACCAGCTGGCTTTACTTGGTTGGTGCGGCGGTCCGTCGGTCGGAGGCCAACACATCCGCAAGCTCTTGCAAGTCTCGCGCAACGTGCCTCGGCGGGGTCATCGTCTGCGGGTACGCGGAGGCTCCGCGTCGCAGCCACGCACCCTCCAAGCCGGCTCGCTGCGCCCCATCGATGTCCCAGGGATGCACGGCGATCATGAGCACCTGGTCGGGGCGTACGCCGGCTCGTTCGACGGCGTAGTAGTAGGCGGCTGCGGCCGGTTTCCAGCAGCGTGGACCGCTCACGTCAGAGAGGCACTCGAAGCGGTTCAGTACGCCGGCCTTGTCCAGCAGCCGCTCGGTCAGGGCGACGCTGCCGTTGGTCATCGTCGTCAGCCGGTAACCCTCATCGCTCAACTTCCCAACTCCGCCCGGAACATCGGGATGCACGTCCAGGTCGGCGAGGCCGTCCAGAATGTGCCGCGCCGCCGCATCGCTGTCTCCCGCCCAGCCGTCCAGCCCGGACAACGCCGCTTGTAGTCCGTCACGTGCGACGTCCGCGAAATCCGCGTACGCGCCCGCGGCCGTCAGCGCGAAGCCGTCCCGCAGGACCCCGGCGAACCAGGTCGGCAGCAGATGCCCCGGCGCACCCACCTCCTCGAAGCGGCCACGCAGCGGCGTGAGGTCGCTGAGCGTCTCGTTGACGTCGAAGACGAGCACTGGGAGCTGGTCGGCGGGCATGCTCTCCTCCTCTTGGTATCCGTAGGACGCATCGGATGCGAGGCCTATCAGGCTGCGAGTACCCGCCCTGCGTGCAGCTGCTGCAGCAGCGGGGACGCCTCGTCCGTTTCGGCGTGCTGCCGGGGTACGGGCAGGCGGAGTGTGCGGAGGGTTCGGGTTTCCAGTGGTACGGCGGCATCGCGGCTGCGGCCGTGTTCCAGCAGGCGGCCCAGGGCCTGTCGGATGCGGGTGGCCGGCTCGTCGATGCAGATACGTTCCTCCGCATAGGCGTGGACGAGGGCGTGGAGCCGGAAGCCTCCGTGCGCGGTGCGCTCGATGAGGTGCGCTGCCGTCAGGGTGGCGAGGTGATGCTCGGCAGTGGCGGGTGGTTCGCCCAGGAGCGCGGCGGCCGTGGCGGCCTCGATCTCCTGCGGCGGATGGAGGGCCAGCAGGCGCAGCAGCCGTCGCGCGCCCTTCGGCAGCCGTGCGTCGGAGGCGGACAGCGCGCTTAGCGGCACCCTCGTCATGTGCGCCCTGATGGGCATGGCGGCCGGCGGCATGCTGCCCGTCGTCTACGCCCTGATGACCGAGAGCCTGCCGCCCGGCCGGCGCGCGGCCATCCTGGTCCTCCAGGCCGGCCTCACCACCACCGGCGGCTCCATGGCTGCCTCCGGGCTGGCCGCCGTCCTCATCCCGCTGGCCGGCTGGCGCGTGACCTGGTTCGCCCAGCTTCCCCTGGTGCTGATCCTGATCGCGATGAACCGCTGGATCCCCGAATCGGCCGCCTTCACCACCCGCCAGACGCGAACGGCGAAAGTGCCCGCCTCCGCTCTGTTCAAGCGCCCGCAGACCGCCAAGACGCTGGTGGTCAGCGCCTACGCGCTGGCCTGGGGCCTGGTCTACTGGGGCTTCATCACCTTCCTGCCCAGCCAGTTGGAATCCGCAGGCCGGCACGGCATGTCCGCCGCCACACTGCTGTTCATCTCCTCGCTGCTCGCCATCCCCGCCTGCGCGCTCGCCGCTTGGCTGTACATAATTGGGCGGCTTCAACGACATCTTCGCCAAGGCCAGCGAGGCATACAGCCAGACCGGCCCCGCCACGGGCAAGCCACGCGGCGCCCTGGTCAGCGCCCCCAACGCCCAGTGGACGTACGCGACGCTGGCGCTCGGCTCCGCGATGGCCATGTTCATGTACCCGCACTTGATCACGGCGACGCTGTCCTCCCGCAGCCGCGACGTGATCCGGCGCAGCACCACGGTGATGCCCCTCTACACCCTGATGCTGGGCCTGCTCGCTCTGCTCGGCTTCATGGCGATCGCGGCCGGGGTCAAGGTCACCAACGGGCAGCTGGCGATCCCGCAGCTCTTCGAGGACATGTTCCCGGCCTGGTTCGCGGGGGGGCCTTCGCGGCGATCGGCATCGGCGCGCTAGTGCCGGCGGCGATCATGTCGATCGCTGCGGCGAACCTGTTCACCCGCAACATCTACAAGGACTTCCTCAAGCCGGACGCCACGGCGAAGCAGGAGACGCGCGTCTCCAAGCTGGTGTCGCTGCTAGTGAAGGCGGGCGCGCTGGTCTTCGTTCTCACCATGGACAAGACGGTGGCCATCAACTTCCAGCTGTTGGGTGGGATCTGGATCCTGCACACCTTCCCGGCCCTGGTCGGCGGCCTGTTCACCCGCTGGTTCCACCGCTGGGCGCTGCACGCGGGCTGGGCGGTCGGCATGGTCTACGGCACCCTCGCCGCGTACGGCGTCGCCTCGCCGACCCAGCAGCACTTTGGGGGTTCGGCGAAGGAGATCCCGGGCATAGGCGAGATCGGCTACATCGGCCTGACCGCGTTCGTGCTGAACGTGGCGGTGCCGGTGGTCGTGACCTTCGCCCTGAAGGCCGTGAAGGCCCCCGAGGGCTTCGACGCTACGTCGCCCGGGCACTACACGGCGGATGTGGCAGAAACCGAAGCGACGGCGGCCCCCATCCTGTGTCCGGGCACGTCACCTCCACCCAACCCTAGCTGAGAGCAGATCCATGCACGTCTAGGCCGCCGCTCGGGCTCCGATCGAGTCCAGGGCGGCGGTCACCGTCGTGCGCAGGGTCGCGGCATCCGCACCGGTGCGGGAGCGCAGGTTGACGCCGTAGGCGAGCAGCGCCAGCAGGTCCGCGGAAGTGCCGGGATCGGCACCGGGGGACAGCTGCCCCTGCTGCTCGGCCGTGACGAGCGCCGCGTACATCGCATCACGCAGCTCCTGGTGGTGCTGGTTGAGGACGGCGCGCACCTCCGGGTCGCTGTTCTCCGCCCCGGCATGCGCGTTGGAGACCATGCAGCCCCAGCGGGCGTACTCACCCGAGCAGCGGGCCTCGACCAGGCCGCGGAAGAACTCGGAGATCGCGGGCAGTCCCCGCTCATCCTCGGCCAGGCGCCGGAACATCGGCTGGGACCGCTGCTCCAGGTAGCGGCGCAGCGCGGCGAGGTAGAGCTCCTGCTTGCCGCCGAACGTGGCGTACAGACTGGAACGGTTGAGCCCGGTCGCGGTCACCACATCCTGGATCCCGGTCGAGGCCACGCCCTGCCTCCAGAACAGCCGCACCACGGTCTCCAGGGTGGCGTCCGGATCGAAGTGCTTGATGTCCGGCATGGTCCACCCACCATCCTGAAATGAGGATTCCAAGATACTCCCAGTTCAGCACGCCGCAAAGGTGCCGAGAGGTACAGAGCAGCACAGGCCCCAGCAGCGCGGTGTCTTCCAGGTTCGTCCACGATCGCCCCAGGGGTGCAGCGCGCCGGGACCATGCCCCCATGGATCGCATACCAGCCCTCTGGGCGGCCGCGTACGGGTCACAGACCCCCCGCGTGCGCCGCTGCCTCGCCCGTCGCGCCGTCCATCTCGCCGCGTTCATCAAGGCACTTGCCCTCGCCGACCACCGCCCGTTCACCAGCCTCTGGCTCACCGGACTTCCGCACGACTAGCGCAGGACCGCGCATACCCCTATCTTGGAACGGCCATTTCAAGATTCATTGGTCCCGCTCTAGTCGCCGACCAGGAGGAACCAGCACCATGACCACCCTCAACGCCGAACTGCGCACCTTCTACGAAGCCCGCCAGCAGCAGATCCCCACCGAGATCCGACAGATCATGCAGCGGGCCGGCCAGGAACTCGCCGACTCCGGTGAGGCCGACCGCGCCCTGACCGTCGGCGCCCGGGCCCCGCGCTTCCACCTCCCCTCCGCGACCGGGCAGACCCTGGCCCTGGACGACCTGCTCGCCGACGGCCCGGTCGTGCTGACCTTCTACCGAGGTGCCTGGTGCCCGTACTGCAACATCGCCCTGCGCTCCCTCCAGCAGCACCATGAGGCGATCACCGCCCGCGGCGCCCGCCTGGTGGCCGTCTCCCCGCAGATCCCCGACGAATCCCTCACCCTGACCGAGAAGCACGAACTCGCCTTCGACGTCCTCAGCGACATCGGCTCCGACACCGCCAAGCAGTACGGCCTCACCTTCGACCTCCCTGACGACCTCGCCGCCGTCTACGACAAGCTCGGCTTCGACCTCCAGCGCGTCAACGACGGCCACCCGCGCACCCTCCCGCTGCCCGCCACCTACGTCATCGACCGCGACGGCGAGATCCGCTGGGCCTTCGTCAATACCGACTACACCACCCGCGCCGAACCAGCCGACATCCTCGCCGCCCTCGACGCGCTGAACTGAGCCGACCCACAAGAGCAGCCCGCGGCAGGAGCATCAACTCCGGCTGACCTCGAGTCGATCGAGCGACAGGGTGTCGCCGCAGCCCGACTGACCGCGGGCCGAGGACCCCAGCCGGTTGGGGCTGTGCGGTGAGTGTCGCCCTGGCGACCCTTGTCACGGGTGATAAAGCGAGCCAGACGCCGCTGTGGCGATCTGGCCCCTCGTCGAAGCCTGACCCAGCTGACGCCTGCACGGGCGACGACATCGTGCGGGACACGCTCAGGCGCCGATGAGCGGCACCTGGCGTGGGCTGAGGTCCCCGCGGAGCCTCAGAAACCGGACGGGATGACGGTAACGGCCTTCGTCAACCGCCGTGTCGGCCGAGAACTCTGCGACCAGGTCAGGCCCTACGGGGCGGTAGTCCAGCTCGCCGCGGGTGCCCCATCCGGCGCCGAAGCGACGCCCGTGCCAGGGGTGATCGTGGCCGGCCGGTGGCAACTGCTGCGCGAGCTCGCGACGCAAGGCGGTCGGCAACGGTGTGGTGCCTGCGATCAGCCGCAGGCGACCTGCGCCGTCGTACCGGGCCAGCAGGAGCGTGCCCGGGGACTCCAACGCCCCGGTCACCCCGCCGATCAGCGCCTCACTGGTGAAGCGTGACCGGACCTTGATTCAGGCACGCTTGCCCGGCAGATAGGGCTGCTCACCGCCCTTGACCACCACTCCCTCAATACCGGCGGTGCCCCAGGACGGATCCAGCCAGTCAAGCGCGATCGCCCGGTCCTCGTGGCGGGGCACAGCGTGAACGGAGCGGTCAGGACCTCGCGGGCGAGGCAGTCCTCCGGAATCGCGCGCCGCTCGCGATACGGCCAGGCGAGCAGCTCGGTGTCCCCGATCTCCAGGACGTCGAAAACGATCAGGCAGGCCGGGCGTTCGGCCGCCGCCTGAACTGCGCTGCGGCCTCGGCGGCAAACACGACGATGCAACTCCCCGAATCTCAGCCGCCCCTGGAGCGGCAGAACGAGCTCACCATCCAGCACAACCGCCTCGCCCAGCTGGGTGGCCGCGGTGACGATGTCGGGGAAGGCGCCAGTGAGTCAGCGCCCTGGCGGGACTGGAGCATCTCCATGCCGGGACGAGCAAACAAGATAGCCCTGAAGCCGTCTGGCTTCTGCTCCGCCGTCCAGTTGTGCGGCAGCTGCCCCGTCCGGGGGCAGCTGCCGCCGGGCTTCGGCGAGCATCGGCTCGATCGAGGGAGTCAGGGCCACACGTCGCGACTTCGCGCAGTTGCCCGTTCTCGCGCGTTGAGCGGCCCCCCGAAGAGACCCAGGTCAGGGGCGGCGGCTGTCATGGCGGGAGAGTTTGACTGCGGGTGGGCAGGGGGACGACGGTGGCGCCCTGGCGCAGGGCGTGGTTTTCGAGGGTGAGCTGTCGGATGGCTTCTTCGTACAGGGCGAGGGTCCGGCGCAGGTCGGTGTTCTCCTTCCGTAGTCGGTGAAGGGGCGTTTCCTTCCCCTCATCGGCTCTCGGCCGGCCGGTGTCCGCCTCGGCGCGGGCCGCGGGGATGCGGGGTCGGAAGTGCGTGTCGATGAGGCCGGCGTAGTGGCGGTGGAAGGTGGCGTGGGGGATGCCGAGGTGCCGCTCGATGACGGTGACGGTCGGGCGTTGTCCGCTGGCGGACGCCTCTTGAAGGACTGTGTCGATGGTGGCCTTGACGGTGTCGGCGTCGGGCAGGACACGTTTCACTTGGTGCACTCCGGATCGTGGCGGGCGAGGAAGACGACCGTGGCGCGGTGCTGCTCCTCAAGGCGGTGGCGGATGTAGGGGGCGAGGCGGTCGGCGTGGAGTTGACCGCGGGACCTTGTCGGCTGCGTTCGACACATGGGGGTACAACGTGAAATTGAGAGTGTTGCTCACAGCGGGGGCTGTGGCGCTGGGGCTGCTGGGAACGGCTGTTCCGTCCGCTCTGGCCGACCAGTCTGGTGCCGGACGACTGCGTGTCACCGTCGGCTCGGCTCGGCTGCACGTGAATGGACTCGCTGCCGGTCCGGCGTCCAATGCCACCTGTACCATCAATAAGATCACGATCAATCGGTACAGCGAGTGTGAGTGGGTCGCCATCCACGTCGACGTCATCAAGGTCATCGAGGGCAAGCCTGCAATCGAAGGTACCGTCGACTTCGACGTCAAGCACCAGATGGCCCTGAACGCGAAGTCTGCAATCTGGTCGGAGAAGTTCACCGTCTCCAAGGCGAAGACGACACGTGCGGGCACGGGCGTGGCCGTGGACATCGCGGCGGCTTCCGGTGGCGGGACGAAGGCTACGGTTCGCTTCGCGCAGGGCCGCATTCTCAGCAGCGGCGCCGCGAGCGGCAGCATCGGCTGCACGACAGGCCCGATCGCCACGAAGAAGGTCAACCCCAAGGCGAAGACCCCCTACACGTACACGTTCACCAAGCCCGGTTACACGCCCGGCACCGTCTCCTACGACTCCGTCGTCTACCGGTGCGACAACTTCTTCGGCACCACCGGGTGCGCCATTCCCGAGGTGCCGACCGGTCTGGTCCTGTTCGACAGCCGCGCATCAACGAGGGCATCCACAAGCTGCGCGCCCGCGGCGAACCTGCCGGCGAACCAGCGCACGATCGGGTGGGTGAACAGGCAGGAGAACAACAGCCAGGGCGGTGCCATCACCATCTGGCGCCGCCAGTTCCACGTCATGGCTCACGACCCTTCTACGTGATCGTCTGATCAGGACACCGCGTGTGCTACACCGAGGGGTGTCCTTCCCCGGCCGGAGAAGGGGGGAGGGGAGCCTCTCGGTGTACGGAGTAGGGGGGAGGGGGCCTCTCGGTGTACGGAGTAGGGGGCTTTGATGCTGGTGCACGAGTCCGTATTCACCGCCGACCTCGGTGAGGACGGCTACATCCTCGGGTTTGCCGAGCACGACGGCTACCCAGCCGAGATGCCATACGGCTGGCGCTGCGGCCCCGTCGACAACTCCAGCGCCGTCATCCTCACCACCACCGACACAGGCCCCTTGCAGATGACCGTCCAGGTCCATGACAGTGAGCCTGATCCGCAGGCCGCCGATCAGTGGGAGCCTGCGGAAGAGATGAGCCTGCTGTCCCACGGCGGCCCCATCCACCTGGAACTCCTTGACCCTGGAAACGTCTCGGAGGCATGGCCGGAGGACGAACCTGCCCTCCACATGCCTGCCTCCCCTGACGCAGACCAGCGGGTGAGGATGCGCTTGTACTGTCACGCAGACGACTACGAACCCGGCATCGGCGACCGCGGTGAGCGCCACCTGATCCAACTGTGGCCCGCCCCGGCCACCGACCCCGTGCACCCGCCCATCAGCGACGAAGACCAGCGGGCACGTGCCGAGTACGCCACCGCGATGGCCCGCCAGGCAGAACAGGAAGGTGTCGACTACACCGTCCACCTGACAGGCGACGACCTGGACGCGTGGCACTGACAGCACTACAACGGAAGCGCTTTGAACTCGTCCCAAGCTGACCATCACAGTGACCGAGGGCCCGTCCCAGTGGTCAGGTAACCGGGTGCGTGCCCAGGCCGGTCCAGGAAGATCCGGTCTAGATGGTAGGTGAGCACGGTGGTGGCGGACTCCGCGTCGCGCTGGCCCACCAGGACGCTGGTGCCGAGGCCTGCGGACATGGCCAGCAGCCCGACGGCCGCCGCGTGCGCGTCCACGCCGGGACGCAGCAGCCCGGCGTCCCCCGCCTGCCGCAGCAGCCCGGTAAGGGTCTGCTCGGCCGCGTCAGGATCCTTGATGAACGGCTGCGCGGCGAGGGCCTCGTCGGTCACGGACAGCATGGCGTAAGAGGTGTACAGGTGGTGGAAGAGCCGGCTCTCCTCGTCGACCGGCAGGGCCGCGGTCAGCAGTGCCTCGACCACCGCGCGCGGCCCCGGACCGGTCCCGGTGGCGCGGATCCGGGCGGCCACCCGCTCCCCGAACCTCCCGGCCAGATGGCGCAGTCCGAAGAGCAGCAGCTTCTCCTTGGACTCGAAGTAGTACTGCACCAGCCGTAGGGAGACACCTGCCTCGGCCGCTACATCCCGCATCCCCACCGCGTGCAGTCCGCGGCGCCCCGCGGCCCGCACGAGCGCCTCGGCGATCTCCGTCCGCCGCTCTGCGTGGTCCACGCGCCTGGGCATCCTCCGGCTCCGTTCCTCGGCTCGCGGGCCTGATCTCGGGTGATCGTTCCCGGACCCCTTGATGATACAGCCGTACCATTTTCATGGTACGTTCGTATCATAAACATCGACTGCCGGAGGTGGCCGTGTCCGAGCCCGCAGCAGCCCGACCCCGACCCGACGTCGGCCGTTATGTCAGCGAGGCGTGGCGCGAGCGCTACTTCGCGGCCTGTGACGCGCTCTACGCACTGGGCGCACCCGCGTCCTGGGAGCAGGACGTGGAGACGTCGTACGGAACGACGCACGTGTACCGCTACGACCCCGAGGACCCGGCCGCGCGCGACCGCACCCCCGTCGTCCTGGTCCACGGGGCGGGTTCGTGCTCCGCCGTGTGGTATCCGAACACCCCCGCCCTCAGCGCCGAACGCCCGGTCTACGCCCTCGACACCCCTGGTGACCCGGGCCGCAGCGTGCAGCGGGCCCCGCTGCACGCACCACCCGACGCCGCGCGGTGGCTGGTCGAGGCCCTCGCCGGGCTGGGCCTCGACCAGGTACACCTCGTCGGTTCCTCGTACGGCGGCTGGCTGGCGCTCAACCAGGCGCACCGGGCGCCGCAGCGGCTGGCCTCGGTCACGCTGCTCGACCCCGGCGGTCTGGAGAAGGTGGGCCTGCGCTTCTTCGTCTGGATCTTCGTCAGCCTCTTCGCCACGTTCGCGCCGAAGCGGCTGCGGCCCCGCCTCGCCTCCTGGCTGGAACAGCCGGTCCTCGTCGTGCCCGAGCTCCGCGCCATGGTCCATGCCGGCGTCCGCGCCTACCGCGTCCGCCGGCCCGCGCCGCTGCCCCTCACCGAGGCGGAACTGGCCACCATTCACGTCCCGTTGTACCTGGTGCTCGGCCGCCGCAGCCTGCTGCTGCATCCGGAGCGGCAGGCCGAACGCGTCCCGCGGCTGATCCCGGGCGCCAGGGCCGAGATCATTTCCAGCACCGGCCACGGGCCGCAGATCGACCACGCGGAGCGGGCCAACCGGTTGATGCTGGACTTCATGAACTCCGCGGAGCGCGGCCTGCCGGCGCCCCGTTGATCCCGGTGCGCGGCCGCGCGGGAGGACACGGGGGTGCCTCCCGCTCGCGCCTGCGCTTCCCGGGCCGGCGCCGCTTCTGCGTGGAGTGGACGCCCGGCCCAGGTCCCGGGAGAACTACTGACGTGATTGCCGTGGTGTCGTCATGGTGAGGCCGGTTCAGCCGTGAGCGTTCACCGTGCTTGTAGCAGGCCAGAGCGGCGATGGAGAAGCGGCGCTGGGAGCGTCCCCGGACCCGGATGACGGGTGTGCGTCCGCGCCGGGCCCAGGTCCGTGCGGTGGGCGGCGTCATCGAGAAGCCGGCCTCGTCTTCGAAGCACAGCCAGGCGTCGAGCGCCGCCAGGGACCTTCCACCTGCGGCCAGGTCTCCTTCACCCAGCCCGCCACGGCCTCCTCGTCGCGCTCGATGGCTCGGCGGGCCGGGACCTGGTGGCTGAACCCGTGCCGGTGCAGCATCCGCGCGATCGCCGACAGCGTCATGCTCTTGTGGAACCGGCGCCCGATCAGCGTCTTGATGCGCGCCTGCGTCCACGTCTGGTCCGGCCAGCCATGCGCGACCGGCCCCTTCGCCAGCTCCTGCTCGAGCACGGCGAACAGGGCCTCACTCGGCTTGGGCCGTGACACGGGCCCGGCAGACCCCAGCCCCTCGGTTCCGGCGTCGTGCCAGGCCCGGCGCCAGCGCTGCACCGAGCGCACACTCACCCGTAAGTCCTTGGCGACCTCGGCGTTGCAGGCACCGGCAGCGAATCGCTCCGCAGCCTCCAGCCGGATCCGCTCGCGAAACGCCTGCCGTTCAGGCGTCAGCCCACCACCCTGCGGATATCTCACACAACCGGAATACCGCGACGATCACACATCGTCAGCCCTCAACGACATCACGCCGCAAAGGTCAGTAGTTCCCCAGACGGACAGGCCTCAGCATCGAAGTCTCCTCGCACCATGCGTGCAGGTCAGACGGTTGGGACGTGGCACGGGAATGCCGTTCCCTTCTGCTTCTACTGGTTGTGGGGGGCGGTGCTGGCGGGCGGTGACGAGCGTGCGCCATCGGGTGCGGGTGGCCTGTTCGCCATCCAGCCAGTGCGGCGGCAGTGCCGGATGGAAGTCGGACCGACGTGGCGCTGGAACATGCAGGTCGCGCCTGTACCTCGTTGGCGTTGAAACGCCGATGCCTGGAGCCGGGAACAGCCGGTCCGGTCGGGACGGTTGCATCGACCGAGGGACCGGCGCCGCACGGGCGGGGAGCACGGAGACCACAAGGTCGTCCGCTCCACCAGGGACGGGCCCCAGGGGCGCGGTATCCCGCCGCGCACTCGGACCAAGACGTATTTTCTGCAGGAGGACTGTTTCATGACTGACCGGCCCTTGACGCTCATGGCAGTACACGCCCACCCCGACGACGAGGCCACCGGAACCGGAGGGGTCCTCGCGCGGTACGCGGCGGAAGGCATCCGCACGGTTCTCGTGACGTGTACCGACGGCGGTTGCGGTGACGGGCCGGGGGGTGTCAAGCCGGGTGATCCCGGGCACGATCCGGCGGCGGTCGCCTTGATGCGCCGTCAAGAACTTAAGGCGAGCTGTGACGTCCTGCAGGTCAGCGATCTGGAGATGCTGGACTATGCCGACTCCGGGATGACGGGCTGGCCGAGCAACGACGCCCCCGGATCCTTCTGGCAGACGCCCGTGCAGGAAGGCGCGGCCCGGCTCGCGGAACTCATGCGGCACTACCGACCTGATGTGGTCGTCACCTACGACGAGAACGGCTTCTACGGCCACCCCGACCACATCCAGGCCCACCGCATCACGATGGCGGCGCTGGAGATGACCGCGCTGACACCGAAGGTGTACTGGACGACGATGCCCCGCTCGATGATGCAGCGGTTCGGCGAGATCATGCGCGAGTTTCATGAGGACATGCCGGAGCCGGATCCTGCCGAGGCCGCCGCGATGGCCGAGATCGGCCTCCCCGACGATGAGATCACCACGTGGGTGGACACCACCGCGTTCAGCGGCCAGAAGTTCGACGCGTTGGCCGCGCACGCCAGTCAGGGCGAGAACATCTTCTTCCTCAAGATGGGCAAGGAGAGGTTCGGCGAGTTGATGGGCATGGAGACCTTCGTACGTGTCCAGGACGCCACCGGCGCGGCCATACCCGAAAACGATCTCTTCGCCGGACTGCGCTGACCCGCCCGTCCGACCGGCTGGGAAAGCGCATCGACCGTGTCAGACATGGGAGTACCGGCGGGCCGTGTTGGCGGTGACGTCGTTCACGGTGCCGTCGGGGCGGGTGCGGCGCTGTAGCCGGGCGGTGTCCTCGGTCCGCCACATGATCAGCCGGTGCCCGTCCTTCTCCATACTGAGCGGTGTCTCATGAGACCCGCCCGCCCACCCGTACGTGTCAGGTGCTGAAGACGGCACCTGCTCGGGGGCAAGGTCTTCGTGAAGCCGGAGGAAACGTACGGGATGGTGGAAACGGCCAGCATCGACGGCGGTGTCTGCAGTAACTCAGCAGCGCCCTTGTTTGCGGACACGGCCCAATCTGGTGATCGGGTGAGGGCCGCCCGCGCGCGTTGCCGAACAACCGCAGCTTGTCCAGGGCCGCGATCGGCGGCGCCTGGTCCGAAGGGCCGAGGGCCGGGCGCCGATCCGTACGCCTGCGTGCTGGCCTCCCAAACTCGTCGAGACCTCTGCCCCGTGCACCGCGCCGCCCAGGTCACCGACGCCGGAAAACGGATTGCCAGCCACAAGCATCACTTGGGCTGCGACACGCTGGGCCTGCTCCTGACCGTTTGGTCACCGCCGTCAGCGTCTCCGACGTCGCGGCCGGCGTGATGCTGCTGTCTCGGATGGCCACGACCCACCCCGTTCCGGGCTGCTGTTTCAGCGCAGCTGATCCCACCACCATTTGATGGGGCCAATGTCGACGGGTTCCATGCAGGGGTCGGAGGGTGCGTGCGACCACTCCATGCGCATCTGGGGCAGATCGAGTGTCGGCGGTTCCTTGTGGTCGGTGATCTCCCTGTATCGAGGGATTGCGACGGCCCAGTCCAGATGCCCGCGAATGATGTGCGCAAGGAGATCGACGAACTGGCGCACGTCGTCGCTGCCGGTGTGGGTGAGCTTCTCATGGAGGGCGAGGAACAGCGACATCACACGGTCTCGGACCGCCGTGACCTCCGCCACCGCGTCCTGGGGCGAGCAGCAGAGTTGATGGGCCATGACCCCCACACTGTTGCCCTTCTCCTCGCCGTGCCGTTCCTCCTTTGGGTAGGAGATGAGGTCGTTGTCCCAGGAGATGACCATGTTGGCGGCGTTGGCGGCGGCGACGACGGTGGGATGGTTCCGTTCGGCGTCCGTCATGCGCAGGTCCTGGCCCCACGCCTGCACCTCGAACGCGTAGAGCCCTCCGGAGGAACTGTGCCGTTGCATGGTGTACTCCTCGACCGTCGGGACGATGCCGAGTTCCAGAGCGCTGGACAGCCACAGCTCTCCTAGAACCCATTGCCGCTGCCGGTCCAGAATTCGCTGCATCTGGGTGGGAGTCGCCCTCGCCCGGATCATGTCCATAATTCGGGCGAGGGTGCGTACGAGGCGACTGCCTCCGTTCCTGTCCTTGTCGAGAAGTGTTTCGGGGCCATCGGTGGCACAGGTCATACGGCCGGCTAGGTCGACCATGCGGGCGATCTTGTTGCTGGGACCTCCGGGGCGGCCGGTCAGTCCGATGCTGTTCGTGTCGTGGTGGTGGTTGTCGTCTCCCACGAAGATCCACAGTGCCCACAGCATCAGAATGAACATGCGGTCCTTTGGGGCGGCAGGGCATCCGCGGGCGAAGGCGAGGTCGGAGCGGGTTCCGAACAGGCCCCAGGCTCGCTCCACCGCGTCATCGCCGTACATGTCGTTGGCGTCGGCCCACTCGACACAGGCACGCGCCAACTCCTCGTAGTCGGGATGGATGGCTTCTTCAATGGGACAGAAGAACGGTTGAAGCTCGAATCCGGGGGCGAACGTGACCAATGGGTCCTCCTTGTTCACAGGGGCCTGCATGGCGCGCTGCTCTCGCACGTAGCCGCGATAGTGGGAATTCTGGGACGGGAGAACCGCAGTGGACATGCCCGGACGGGGAAAGGCCGAAGCACTGGCAGCGTCCGGGGGCGCACAGCAGCACGTCGGACGGCTCCCTGCCAGTCGGGCCCTCCTGCGTGGCGTGAATCAGCAGGGCGGCTAGTCGTCAGGCAAAAGCTCGCCGTCCGGGACTAGGTGTATTGATCACGAGCGTTGTTAACGTGGGCCGGTCTTGATCGTGGCGAAGGCCCCCGTGTGTGGTGGAGGTGTCGAATCTTCACCGCAC
>NZ_JBEYEW010000056.1:0-21202 GCF_040634095.1 Streptomyces sp. NPDC007205
TGGCGGATCCTCCGCAAGGCCAGACTCAGCCCGAACGCACTCACGTCAACCACAAAGGCCATCCTCACCCTGGAGGCTCACCGTTGAAAAGGCTCCATGCCTGGTGGCACATAGCCCACGGCGGAAGCCCGGTGCTCGATGAACCTGCCCATCGCGTCGGACCGGTCGAGGCGTTCCTGCACGCGTGTGAAGACAGCGGGATCGCGCATGTAGGCGAGAAACAGCAACCCCTGGTCGTCGGACCCGTTGTCGTATGAGTATCCGCGGCGCAACATACGGGCGCCGCCATCCAACCGCGGGTTGGCGAGACGCACATGGGCGTCGGCAGGGATGATGTAGCGGCCTTCCGGAGACTTGGCATATAGATCCACCTGATCGTGCTCACGGTGGGCCCCGAGCGGTGCACCGGTGCTGCGTTCACGTCCGATGACCGCTTCCTGACCAGCCCTCGGGAGAGCGGCGAACGCGGGGACATCCATGTGGATACGCCGGTAGACCAAATAGGTACTGCCGTCGGGGTTCCAGACCCAGCGCTCCTGTTCGGCTCCGGCTGGGTTTTCCGTGCCGTCCTTGAAACCGAAGAGGTTACGGGGCGTCTCCCCCTGGGCGTGCGCGGGCAGAAATCCGCGCTCTTGCCAGCGACGCGTGAGCGTGCCGGCGGAGGCGGCGGTGAGCCGGCTGGAAAACTCGTGGAGGGCCTCGGGAGCGTCACCGCACACCTGCACCAGGATGTCCCCGCCACTTCGGCCGAGATCGAGTTGGTCACGGGGGAACGGCGGGATCTGCCGGAGTCGGGCCGGGACCGCAAGGCCGACTTTGCGGTACAGCGCGGGGCCCAGCGCCACGGTGCGGGTGGCAGTGCCCGGGAGAGAGAGCGCTGACCACTGGTTCAGAACCCCGCGCACAGCTCCGCGCCCGTCTGACCCACGCTGATGCGGTGCCAGGTCATAGGCCGCGACCAGGACATGCAGCGGCTGGGGACCACTGATGCCTTGCTGCCGGGGCGGCGCTGTCCGCTCATCTGGGCGTGTCTCGGAGAGCTGGCCCTTGGCCGATGCCGATCGGTCGCGGTGCTGTCCCCCGGGCGCGCAGCCTGACGTAACGAGAGCGAATGCCGCGCCCGTTGCCAGCAACGAGCGGCGAGTCGGCGGAGGAGAATCGGAGGGCGTGCTGATCACCGGCGCTCCAGGGTTCGTCACGCGAGGAGGTGCGAGGTCGCCGACAGCGCTGCCTCGTGAGCACACGGGCGCACGAGGGCCTCGAAGACAGAGAGGGGCGATCATGACCGGCTGCGGCGCGCCTCAGGCTACACCTGGGCGCCATGCGATTCCTCGTCACGAAACACCGCGTGCCTCATGCCGGCACCGCCTCGCCAGGTCTCCTGGGTATCGTCCTCGGCCTTCTGATCGCCCTGCTCGGACTGGCAGCTTGCGCCGCTCCGGTGACCGAAGACCGGCTGGAACCCAGCGGCCGGCCCACGGTTTTGCGTGTTCCTGGCCAGTTCCCGTCCATCCAGAAGGCGGTGGATTCCGCTCGATCGGGCGACACCGTGCTGGTCTTTCCGGGTGTTTATCGGGAGAGCGTCGCCATCAGCAAACCTCAGATCGTGCTGAGGGGGACCGACCGCTCAAGGGTGGTGATCGACGGCGAGTTCAAGCGCACCAACGGGATCACCGTCACCGGAGCGGCATCGGTCGTCGAGAACCTCACCGTACGCAACCATCTCGCCAATGGACTGCTGTTCACGGGTGTCACCGACGAAGCGCTGCAGGGCGCAGGCGCCGGCGGCGGCGCGAACTACGACCCCTTGGACACCATCAAGTTCCCGGCGCTGCGCGGCTTTCGCGCCTCGTACGTGACGGCGTACAACAATGCTCTCTACGGCATCTACGCCTTCGACGCCCGTGACGGAGTGATCGAGAACTCCTACGGTTCCGGACAAGCAGACTCGGGCATCTATGTCGGCCAGTGCAATCCTTGCCACACGATCGTGCGGAACAACCTGACCGAGCACAACGCGGTGGGTATGGAGGTCACGAACGCTTCGAAGGGCCTGTATCTGCTGGGCAACACCATCCATCGCAATCGCGTCGGCCTGACCGTGCTCTCCAACAACCTGGAAGCGCTCGGCCCCCAGCACAGTGCCGTCTTCGTCGGCAACACGATCAGCGACAATAATGACGACCGCAGCCCTGAGCAGGCCGATGGGGGCTTCGGCATCGGAGTCGGCATCGGTGGGGGTACGCGCAATATCTTCGAACACAACAGGGTCGAGGGCAATCACGTGGGTGCCTTCGTCCTGCAGGACGTGCAGGGTTATCCGGCCGTCGGCAATCAGATCAAGGGCAACGCCGTGGACGACGGCCAGCTGGGACTTGTGGTGATGGCGCACCGCACTGCGAACAATTGCTACAGCGACAACGGCCGAGCACCCACGAGCCCCTACCCACTGCCACGTGCCTTGACGACCTGCCCGGGACGGAACACTGCCATGCCTGTCCCTGGCCGTTTGCCGACAGTTGACGCGGTTCCGCCAGGGGTTTCCTTCCGCGACGTCGCGGCTCCCCCGCCGCAGCCGGGCATGCGCGACGCCCGCCATGCGGCTGCCCGTCCGGCGCTCCATCTGCCAGGCAAGGTCACCCTGGCGGCGTACGGCCTGCCCGGACCGCGCCGCTGACCATCGAGGGGGAGGAGGAACAGGCCCCTGTCTCTCCTCCTCCCCGTCATGCTGCTGCCGCCGTCACTGGGCGTGCCGTGACATTCCCTGCCAGGGCGCGGCCGGCACCTTCGCATGTGCCTCATGCCCGAGGAAGTCAATGGTGACGGGCTGTTCCATGGCCGAGCCCTTGATCTCCAGGCGGCCCAGGTTTCCGTCCTCGTCAACCCAGTATGTCAGCGGGGAAGAAGAGGCGATGCGCTGTCGCGGCGCACCGGCCGCGCCGCTGGACTGCGGCCGGGGGCGCGGCCCGGAGAAGCGCGTGTACGACTTACCGCGCAGGGTGCTCTCTCCAAGGCGCAGAGCCCCGAACTGGGCCATCAGCTGTGCGTTGTCCGGCCGGTCCTCCCCCAGCGCCGCAATCACCCGCAGCGCGGTGTCCAGGGGATACCCGGCGTAGGCTCGTGGTGACCAGAGTCGGGCCCGGACCTTCTCGGCAGCTCGTGCGATCTGCGGAGACTTCGACGAAGGGGACGTTCCGCCCGATCCGAGAGCAACGGCCAGACCGCTGCTGTCCCAGGCGACCAGTCCCGCTTGCTGCTTCTGGCCCGTCGCCCCGGCGACGTACGTTCCCACACCACGGCGAGTGCCGTAGTCGATCAGTCCCCGCACCGCGTAGGAGTCCGTACCGTCGTCGATCTTCACGGTCACTGTCTGCGGGCTGGCTTCAAAAGCCTTGAACCGCACCATGGCCAGCCGCTGGGCCTCTGAGGTCGTGATGGCCCGTGGCTTGACACGGTCCCCGTCACTGCCGGCCAGTGCCAGAGCGCAGCATGACACCCCGATGCCCAAGGCCAGGGCCAGAACCTGCATGCGTGAACCGCGCGTCAGTCGCTGTAAGGAACGGGTAATGAACCAACTACGCATGGAAGCCTTTCATGAAAGACAGGGGTTGACATGAACGGCCTCCGATTCCGACCCGGCCGTGAACTGTCTATCCCAGATACAACGCCTCGGAGCAACTACCCCGCGCCGGTTGAACAGTGCGGTTAGCCATTGAGGCGAAAAGACAGGGAAGTCGGCCGGGACCTGGACCATCTGCTCCATAGCAGTATCGGCGACGGTGGCCGACTGATCCGGGCAAGTGCCTTCATGTAAACGGCGGTAGCACCAGCGACGATACCCATCACTGGTGATCTATTACCGGTGCAGGGATGACCGGCGCCGACTCCGCTCATCCCCAGCACTCCCGGAACCCGAGTGCACCTGGGCACGCCTGAGGAGCGCCAGCTGCACTGTCGCTCCGCGATCCGCGAATTCTATCCCCAAAACGCGGCCGAACCCAGCTGTCCGCACCGCAACTTCCCCCACAGACACCACAACAGCGCCCGATGCGCTCACACACCGCCCATCAACGCGGACAGGCAGCTGTCGATGGCCGGGCCGACGTCTTCCTGCCCCATAGCCACGGCAGCGTACGTACGCAGCAGGAAGGAGTGCAGGACATCTCTTTCGAACTCGACCAGCGCCATGCCGTCCGCCCCGTAGAACTCAAGCACTGTGGTGGACCGAGCGCATGGCCAGATATGGACGTCACCCTCGCCGACCACGGCTGTCAGGCCTGCCCACAGCAGGTCTCGGGCGAAGGACCAAGTGATGTCAGCACCGGTGAGTGAGAGCTCGGCCGGGAAGTCCATGTGGATGGCCAACGGGTCCCTGGAGGTGTACCGGAGCGTAGCGGCGGCCGGGCACCCCGCGTCCTCTAAGGTGACCAGACGAGCGCGGACCGGCTGCTCAAGAGTGATGTCCATAGTCGTTCTCCGCTTTGGGGCCGGACCGGCCGAATGATCGATGAGCTCGTACAAGCGTCAATTTCGCCTCCCCCATTACATGAAGTCCGAAACAGGGTAATTTGATGGGGATCGTCGGTCTCGCATCGCCACGCGCGCCCCGAGCGTGCGCTGCTCCAGCACCGCCAGACGGTCTCCCGCTCGTCGAGTCCGGACAGTCTGGACTGGAGGGGGCGGCCTGCCCAACCACTGATGGCGGTGTCGCCGCGCGACGATATTTAGTGACTTAACGAAAGATCCTTTCTGCTCCATCGCTCGCACGGCACCGGCCTCCACGAACGACAAGAGTGAATTCCCCGGCGGTGCAGTAATCCATCGGTTTCTTAAGCCCTCTTCACTCGTTTACAGCCCGCAGGCCATGGTGCGGGACGCTCACACTGCGACTCGCTCGGCTTAAACCATGACGGTCCATGGCCCTTGAGAAACAAGAAGGGGAAGCAGGTGACGCACAGGAGGAAGACGGCTCTCGGCTGTGGCTCAGCAAGGGCCAGCTCCAGGCCATCCACATGAGCCTGTGCGACAAACCGGCCGACCAGCAGAGCCTGACGATCGGCACCGATATCAACTCCTGACCCCATCACCCACCGGTCAGGCGTGCTTATCGGTATCGACTCGTGCCTCACTACTGGCCCCGAGGCCGACTTCTACCTTCTTCGAGTAGGAAGACAACGACAGTGCGAAAAACCCTGAGCAGGCGCATGGTCATCGCCGCCGCCGCGACAAGCGTCCTGGTATGCGGCTCCGAGGCGCAGGCTGCCGCCCAGCTGCAAAGCTCTACCCTCGACTTGCCCGACGTTCTGTCGGGCAACACAGTGGAGCTTCCGTCGGAGCTGCCGGCGAACGTCTGTGACATGGCCGTCGCCGCGATCGCGCAACAGCATGCTGCCTCGTCCAGTACTTGCGCGCATGCGTCCACCCCCCCGGCCCGGTCCGACCAGAGGAACGGCACCGAAGGCCATGACGCACATCGGCCCCCGTGCAACGGCCGGCTCACGCCGCCGGGTCACAGCCCCACGGCTCCGAGGACAGCACCGTCGCCGGACCTGAGCCCGATCACTCCGACGGGCTCGACCACTGAGACTCCTGCTGCACCGACGGCACCTCTGCCGTCGGGCCGTCCTGCGGCCACACCGACAACGGCCGAGCCAACCCAGAAGGACCTCACCTCTCAGACGGCACCTCAGGTTTGGGCACCTGTGGTTTCGGCACCTCCGGCACCTCTCTCCGCGCTGACCACCTCATCCCCCCTCGCACCCACCCGCCAGGCAATCGACTTGCCTGCAGACCTCGTGGCGGCTTCCACCACCCCCCTCTTGCCCAGCACCTCGCAACCCGCATACCAAGCCCCCTCCACGCCAACAGCACCGCAGCCGACACGCCACGGCTCCACCACCTCGCAACCGTCTCTGCCCCGCACACGACCGTCAGCGTCGAGCACTTCAACGCCGTTGGCGCCGGGGCATCACGCCTCAGTACTCCCGGCTGCCCCGGCAAAGGCGGCCACCCCATCACGACGCCAGACCACGCAGCAAGTCTCAAGCATCCCCACAGCACCCGCCTCCCCTGGACGTGGTCCCCGTACTCGAGCCTTCATGGGCCCCGCACTTCCCGGCACTCCGATCGCACCTGTCACGCTGAATCACGGCCCGGCCGCCCCGGTATCTGCCGCTCCCCCCGTCCCGAGGGCCGGAATGGCCAGCACTGGAACTGAAGTGCTGCTCACAGGATCAGCCGCTGCTGCCGCCCTGCTGACCGGGGGGGCCATTCTTTACCGACGCGAGAGAGCTGCGTCGCGTCGATAGCCGGAAATTGACCGCGATCGCCGGCGGGCACGAGCCCCTACTCCACTCTGTGGCTGCCGGCGAGCGCACGTCTATTGTGCGAGCGAGCCCCCCTCAACCGGGGAACGACGCAGTGTCCTTCCCGCGGCCCCGCCATGAGTGCCGTGCAGTTCAGGGGAGTACGAGAATTCACCGAATGCCTGACTCGGTGGAAGAGCCCCGCCCTCCGCCATGGTCAGGGCAATCTCCGTGATGCGCTCGCTGGCCTTTCCATCGCCAAAGGGGCAGGGCCTGTTGACCAGAGCGCGCGCCAGCTCACTCATCGTCAGGATTCGGGCGATCTCCTCAGAAATCTCACGCCGATGACTCACCCGTACGGCGAACCCTGCTGCAATCGCTTCAGGCCGCTCAGTGTTTCGCCTCACCACAATCAGAGGCTTCTTGATAATTGTGCACTCCTCCTGAATCCCACCGGAGTCTGAAATCAGCAGGCGAGCCTGACTCGCCAATGCAAGGAACGTGGAATAATCCATGGGCGGAACGTGCCGAACCATCGAAAGTCGCTCCGTCAAACCAAAGCCGTGAGCGCTGGCAGCCGTCCGGGGATGGACCGGAAAGAGCACTGGGATGGGAGCTTCGGCCAATGAGTCCAGGATTTCCGCGAGCCTCTCAGGGTCGTCAGTGTTCTCCGGCCGATGGATCGTTGTGAGAATGAATTCATTCTCACAGAGCCCATATCTCGCAAGGATCTCTCGAGATTCCTCAAGCCCGGGCAGCGACTCGCATGTAGCTTCCACGATGGTATTTCCGGTGACGCGGACAGCGTACAAGGGGATCCCTTCGGAAACCAGGTTCGCAGCATTCCACGACGTCGGCGCGCAATGAATGTCCGCCAACACAGACACCAGGCGCCTGTTGATTTCCTCTGGCATGGAACGGTCATTGGAACGAAGGCCGGCTTCGACATGAAGCACCGGGATCCCGCAATAGTTGGCTGCTTGTGCTCCAGCCAACGTGGAGTTTGTATCGCCCTGAACAATCACCAGCCTCGGTCGCGTCTGCCGGAAATAGTCAGCCAGCTGATAAGTGGCACTCGAGATTTGAATACTGCGATGTGACCCGCTGATGCCACTCAGCAGTAAATCCGGCGGCGGCAGTTTGAATGTGTGAAAGAAACTCTCAGACAGTTCTGCATCATAGTGCTGCCCGGTATACAGAATCGAGGCACGCGCCCCCAGGTTCCGGATGACTCCGGCCAGTTTGATGATTTCCGGGCGGGTGCCCAGTACTACCGCGATGTCATTTTCTTCATACACGAATGATCAGCTCCAGTAATCACTTAGGATGGCTGACGCGCGCACGCGCCATCTTCGACAATCTCAGACTCGGAAGAACTGATTCAACTCATTGACCTCTTGATAGAGATCTCCGCACGAATCGCATCCCTTGACGTGCAGCCTCACCTCCTCCGATGCGCGTTCACCGAGCCGCCCTCGGGAAAATGCGGCCAGCCGGCTCACAAAATAGGAGCACTGGCCGGGACATCTCCTCTGATCCAAATGAACACTCAAATATGCTTGCCGTAACCCTTCTTTCGCCCTGTAGGCCAGAGCTGCGACGCCGTTTGGACTGGCACCCATCATGTTGGCGAGCGCGGCAGGCTGCTGAGATTGCACAACAGTGCACCACAGAACGGTTCTCCATCGCTCGGACAAGGACGTAAGCGCCTCTATCACCAACCCGTATTCATAATTCTTGAGAGCTTCGCATCCAGCCGACTCTGCATACTCCATCTCATAAGGGCTGACATCTGGCACGTATACCTGCCGACCGGCGTTCCTCCCCCATTCGGCCACCACGTTGCGCAAGACCTTCAGCAGATAGCTTCGAAAGGAACTGGACGGACCGCCGCCTGATCTGAGCGCTTGCAGCACACGTGAAAATGCTTCGGCGACGAAATCCTGTACAGTGTGCGCATCATCGGCGTACATCGACGCAAGCCGAGTGGCAGCATTTCTGTGACGGAGGAAAAGCACGCCGAAGGCTTCTGTGTCACCGTCGCGCACTGATTGAGCCAATTCCTGATCGCTGGACTCCACTGCTTCGCGTCCGGAAGCAGTGACACCGCCCGAACGACCGACCTGCGGCGTGCTTTGTCCAGTTGAATATGACATGACGGCTCCTGAATGAGGGCTCGCCGCGAGCAAACCTGACGGTCGGCCTCGATCTCGACTAGATATGCACCAAAGGGACGTGCACGGCTCGCGAAGTCCACTTAATTCTTCTTGTGGTAAATCGCGCGAGCCGCCATGCCAGGCTACGTATCAATCGTCAAAGCCGAGGCTCGAAGAAGACCATTAAATATATTTCGAAAGACTGACTCAGCTCGTTTCCGCACGGCACGTATACAAAAAACGGCGTCCAGCCAATTCGGGACCGACGCATCAGCCACTGATGGAAGAACCATGGAGTTCGTGCCCTCGATGGGATTGCTCAGCACTGGACCGAGGAAGGACGATGGCTAGGATCACGGTACAATTCAAGAAGGGGCGAGGAGTCGATCCAGGACATCAACGCGTTGGCTCCCATGATCGCAGCGGCGGATTGCCACCCCTTTATAGGGCCTCGATCTCTCCCTGACGTCACTCCACGCCGTGCGTTTGGCAGAAGATGCCACCGCCTGGAGCAGGCAGGGATGACATCACGCTACGAACCACCGTGCTGCCAGCTGGTCAAATACCACTCGATCAGCGCAGAGATCGCACCGCCGGCCTGGCAGCTGACCAGGCTCACAGCGCCACACTCCGCGGAGCGCCGCCCGTACGGGGCCACTCCTTGGCCCGCATCACCTTGTCTGGTGCGCACGCCGTCATGTATCGGTCATGAGTTCCTCTCCTCGATATGAAGTGCACCTCCCATCACGGGCACCCACCGGCATCTGTACCGATCGACAGTGCCTGAACATTGCCGTCGAAATGAACGGACTGCTCACATGCAGGGGGAACTCTTGGCTTATGAATCCGCCCTATCCCGTACGCCGCACATGCCCTACCGCCGTTGCGGCTACAGCGGTCTTCATGTGTCGGCCATCTCTCTGTGCGTGCCGCTCAGCGCCAGCAACAGGCGTCAGCCCGGTCTACGGAAAACCCTGGCACAACGAGCTTTCGATCGTGGCATCTCCCACTTCGACCTGCCCGCTTCCTGGATGGCGCGGAGGTCAGTGTCCAGCAGACGCATGAATGATGCACTGGCAGGCCTTCGCCGCCAGCGTGATGAGATCGTGCTGGCAGCGCACGTAGGGTTTGGAACCCGGCAGGGACAGTCATTCGGCTTCGGCTCTCGCAAGCAATTGATGTCATCACTCGACTCCGTTCTGCGTGGACTATCGCTGGAGTACGTCGACATCCTTTACTCGGATCGCTATGATCCGAGCACTCCTCTCGAAGAAACCATGGGAGCCTTGGTTTCGGCAGTGAACCAGGGGAAAGCATTCTATATCGGGCTCGCCGGCTACGCGCCGACGATGGCCCGCCGAGCCATTGAGATCCTTTATGAGCTGGGCAGTTCCCCCATCGTTTGTCAAGGTTCCTTTTCGGTACTCAACCGATGGGCGGAAGAAGCGCTTCTGGACGTCCTCGATTTCTATCGAGTCAGTTTCGTGGCCGACAACCCTTTGGCGAACGGATTACTCGACACGAAGACGTTCCGGAATGTGAATAGCCATCGAGACCAATTGATGTGGCCAATGAGAGACCACACTGATCTCGACCTCCTGAAAACGGTCGCCTCGGCTCGGGGTCAGACCCTCGCACAGTTGGCTCTGAGCTGGGTATTACGGGACCGTCGTGTGTCGTCAGCCATCATCACCCCCGAATCCCCTGCACAACTAGACGAGTTGTGCGCCGCAGCGGAG
Organism: Streptomyces sp. NPDC007205; assembly: GCF_040634095.1. Classification (NCBI taxonomy): domain Bacteria; kingdom Bacillati; phylum Actinomycetota; class Actinomycetes; order Kitasatosporales; family Streptomycetaceae; genus Streptomyces; species Streptomyces sp. NPDC007205. The sequence continues at coordinate 10,201 of NZ_JBEYEW010000056.1, forward strand.
CAGACCTCCTTCACCGAAGCGGAGCTTGAGGTAATCACCGCCTCTATTGGTGATGGTCGGTAGCACTTGGCTCAGCAACCTACGCGCACCTATTATCTGAATAAATTCGAATTTTAGTTCAACTCGCTTCTTTACGGGCCAGCACAGCGTTGAAGGACTACGATGACCCACGCACGACCTGCCTACTCAGTGAACGTCAGGGGGGTGACCCTAAGTCTTGATCTGCGTGTCCTTCTTTTACTGAATGAACGCGATGAGTGGGAACTACCCGGAGGACGCCTTGAGCTGGGTGAAACACCAGAGCAGTGCGTGGTGCGTGAAATCGCCGAGGAATCAGGTTGGAAGACGGTGGCCGGCCCCCTCCTGGACGTCTGGTCATCTGAGCGGGCGCCCGGCCGCAGTGTCCTCACAGTCACGTACGGGTGTCCCGTGCTGACACCTCATGCCGAACCCGTACTGAGCGGCGAGCACCAGCAGTTCGGCCTGTTCAGCCCCCATGAGCTGCACCGACTAAACCTCGAGGAGGGATATAAGAAATCCATCATCGCATGGCTAAAGGCGCCTCCGACTATGCGTCCCAGTGGCGTCCAGGTGATGTTCATGTGTGGCCGACGGAGAACCCCGGTCATGTACTGCGCACACGAATGAGCCCGTCGCACCCCGCGATGGGGAACGATTCTGGCACCACTGAGTCGATGCCAAGCTGATCAGCGATGCTTTCCCTTTACCGGAGAATGGTCACCGATCATGAAATACGTCATTACGACCCTCGTGCTCTCCTGGTCCCTCTTTGTGGCCTTCCTCTGCGCATACCTCAGCATTTGCTATGTTGCTGCGTCGAAGCAACGGAAAATGTCATTGCAGAAGCAGCAGGTCACCCACCCTCCGCGGCTTTCACAAGACCAGCCACCTCAGGTCAGCGCCCACGCCATGGTCGTCCCCCGGCAACGAGACAACACCTCCTGCCGTGGGTCATGACGCGGCATCCTTGACGCCATCTGTCATGGGCTGGCACCAGGACTGCTTCGCGGGACACATAGTGCCCAAAGGCGGGCCCCGGGCCGGGACCAGTTTTGAGCACTGATCCCTTTCGTGCTGTCCTCTTGAGCCCTACAGCCCCGGTGTGCCCCGCTGAAGCGCCTGGCGAGGAGACTGTTAGAGGGCGGCGCCCCCGATGCGCCGACGGCGGCGGAGAACCACACCCGTGGTGGTGATGGCAGCGGCTGCGGCAGTTGCCGCTCCGACCGTCGGATCGATCATGGGAATCGCCAGGATGTTCGTGTTGGCAGAGGAAACGTTGTTGTCAGTGTAGGGGTCCGGATCGGCTCCATCCACGGTGACGGTGTTCGTCAGCCGAAAACCGTTCGGGCCGGCAGTGCCAGTGACGTAGACGATGGCGCTGGAATTGGCGGCTAAACCGCCGCCCTGGCACACGATGGTGCCGCCGTTCATTCCGCAATTGGCGTCTGAGCTACTGACACTGGCGTTGAGCAGTCCCGTCGGGACCTGGTCGGTGAGCGTCCACCCGGTTGACGCGTCGGGACCGTAGTTCGTGACCACGATCTCGTACTTCACCGCGTCTCCCGCATTCTCCAGCGCCGGACCGGCTTTGGCGACGGACAGATCGGCACCGCTCGCAGCCGCTACGGCTTGCGGAGCAGCCAGCAGCCCCAACGCGCCGGCAGCACCGCCCACCGTGAGCGCGATGCCAAGCATCCGCCTTGAGTGCTTCTTCATATGTCTTACTCACCTATCGGATTGAAGGGGCCCTTCCCATGCATCGTCGGAAAGGGGTTTGCGTATTAGATCCTCACGCTTCCCCCCCATGACGGTCGGCCATCCAGACAGGTGACCGCCCGCAGGAAGCCCTCGTCACGATCACGGTCGGCACGCTCGAGCCCTCTCCTGCGCCCCGACCGCCGCAGCATGACCGCCGCGGGTGCGAGATCGGTCCCTGACTCTCGGCAGAAGCACTGAGGAGTACGCCAACTTGCGTACGCATGAGGCGCCACGGGTGCCGCTTATCATCAGACGATCGCCAATGTGCTATGGGTGCTATGCCATGCACTGCGACTCCCCGGAGATCTAATCGATGAGAAACGCATCCTGTGATTTCGACCACCCCCGGGACCGGGTGCTGCACATTGTTGATCCACTTGACGAGGATGTCTCCATTGCCCTGAATGAATATCTCACTGCTATGGGGCATATGGAGCATTGGCTGCTGGTGGGTTGGGAATCCTGTAAGCCGTTGAGGCTTTCCCCGGGCGCCCAGCCTGCTGGAATTGCCTCCTTACCCACCGGGCATCGAGCACGCGTACGCGCCATCACCGAAGCATATTTCGCAGTCAAGCCCACTTGGGTACATGCACACTCTTTCAACGCCGGCGCATACGTCCGCCTTGCGCCCCGGATCCCGACAGAATGCATCGTGTACAGTCCGCACTGCTACACGTTCGAGCGCCGGGATCTCACCAGGGCTTCGCGAATCCTGAATGTCACCTGCGAGTACCTGCTCGCACCACGTACCGGCACAGTCGCCGTATGCAATGTTCGCGAAGGACATCTGGCCGCTCGTCTGCACCGCACCGGAAGAATCGTTCACGTACCCAATGTGCCGTACGGCAACGCCCTCGGTCTGTCGCAGGGGTCATCACCTCCGGCGAAAGCGCCCATCGCGGTGGCCATGGGTCCGCTGGGCCCTCAGCGAGATCCGGCTTTCTTTCAGGCTGCGGTGGCCGCGGCCAAAACAGACACCACGTGGATGTGGATCGGTGAAGGCGAACCTCGTTATCGACGCCTCCTTGAGAAGGTAGGAGTCTGTGTCACAGGCCAACTGCCTCGAAGGAACGTACTCCGACTGCTGCAAAAAGCCGATGTATATGTGCATACGGCGGCGTGGGAAGGGAGCTGCGACACTCTGCTGCAGGCAACACAGGTGGGTTTACCCATCGCCGCCCGATCGATTCCCACACTCCAAGCTCTCCGGCTTCCCGGTCTCGCTCCCCATCCCGAGGATCTGGCCGCTACGGTCCAGCGTCTCCTTAAATCCCCCGCCGATCGCCATGTGCATTCCGAGAGCGCCAGGCGCGCCTTCCACAGTCACACCCGCGACACGCAAGCCGCCCGACTCCGTGAGCTCTATCAATACAATAGATGACAGGAGGTGCCCCTTGCTTGGAAGGCGGAGGGCGGGGGAAGCGGTAAGGGACCCCTGGCGTGAATGAGCCGGTAGTGACTCGCCTGACCGACGGTGGAGACATTAGCAAATGGAGGGTAGGTGCTAAGCAAAGTGGGTTCACTCCTCGGAGCTGTCGGGCTCCTGAGTGCCTCAGCATTGCCTATTTCAAAGCCCAGAGATTTTCAAGATGCGACCGACAACGCCTTCCTCAAGCAAATCGTGCTCACCGTGAACGCGGTTCGAGCCAGGCATGGCGTTCCTCCGGTGCGCCTCGACGACAACCTCACCAAATACGCGAAGTCGAGACTGCTGGAGGTGTCGCAGGGGCACAGACTGGGCAAGGGTCACAAAGGGCTTCGATCGCGGACGGGGGAAGTTCTCTACTGGGCCAGTGCCAGCCGCAAGCCTTCCGGATCCGTCGATGCACGCAACGCCGTTGACCGATGGTACGCAGAGGTCTCGGACTATGATTTCAATTCCGCCGGCTTCAGCGCCCGGACCGGTCATTTCACGCAATTGGTGTGGAAGGAAAGCACACGCATCGGAGCCGCACGGGCAGTTGGAGGCAAGCCCGGCCACTACGAGAGATACATCGCGGTCGAATTCGAGAATCCAGGCAATCTTGTTGGAGAATTCAAGCAGAATGTATTTCCCGTCAAGCGTCACAGGCACGGGTCATCCCGCCGCTGAGCACAGAATCCGGGCAGGCACCAGCCAGCACACTCCTGCACGGCTCTTTCCCTGCTGCTGGTGACCGGGAACACCGGAACAACGGGAACACCGCAGGTGAAACGGTCTCCCGCGGTGAAGCCGAACGTCCCTCCAGTGCCCGTTCTCCAGGAACACGGCAGCAGACGCCGGTCCGTACCCCGCGCGGGCGCGCCGTTTGCTCCGTAATCCATGTGCCGCATTACTGTGCTGAATTTGTCCTCGCCTGGCGTCATCGTTCGCCCCTCGAGCCCTCCTTTCGTGCGAGAGGCGTCCGGGCAGCGGGCGTCGCTGTGTCAGAAAGGCCTGAGAGTGCACCCGAATCCGACATCTCGTCGCCCCGGGCCGCAGGTGAGTGTGCTTCCCGCTGATGGGCAGCCACCGGTGCCGACCCTCGGTCTCGGAACATCACGGCCATCTCAGCCGCCCTACCTCCGGCTCGTACTCGCAACTGTTCTGCTCCTCACCGCTGGTGCGCTCTTCGGCTTCAACGAGTGGTTCCGTTCGGCCGAGGCCGCGGCGGGCGAGCACGTCATCGGGCTGGTCACTACGGGAACCACCGCTTTGGACTGGGGTGAGGCGGTGACCTTCTTCGGTCTCGGCACGCCGCACGCGATGGGCCTGCGGATCACAGCAGGGTGCAGCTCGGCGATGCTGATCATCCCGCTTCTCCTGGTGGGCGCCGGCTTCATGCTCAGCCGGCGCTCCACCGTTTCCCGCATTCTCGCGGGAACAGGCATCGGAGCTGCCTTGCTCATCGCGACGAACCAGGTACGCATCGGTTTGATCGCATCATTTTCCCAGAGATGGGGAGAGGAGGGCTTCGGCTGGGCGCACGCCGTAGTCGGCTCCCTCCTCAGTCTGGTGGGTGTGGCCGCCTCGGTGACGGCTTTGCTGCTCGTCGCGATGCGACGGCCGCAGCGGGACGGCCGGCTGAACGGATCCTCACAGTGAACCATTTCCAAGAGAGCGGCTTCGTCGGCCTGGCGATGGCCTTGGCCCTCGTCATCAGCGCAACTTTCACCCTCTACGTGATCCTGCTGGTCATCGCATACCTACGCACCAAACCACAACCGCCGGGCGACGCGAATGACTTCTCATGGCACTTCTTCATCCCATGCAGAGACGAGGAGAGCGTGATCGGTGGCACTCTCCACTATCTCCGCGAGTATTTCCCCGACGTGCACCTGTGGGTCATCGACGATGACTCCGAGGACGAGACCGCGGCCATCGTCCACGACCATGCCAAGCGTTCACCGTATGTGCACCTGGTGCGGCGGCGCCGCCCGCACGCCCGTACTGGCAAGAGTCACGCGCTGAACGCCGCATACAAGGCCCTCGACGACTGGCTGCCGGCCGACGTGAACCGAACCTCTGTCATCGTGGCTGTCTTCGACGCGGACGCACGTCCGTCCATCAACGCCCTCGACGTATGCGCGGGGCCGAGCCTGTTCGGTGATGCCGAGATGGGCGCCGTGCAGATCGAGGTCCGCATGGTCAACCGGAACATCCGTGAGCCGTTGCCGGACGGGACCAAGCTGCAGAACTGGTTCGGCCGTACGCTCGTGCGGCTACAGGACATCGAGTTCCGGGCGGCGATCTCCGCCATTCAGATTTCCCGCCGCACGACAAAGAGCGTGTGCATGGGTGGGAACGGCCAGCTGAGCCGGATGAGTGCGCTGGATGAACTCGCAGGCCACGACCGTGAGCCCTGGCGCGGCTCGCTGCTGGAGGACTTCGAGCTCGGTCTGCACATCATGCTGGCGGGCTACCGCACCGGCTACGCCACCGAGGCCTGGGTGGACCAGGAGGCGCTGTACAGCCTGCCTCGCTTCATGACGCAGCGGACTCGTTGGTGCCAGGGAACTATGCAGTGCATGCGCTACCTGTCCAAGGCGTGGCGCTCACCGCATCTGACCAACTCCGGGGTCGTGGAAATCTCGTACTACCTGGTCCAGCCCTGGCTATGGCTGGTGGGAACGGTGATCTACCCGCTGCCGATCCTGATCTTCCTGAACAATCTGGTGCTGTATCCCGAGCCGACCCTGACCTTCCTCCGGACCGGCGGTGCCGTCGAGTTCTCGCTCTATCTGGTCTTCGGTATCACGCAGTTCGCGGTCTGGGGCTATCTGTACCACCGGCACTGTGAACCCTCACTCGGACTGCTCCGGTGCCTCGGCTGGGGTATTGCCTATGCGACGATGATCTACCTTTTCTACGTCATCGCCTGGCGCGCCCTCGGACGGTTGTTAATCGGCCGCGTTGGCTGGGCCAAGACGCGACGCAACGCCGAGGTTTTCGCCCTCGGTCAGCCGGTCGCCAAAGACGCTTGACGCACCTGCGACCACTCCATTCCGCGACACACGAGATGATGGACATGCGCAAATATCCTGTTCAGCTGGGTGCTGCCGGGCTCGTGTTGTTGACCGGCTGCACGGTTGCCAATTCGGCACCTGCGGCCGTGCCGACAGTCATGCAGGCCGTGGGCAGCTGCCACACCTTCCGCACACAGTTGGAAATGGTCCAGCCCAGCGATATCGCGCCGCCCGTGCCCTGTGACCGGCCACACCGCAGCGAGACCTTCCAGGTGACCTCCTTCGAAGGTCAATTCGCCACCTACCCGGAACGGCCCGACCCGGAGCAACTGCACGCGTACGCGCTGGACCGGTGCGACGTCCAGGTGCTCAGGCAGTATCTGGGCGCCGGGCCACGGGACACCACGTCATTCTCCATCTGGCCGAGGTACCCGACCCGAGCGGAATGGGCCAGAGGCGTGCGCACCCTGCGTTGCGACGCTGTGCCCCCGGTTCGTGAGGCCAAGCAGGGGCCTCTCGTGGCATTCCCGCTGCGCAACGTGCTGAAGAAGCCCGAGTCATCGGCCGTACGCGACTGCGAGTACGGCGACATGGCCGTCACCTGCGATCAAGGGCATGACCGCGAGGAGGTCAATGCCTGGCTCGACCTTGACGGAAGGGTGCCCTTCACGGACGTCCAGTCGGCAGCGGCCAAAGTATGCAAGCCGTTCGTGGAGGAGTTCCTTCACGAACGGCTGCAACGCGCACCAGATCTCGCGATCAAGGCCAAGACGCCGGGCAGGGACGAATGGGAGAAGGGCATCAGGACGGTGAAGTGCGGTGTCGGCCCGGCCCAACCGGGCACGGCCATCGTCGGCACCCTCAGCGGGAGAGCGAAGGGACGGGCATGACCACGTACTATGCACGCGCTGCTCTGGCCAAGGCCTCGGTACGCCGTCTGGCGGCTGGAGAACCCAGCCGCCGGGCGGTGCGAACGGCAGCCGCGATCGCGGGGGTTGTCTGGACGGTCGTGATGCTGCTGCGCCTGCTGCTGGGCGGGGTGGTCGGTATGGGGGACAACGGAGACGCCGACCGGCTGCTCTGCGTGTTCGGCGTGGTGAGCAACCACCCCTGGGACGCCGCGCCATCGGCCTACGTCTATCCGACGTGGGTGCCCCACACCTGGTACGGGGAGACATGTGGTGCGGTGGGTTCGGGCGAACCGTATTACTCGTCGCAGCAGTTGGTGCTGGGGCTCGCCAAGGCCCTGACGCCGGTACTCGGACTGCCCGGTGCACTCGACCTGAGAGCGGTCGGGCTGCTGCTCGCGTCGGCCTTCGGTGTGATCATCGCCTTGCTGGTTGTGCTGCTGCCGGGCCCTGTGTGGTTGCGGCTTGTGGCGACCGCCGGCTTCGGCATGGTCGTATGCGACGCGGCGTTCGCGGACTTCTTCATCTCGCCTTTCAGCGAGCCGGCCGGACTGGTGAGCCTTCTTCTGCTCTGTCCGTCCCTGCTCCTGCTGTGGCGGCGCCCGACCTCGTCGCTGGGCGGAATCGCGCTGACCACTGTCGCCGTGCTCTTCGCCATGACGTCCAAGCCCCAGTTGATCTCCCTGCTTCCGGTAACCATGCTCGCGCTGCTATGGCGGCCGAGCGTGCAGCAGAAGGGCAAGAACCCGGCGAACTCCGGTGATGGCCGCCAACAGCGGTTCACGCGGTGGCTGGCGTTGCGCTGGCCTGCGCTGATCGCTTGCGTCCTGCTCTGCGGGGTCGGCGCCGCATTCGCCGCATCACAGCCCAAGCGGCTCAACGAACTCGTCTGGTACGACGCCGTGTTCAAAGAGATGCTGCCGCACAGCCTAGATCCCGTGGGGGATCTGCGGGCACTGGGCGCCGATCCTCGGCTCATCTCCGCCATGAACACCAACATGATCGATGAGAACTCCGCTGCCACGACGCCGTATTGGGACGACTACAAGAGGAACGTCACACCGGCCAAGATCGTGCTGCACTCCCTGGAGAACCCCAGTCGGGTGGTTGCCATGGGGGCTCGCGGAGTGCAGGGGATGACCCGACTGAACCTCGAGTACCTCGGCTCCTATCCGGCCGGCTCCGGTCATGCGCCTTACGCCAAGGAGCACCGGATCGCGGTGGTGAGCGAGATCTTCGACAGTTTCAATGTGATGCCGGCCCTCATTCCGCTGCTCTGGCTCGTCACCCTGGCGCTCGGCGCCGTACTCGCCAGCCGGACCTGGGCCCGAAATTCGGCACGGGCGGTGGGCCGGATGACAGTGTGCCTGGTACTCGCCCTGGTGCTCCAGTTCTGGACCGTGGTACTGACCGAGGGAGCCTCCGAGCTTCACAAGCACATGATCTTCGTGGACTTTCTGACTGCTCTGTGCATGCCGTTGGCCGCGCTCTGTCTCTGTCTGCTGTTTCGGAGAGAATACGCAGCGATTCCAGAGCAAACGCAGAGGGAATACGCGGCGTCCCCTGAGCAGGCGCGGACGGAATACGCGGCAACGGGCGAGCAGGCGCGGGGCCTGTAGCGAGAGCGACGGTGCCGGGGACCGGTTGCTGCAACCGGTCCCCGGCACTGCCGTTCACTGGCGCTTGTTCCGGCGGTGCTTCAGCGACTGGGACCGCAATAACAAGGCGCCGACGACGATCAATCCAACTGCCGTCAGGATGAGCATGCTTGTCTGCCCCACACCGGTCCCTGCCATCGCGCCACCTCCCCCGACGACGCCGCCCAAGCCCCCGCCGATGCCTCCGTACATGGTCGATTCTCCCTCTTGATGTCCCGCTGTCTACGACACCGCCGCCGTCGAGCGGAAGCCGTTCGGGGCGACGCCGTTTAAAAGACAGACGTCCCATCAGCTCGAACATGACGCGTCTGTGCGGCGGTTGTGCAACGAACGGAAAACATTGAAATCCGCAGGGCGTTCGAGCTGCGGCTGGGCACAACAGTGCTGCGCGATGGGGGTTGGATAATACTCCTACCTGAAGGTTCACGGCGGTCCGACAGAGTGAGAATTCGCGTCACTCCGCCTTCATCGAGTCATATCCACCGGCTGCCACCCTCTAGGCAAAACAGCGAGGAAAGCACGTGATAAGCGGGCAGCCGAGAAATACTGTACGAGTGGAGAGATTGCCATGTCTGACGTCAGTTCATCCTCTGGTGAGCGCCAAGAGTCACATGCCGCAAAAGAACACAGCCGTCGAGCCCGGCAAGTCATCATGATGGGAACGGTTGTGGCCTGCGCTGCGGGGGCTGTCACCACGTCGTTGTCGTCATTCTCGCCACCCAAGACGAGTGCTGCGGCATACCCTCCGTCGGTACAGACACGGCAAAGCCTGCCTGCCCCTGCTCCGTCGGACACGGCAACCAATACACCCCTGCCGATCCTCAAGAAGCATTCCCACCACAAGAGCGAAAAACATAAAACACAAGAAGCGGATGTCGTTTCGGCCACGTACCCTATGGACGCCGATCAGGAAGACATCCCTGCTCTGGCCCTGATGGCCTACCGCCGCGCCGCTTACGAGCAGTCGAAGCGGACACCGGGCTGCCACCTGTCGTGGACGCTGCTCGCTGCCATCGGAAAGGTCGAGTCCAATCACGCACGGGGAGGCTCGCTGACCGGCGACGGCTTCACGGCGTCACCCATCTTTGGGCCGGTGCTCGACGGTGCCCCCTTCGCCGCGCTGCGTGATTCCGATCAAGGCAGAGTCGATGGCAACACTGCGTGGGACCGAGCAGTGGGCCCCATGCAATTCGTCCCCCCGACGTGGAAGCGCTGGGGCATTACAACGCGGCCGACCGTCGCCGCTGATCCGAGCAATATCTTCGACGCCAGCACCTCGGCGGCTTCCTATCTGTGCGCCAATAGTCGTGATCTCAACGATCCCCTGCAGCTGAACCAGGCTGTCCTCAGTTACAACCACTCGGAGAAGTATCTCCGCGATGTCCTGGCGTGGAACTCCGCCTATGGCTTCGGACATCCATCGATGAGCGCGGAAGCGCGTGGGGGCGACACTGGCCTTGCCGATCTGACCGGTCTCCAAGGCGTCCAATCGACACGGCCCGCATCATCAGCCAAGGCAGTGGTTGCCGCCCTTCGCAAGGGCGTCCGTCAGGTGGGCAAGAAAATCTCCTCCGAGGCCGCAGGCAAGTTGAGCACGTCGCACAAGACAGCGCAGCGGCCAGCGCCCCTCCCCTCCCAGCGGGCGACCGCCTCCCCGCAGCCGCGCCAGGTCATCACCAACACCTCCGTGGCCAACATGCCACCCGTCCGACTTCCGGTCATCTCTCCCGAACCGTGGGGTCCTAAGCAGCCCCTGCTGAAAGCACTCCTCCGCACGCCGAAGGCACCGTCTCGGCCCCGCGTCTCGCCGTCGCCCTCACGCGCCCGGCAGGACACAACCCAGCTCTCCGGTCTGGTGCGTAGCCTTGGAGACGCGCTCCCCACATCGCCCCTGAGCGGGACCAATCCCGCTGACGTTGCAGGCGTATCAGCAATCACTGACACACTGTGACCAGCGAGACAAGACGCCCGTGCCGGGCCCTGTGCCGGCGGCAGCCGATGGCCGGGCCGAGGGCGCCGTCCGGCGCCAGTGGACCGGCGTGCCCCGGGGCGTCGGGCATCGGGAGAAGTGGCACATCGCGCTGGACGCCCTGGACGAACTGACCGGATGGGGACTGGTGCCGCCGGCCGGGGTGGCCGACGCGTGCTATGGGTGGAGCGTCGGTTTCCGCGCCGCCCTGGCCGTGCGGGGGCATGCGTACGTGGTCGGCATCCGTGGTGATCTGACCGTCC
>NZ_JBEYEW010000057.1:0-20289 GCF_040634095.1 Streptomyces sp. NPDC007205
GGACGACGAAGCCGAGCAGCCACACGATGAGCACGATCACCGCGATCCACCACAGTGCCTTCAGGGCGAAGCCCGCGCCGAAGAGGATCAGAGCCAGCAGAAGAACCAGAAGCAGGGGAACCATCGTTATCAACCTCCTGGCCACCGGGTGCCCTTACTTCAGCCCTACAAGCACACAAAATATGAGTTACTTCCAAGGAATGAGGGGCATATACGCGCCGCACGCCGTGGACGGTTCCCCCTTTCTCGCACCTCACGCACCGCAGACACGCAGCATGCATCACTCAAAGCTATGTCATGGCCTTGGATTGATGGGACCGTTGCGGGGGCGCGCGTACAGCCGACACCCGAGACCGGCGACCGAGGGAACTCAGCCGCACGACCGCCATCGACAAGGCCGAGCTCAGGGTCGAACAGCGCGCCACCGCCCAACGAAGAGCTGAACAGGCGCCAACAGGCAAGAGCGTGGGCGACGCGCACGGTGATCTGATCGGGCGCACGCCGTCCCCGGAGGAACTCCCCTACGTCCCGATGCGCTGGCTGTGCTGGCACTGCCTCGTGCTCCGGCGCCAGCAGCCACGCCGCCGTGACGTACTGCTGCGCTTCTTCCACGCTCTGTTCGCCGGCGACGGGGTCGGGCTGAACGGGATCGAGTGCGGCGTGCTGCTGAATTGGCTGACCGAGGATCCGGCGCTCGCGAACAGCAAGCCGTGGACGGCCGATCCGCTGGAGAACACCCTGGTGCGGCTGGGGACCAGCGTCGCCGACGGCAAGCCGACAACCTGGATCAGCGCCCAGACCGTGCACACCATCGTCGCGGTGCTGAAGGAGGCTCCGGCCTCGCCGATGACGACGGCGCACGACGCCGGGATCCTCGCCGCCTGGTCCAGCACCTGGCTGAATGGGAGACCAACCCGGCAGACCTGCAGCCATCGCGATACGGAACGGGCTGGCGCTTCCGTCAGCAGACGATCGCCCTCACCGAACATCCCACCGTGCTGTCCCAGCTTGGCGGCCCGTTCTTCCTCTTCCAGTGCAAGATCACAAAGACGGGGCAACTTGTGGAGCCCTCGTAGCCGTCAACCGGCCCGCCGATGGCCTGCCCTACAGCAGCGCACCGGCGCCTGGCTCCCGGTGCTCACCTGGGCGGGGCACACCGCTGGCAACGTCTGCAGCGGCGTGTTGTCAGCACCACCAGGCATACTGCCCCCACAACGGCCCGAACCAAGGGGGAGAGAGCGTGCAGGATCAGGCGGCCGGGGCGAGGCGTGGCCGTGCCTGGAGCGAAGAGGAGGACGCTCAGCTTGTCGAAGGTGTGCGCGAAGGGCTGGCTCTGTCCGAGCTCGCTGAACGGCACGGCCGTACGACGGGCGGTGTCCATGCGCGTCTGGACCGGTTCGTTCTACAGTCCGGCTCGGCCGTCGACGATCCGCTGGATTGGCTGAGGTCTCGGCTGGCCGCGGATCCTGGCTACGCATGGCGGGAGGTGGGTGCCGAGCGGCGTCTTCGTGAACGGCGTGAGCGTCACAGGGGGCACGCGTCTGCCGAGCCCCGGGGGTCCTCCGCGGCGAGTTTGACGGAGGTGCTGGCGGACTGGGAGCAGGTGACCGGTCATGTGCTGCGTCCCGAGCGCCGCGAGGTCTTCCTAGCCCGAGAAGTGGTTCAGGACTTGGCGGCCAAGGCCGTGGCCGTACGGCGGACAGCGGCCCGGCGTTTGTGGCACGACGGCGAAGTGCTGCTGCTGGATCACTGGCTGCTTGAGTGCGTGTGCCCGGGCGCCGTGCGCCTGACGGCCAACTGGCCACTGATCGCCGAACGCGATGCCGACACGGTGCTCGTCCTGAGGGAGCTGGTGGCTGCGGCCGTGGATGAGATGCCCGCGGAGCGGGACCGGGAGGTCCTCTCCCGTCGCCTGGGACTTGACGATCAACCAGCCCAGACCCTGGAGAAGGTCGCAGAGACCCTCGGTGTGTCGCGGGAGAGAGTTCGGCAACTGCAGACGAGGGCGATCCGCCGCCTGGCCAAAACCGACGCTCCGGCTTCGCGAAAGCTCCGACGGGTACTGGCCGAGCTGAGCTGTGTGCAGCGGGTTACGCCCGAGGCAGGGCCGTCGGCGGCGGAACGGCTACTCGACCTGTCAGATGTGCTGCTGCCCTCGGTCACGCCTCGCCAGGCGATACCCCTTCTGGCACGGTTAGCCGGCGCGGACAAGGTCCGTGCGGACAACCTGGCGGCAGAGGCGACGACGATACGCCTCCTGCGGCACGAGTCGGCCCGTCGTGAGGCGACGCGGGAGCGACGTATCGAACGTGCCAGCCGACGCTGGGAAGCGCTGGCCAGCGAGATCACCTGGTTCGGCGAGCCCGGACCAGCCCCGCCACGCACTGAATTGGGAACCCTACGGAAGGAGGAGAACACCGACCGGGGACGCTTCGGAGTGTGGCATTGCCCGAAGCTGGACCGTGATGTGTCGTACGAGTCAGAGACAGAGCTGAGAGTGATCCAACTGCTCAGCTTCGCGCCGCAGATCGCCTACTACCAGGAACAACCCCTGGCCATCAGCTACGAGTTTGCCGGGCAACAGCGCACTTACTACCCGGATCTCCTGGCCGCGACTGTGGAGGGCCGTTGCATCCTCATCGAGGTCAAACCAGTCTACGAAATGGCGATGGCCATCAACGTCGCCAAGTACCGGGCCGCCGAGGAATTCTGCCGGCCCAGGGGCTGGGGCCTCGTGGCCACGGACGGCAACCGCACCCGCCGACTGCTCGAACACCGCACGGTCGACCCGGATCTGGAGACGGCGCTGGCCGCCGCCCTCGATGCGCAGGGAGAACTCACCTGGCCGCAGGTCATAACCGCAGCCGATTCCCTGCCCCTGGACACGTTGGGCCTGTGTTCCTTGATCCTCAAGCGTGGCTGGACATGGCATAGCCGCCCCTACCGGCTCCGCCCGGCCCCACCATCAAACGGCCCCAGCACTCCATCGGACCCGGTGATGCCCCCGCACTCGACCGTCTCCCCGGGGAGACCGGTCCGGCACCCTCCCCCACGCGCATAGCCCCTTCCCCGGAGGAGACGAACTTGCCCGCACTCCCGCCGGCGGCTGGACCCGGGAGCAGCTCGCCGACTGAGGCGTCCCCTGGCCTCCGCTCAAAGGCTGGGAGGAGCACCTCATCACCCGGTGGAAAGCCGAGTAGCCCAGGAACTTCTCAGGAACCGGCCCGGCCGGGGCGGGCCCGCCCGTTACTCAGCGGATGACTCCGCCGCTGTCTCAGGAAGAGGTCCCGGGGTCGGCGCGCTGGCCTTCGCCGCGTTCCAGTCCATGAGGAATCGGGCGGTCAGTTCACGCCGGTCGATCACGCGAATCGCGACGGGGTCGATGTAGACACTGTCCTCGTCCGCTCGCTCGAGGAAACCTCGTGCGATGAGCCGCTCGACAGCTTCGCCGACCTCGCCGACGGCCAGAAAGTCGAGCGGCATGAGGATCAGCGCCAGCCCGAAATTGTTCATCTTCGGGCCGTGGGGTCGCAGCACCTCCGCCTGCATCAGAGCCAGCCACAGCAGGGCCGCAGCCTCGTACGGATAGGCCGCCAAAGCCTCCAGGATGCCCTTGTGCCGGGACACGACCAGCGTGTCAGCGTCAGTCGAGTCCAGTTCCATGTACATCCGGTCCGCGTCTGGCGGAAGGAGCCGGACAAAGCCGAGCGCTGTCTGCCCGTGGACGTGCCGGAGGAGTGGCAGGGGCTGCCTCTACGGGCCGAAGGGCTGCTCTTCCCGAACGATGAGTACGGGCCCTGGCAGTTGATCGAAGCCGGCGGCACGTACCTACGACGACGAGCCCTACCAGTGGACCATGTGCCCTCAGTGCGGATCCGTCGGCGCCACGTTCTTCGGCTATGCCACGCGTCTGTCGTGCGGCTGCCTGGATGACCGGGGAGCACCACGAGGTCGACGGCAGCAGGGACAAGCGCCTGCTGGCCGCCTACGCGTGACACAGGGCCAGGGCGTGGACGAGCGTCGGCTTCGTGACGGCGCTGGGCGCGAGCGGCGACGAAGAGAACGTGAACCAGTTCTCCACCTTCGACGGATCATCGTTGTTCACGGTGATCTTCTGGCCGTCCTTGTGGACCTCGTTCCATTTGTCGACGAGGATCTTCAGGGAGGCGGCGACGTTCGTCGCGTAGTCGATCGCGACGAGCTTCTGCACGGACGGGGACAGGCTGGTCTCGCCCGGCTTCTCGTGACCGGCCAGGCGCATGCCGTCGGTCACCTGGCCGACGCCGTAGCCGCAGTCGGTTTCGTACGGCACCTATCGGCGACCCGCGCCAAAACCCGGAAGGGCTCTACCCTATCGAGGGGTAAGTCCGATCATCGGCCCGCCACAGAGGTGCATCGATGGTGTAATCACTCGGCTGGTAGTAGGTATCGCGCTCCCGGCATCTGCCCCTCAGCCCTTCCTGCTTGGCACGAGGGGACGAAAATCCGCGATGGCGTTTTCCCAGTCGAATCTGAACGTGTCTTCCGGAGGAAGGCTGCGGCCAAGGGCCTGCGCTGCGTGCAGCACAGCGGAGGCCAGCTCCGGAGCGGTTGTCTGGGCGATCACGCCGTTCTCGCCGGCGACCGACAGACCCTCCTTGTTTCGTCGCACCACAAGCTTGAACGAGGTGTCGAAGACCGATGTAGCTGAGCACCGGACGTCACCCTGCACAAAGGCACGCAGGCTGTTCAGCAACTGGACGACCGAGACGTAGATCATCATGCCCTGTCTGCCGTGCCGAGATCCCGGTGACGACCATGTCGCCCATATCGAACCCGTGCGGTCGCCTTACTCGGACCGCACGGTGAACTGGAAACTGATCACGGGCTCAGCTCGCGTCCCCCCACACGGCTTGCAGATCGTCGCACCGGACGGTGATCGACGCGTCGGTGAGTGCGATCTGATGCAGGCAACCGCCGTCCTCGTCGGGGAGGATCTCGTCGAGGAGCACGGTGTCGGCCCTCATCCAGTCGATGGAGTGTTCATAGTCGATGGAGAAGTGCTTCACGCCCGAGTAGCTGATGCGCAGGCCGGAGTCGTGCTTGAACTTGTTGGGCGCGAACTCCAGGACCAGCCCACCGCTCTTGTCGGTGGCGAGGTGGACCCCGGCCAGTTCCAGATCCTTCACACAGCGGGTGGCGCCCGCGATGTCGTAGTGGCCGGGGTCGGTGGCGAAAGACCGGGCGCCCGGGGGCAGGTCGGCGCGCAGACGCGGCAGCTCGGCCAGGTAGGCACTCGGGTCCACGTAGAACCCACCGTCTTCCCAGACGGCCGTGACGTACTTCATTTGCAACCTTCCGCGGCGAGAGGCGGTCGCCTCCATTTGTCTCCGGTGATGTCCTCGGTCCCCTTGGGAGCGATGCGGCCGACCTTCCGCAGCTCGTAGATCATCCGTCCCTTGATGGCGTTCTCGACGCCGGGTGGTACTTCGACTTCCGAGGCTTTGATGCCGTGCTTATTGAACCAGCCCTGGCTGTTGAACAGCCCGACTTCGCGCCCGGACTTGTCGTAGACGTGGATTTCCACGTCCCTTCCCTTGTTGCCCACAGGGAAGATGTCGCGTCGGCCTGTGTAGCCTTGCCCGAAGTCCAGCGGGTTCTTCGGTCCCGTCGGCCCCTTCCCGGCAAGACCGAGAGGGTCGCTCCAGCCCAGTGGGTTCGGAACGTAGGCATGGTGATCGGGTGCGGGAACGAGACCCAGCGGATCGGCGCTGATGTACCTCGCCGTCTCCGGATCGTAGTACCGGTGCAGGTTGTAGTGCAGGCCCGACTCGGAATCGGCGTACTGGCCCGGAAAGCGCAAGGGACAGTCCGTCGGCGACGCGGCTTCCTCCGGGTCCGGGAAGCGAGTGCCCCACAGGCTGGTACGGCGCTGCCAGACCACATCTCCCGTTGAGCCGACCAGTTCCGTGGGCGTGCCCACTGAGTCGGTGACGACGGCGTGGAACCGAGCCCCGTGCTCAGGATCCGACTCCTCCGCCAACTGTGCCAGGAATGACGTGTTGGCGGCTGTCGCGGTCGGTTTATGGCTCGTCTGAGCGACCGGCCGAAGACCGTCCGGCGCGTAGTCCCAGGTGGTGACCCAGCCGTCCGGCGTGGTCTGCTCGGCCAGGCACAGGTCGTCCCAGACGAAGTCCGTACGGTCGGCCGCAGAATCGTCGTCGGCCACGCGATGCTTGGAGAGGCGTCGGCCGAGCGGATCATACGCGTACCGCCAATGGCTGCCGTCCGGAGCGACCACGTCTGTGAGACGGTCCTCGGCGTTCCACGCGTAGCTCCAGACCCGGGTCTGGCCGTTCAGGAGCTTGCGGGACCTGCGGACGAGGCGGCCTTCAGCGTCGTACTCGTACGAGGTGCGGCCGGCCGAGCGGACCAGCGTGCCATCGAACCGGCGCTCACCACCTGCCTCGTGGTCCGGCGACATGGCATGCACGAGGTTGCCCGCCGGGTCGTACGCGTAAGACTCGCTCCAGCCGTGGGCGCGGACGCCGGTGACCCGGCCCATGCCATCTAGGTCGAAGCGGCGGGTGCCCGACGTGAGCTCCCGTATCTCGGTCACGTAGCCGTCGGCCCGATGGGAGTACGTCCGATGTTGCAGGAGTCTCTCCGGGGTGGCTGTCAGGCTCTGCCCGGTCAGCAGCCCCGTCGCGCTCCAGCTCTGCGCCAGCGTCACCTCCGTACCAAGGCTTCGCCGGGTCTCGCGGCCGGCGGCATCGTGGGCGAAGTCCAGCGCACCCGCAGAGGAACGCAGGGTGAGCGGGCGCCCTACGGGATCGTATGTCCATTCCGAGTCCAGCCCGGAAGGCGTCACCCGTCGGGTGCGGCGGCCGGCGGCGTCGTGGACATAGGTGGTTGTACGGCCGTTCACCGTCTCCGACAGGACCCTGCCGAGCACGTCCCGCTCGCAGACGAGTTCGGCGTCTGCGTTTGCCGCACGGCACAGCCCGCCGTCGGGGCCGTAGGCGAACGTCGTGATCTCCCCCGCCTCAGAGCGCTGCTCCACGACCCGCCCTAGCGGGTCCCTCAGGAAGCGCAGGGTCTCCCCGGCGCCGTTGGTGACGTCGGCCAGTCGCCCGTTTTCGTCGTGGGTGTAGGTGAGGGTACGGCCGTTGAAGTCCACCTCCGCAGTCAGCCTGCCGGCTTCGTCGTAGGTGTAAGACCAGGTCAGGCCCTGCGGGTTCGTGACTGCCGTCAGACGCAGTTCGGTGTCGTAGACGAACTCGTACCGGGCTCCGTCCGGGTCCGTGCGTGTGGTCGGGACACTGAAGTGGCCCACTGTGTGGTGCGTCGTGTTCCCGGCGGGGTCCGTGTGGGTGAGCAGGTTGCCCTGGGCGTCCCAGGTCCAGGATTCTCGTGTTCCGTCGGTCAGTTGGCGCCAGGATGGCTTGCCCTCCGTCGTCCAGCCCAGTCGGGTGGTGTGGCCGAGAGGGTCGGTCACCTCGATGACCCGGCCGAACGAGTCGCGGCAGATCGTCGTCGTGTGGCCAAGTTCGTCCGTCAGGGAGAGAGGCAGGCCCGCCGCGTCATACGTCATTGTTCGGGTGTAGCCGAGGGCATTGGTGATCGCCGTCGGCCGGCCCGCTTCGTCGTATGTGTAGCGGTCCTCGGCGCCGAGTGGGTTCACGGTCGTCAGTAGGTTGCCCCGGCCGTCGTACGTGTGCCGCCAGACTGCGCCACCTGACTCGACGACCTCGGTCGGCAGGTCAAGTGTGTTGTATGCGGCCCGGGCCACCGAGCCGTCGGGCAGGGTGAGTTCGGTGACGTTGCCGGCGTCATCGTAGGCGTAACGGGTGGTGCGGCCCAGCGGATCCGTGACCGCTACGGGCTGGAAGCCGTACTCGTCCCACTCCGTGCACGTGACATGCCCCAGCGGGTCCGTCTCCTCCACCACCTGGCCCTCGGCGTTGTAGCGGTGGACGGAGGTGTGGCCCTGGGAGTCGGTGTACGTCGTGGTGCGGGCGGTGTCGTCATAGATCAGGGTGCCGGACAGGATGCCGTCGACACCCTCGGTGCGGACCACGCGGCCTCGGTTGTCGTAGACGTAGGAGAACCAGGTGCCGTTGCGGTCGGTCCAGCGGGTGACGCGGCCCTCGGAGTCGTAGGTGAAGCGCAGGGGCTTGCCGCTGGAGTTGGTGACCTCGGTGAGGTTGCCGGTGGCGTCGTAGCCGTAGCGCATGACGACCGTGCCCTCGTCGGGCGCGGTGCCCGGGCAGTAGCGGGACGGCGGCTCGTCCAGCAGGCGCAGGGCTGTGATGCGGGGGCCCTGGGTGTCGACGGCGACGTAGTAGCCGCCGGAGTGGCGGATGCCGTACGGGATGCCTTCGTCGTCGCGTTCGACGTCGATGCGGTTGCCGTTGCGGTCGGTCCAGGAGTCGAGGACCAGGTGGAAAACGCCGAAGGTGGGTGAGGGGACGGGGACAGTGAAGGTGCGGGTCCCGGAGTGCGAGTCTGACCGCTTGATTCCGATCACTTAGCCCGGCCTGCAGGCCGTTGACGGTGAGGGCGAGCACCAGGGCGAGCTTGATGCGGGTGGGGGTCGATCTCAGGTTCGGATGAAGCATGACACCGCTGGCCAAGAGGCCGGCAGGGCCCGTCCAGATGGGGATGTGGAGGCGGGCCGTGCTGTCTATGGCCTCGCGCAGGGTGCACCGGCCGGTCAGGTAGAGGAGTGCGTTGCAGTCGGCGACCAGGACGGCTCCAAGACCGAGCACGAGAGAGGCCAGGTGAACGAAGAGCGCCGCGGTGTGCAGGGTCGCGTCCACGCGCAGATGCAGGGATATCCAGGCGCAGGCCGAGAGTGCCAGGCAGGCGGCGAGCGCGGCGGCGGTGACCGTCCACCATGCGTCGTACAGCCCCAGCCGCCGGACGGGCCCTGGCTCGGGGGGAACGGACGACTCCGAGGGCAGCGCGGACACAGACGACTCCTAGATCACTCACAGCGACACTTAGGCGAGGCTTACCTAATAAATCGGGTCGGTCAAGCCCCAAAGTCGCTGCATATATTCACCGCGACGCAAGCGTGATCACGGCGTATCGGTCCCGCGACCTGCGACAACCGGCACACCAGCAGCCGACCGGACGCATGGGCCATGGCCCGGCGGCGGGGCGACGCGCCATTGTTGTGGCGATTCATCCCGCCTGTGGCGGTCACGCGCGCACGCGAGAGCTGGATGCGAGCAGCCTCGCTCTGGTAACGACTCCGCCAAGCCCTCCGGAAGGCCGCTCCACACTATTGTTAGGTAAGGCTAACCTGCCTTACTTTGTGTGCTTCCTATGCACATCAGACCGGAGTCCCTCATGTCCAGCGCGAACGTCGCCCTGCTCGGAGCCATCGCAGGCTTCACCATCTACCTCGGTCTGCCCATCGGCCGTCTCCGCAGACCCACACCGCGCCTCAAGGCCGGCTTGAACGCGGTGGCCATCGGCATCCTGATCTTCCTTGTATGGGATGTGCTCGCCCATGCCTGGGAGCCCGTCGACGAGGCTCTGAGCAAGCACGACTGGGCCAGCGTCACATCCGGCGGCTTCACCCTCGCCGCGGGCCTGACCGTCGGGCTGGCCGGACTCGTGCACTACGACGCCTGGATCGCCCGCCGCCGGACCGCAGCCACAGGGCCGGCTGGGCCGGGCGCTGCTGCCACCGCCGAGCTGGCGCCGAAAACCCGCAGCCAGGCTGGCTCCCTCGCCCTGATGATCGCCACAGGCATCGGCCTGCACAACTTCGCCGAGGGCCTGGCCATCGGCAATTCCGCCGCCCAGGGCGAGATCTCCCTGGCTCTGCTGCTGATCATCGGCTTCGGACTCCACAACGCCACCGAGGGCTTCGGCATCGTCGCCCCCCTGGCCGCCGAGGGCGAACGCCCCTCCTGGCTCACTCTCCTGTGGCTCGGTCTGATCGGCGGCGGCCCCACGTTTGCCGGCACGCTCGTAGGCCAGCACCTGGTCAACGACACCCTGTCGATCGCTTTCCTCGGCCTCGCCGCCGGCTCGATCCTCTACGTCGTCATCGAACTGCTGGCAGTGGCTCGCAAGACCGGACTGAAGACCCTCACCACCTGGTGCGTCCTGCTCGGTCTCCTGCTGGGCTTCGCCACGGACGCCGTCGTCACGGCGGCCGGCGCCTGAGCAGCACGTACTCCTGTCGGCGCAAGCGGCGAGTGCCGTGCCGGTTCGGGGGTATTCGCGGCGTTGACCGTGGGTTGCTCAGGACAAGGGTGGCGGTGGCGATCAGTTGTGCGCGAAGACGAATCCCAGCCGCTGGTCAGCCGCCCGGTCCTCGCTGCCGTCGCCTTCGACGGCAGCGAGCCGATCGCGTAAGGCCCGCCGCGCCGCCCGCCGCTTCATGACCGACGTCCAGGCCGTGCACGGTATCCCGGTCTCGGAGCGGGCACTGGGCACGGCGGAGCTGGTGGTCAGCGAGCTGGTCACCAACACCCTCAAGTACGCGCCCGGACCGCTGCTGCTGGAGTTGGAGGTCAGCGACGGGGCGGTGGAGATCAGCGTGTGGGACACCGACCCCACCCTGCCCGCGGCCTGCCCTGCTGATCCGGGCCGGGTCGGACGGCATGGGCTGGAGATCGTGATGGCGGTGTGCGCAGCTTCGAGATCCGCCGCGAACCGGTGGGCAAGCGCGTGAAGGCGGCCATCGTGCTGGCCGACGATCCCGGCGGGCACCCGGCGGGCCGCCTGCTGTGACCACCGGGATCGGGCGTGTCCTCGCGGTGTGCGGATCGCCGACAGGGCCGCTCGCAGCACCGCGTCATGCCGCGCGGTCCCCAGCCCGGCCACCGTGGGTGACCCCATGCGAAGCGTTTCTAGTGTGTGCTTGATCGGGAAGGGTTTCACGTGGTGGCGGCCCGATGGGGCCGGGGCTTCGCCTGCTCTCCGAGGGCGCGAAGTGACGCCGGGTTAAGGGCCAGCTGCGGGCATCGCGCCGGCATGCCCGCAGCTGCCTACCGGTCTCCTGCCTGATCGTGTGGGTCTTGTTCGCCCACCCACCACCGGGCCTCCGCCAGATTCGCGGCAGTGCCCACCGGTTCGTACGAAAACCCGTTCCATTCCTCCAGCACCCGCGGCTCGTCGGGCCGCAGGTGTCCGCCGCCGCCGTGGAGCGGGCGGTGCCTGCGGTGGACATCGAGCGGCGGGCGGCGCCGCTTGTTGTACGCGGCGAGCTGGTCGTCGGCGTCCACGCTCGGGACGGCTCGGGAGGGCTGGTTCGGCGGTCCGGGTCGAGAGTGCTTGCCCATGGGTCCGATGGTCTCAGGCGGCGATGGTGGTCGGCCGGGCTGCGGCAAGATCGGCCGCGCGGGTGCGTACCTCGTCCACCGCGGAGGTCTTGTACGGGCGGGCGGCTTCCAGCAGCGTGTGAGCCGGGAGGCCACCAGCGTGGAGTCGACCCGGGCCGCCTCGGTAAGGGCCTGCTGGGCCGCCGCGGCGGCCTGCTCGGCTTCTCCCTGGGCGAACAGCGCGGCAGCCAGGCCGATCCGGTCCATGACCTTCACCCGGTCGAAGCCGGGCCTGCGCAGGGCGAGCGCATCGGTGAAGTGATCACTGGCGCGCCGGTGCCCGCCGATGCCGTTCAGGTCGCGGGCGGCCACCGCGCGGGCACCAGCGTGCTCGGCGGCGTCGAAGTACGCCACCCACTCCGGCACCTCTCCCAGGCCGCCCGCAACCAGCTCGTCAGCGGCGCCAAGGTGATGCTCCGCACCTTGCTCGTCGCCGAGGGCCGCGTGGACCCGCCCGGTCTGGGAGGCGACCAGCGCCCTGGTCGCGGGCAGGGTCGCCTTTCCAACCCTGCACCAGCACCGTTGCTTACCCAGCGGAGACGTTAAACGACAAGCTCACCGCTCCCCGCCACCTCCGAGCCCGCCGCAGCTGCCTCCGGCGGCGGGAATGCCCCTCCCCCGCCGCCGGATGGTGCTGGGCTGAGTCAGTAGGCCACGAGTCGTGTCCGGGCATTGGCGCGGCCGAGGCCCGTTCGTCGGCGAGCTGCTCGCTCACCCGCTCAAGGACTCGCTCAGCGACGGCGAGTTCGTCCCGCTCAGCCCGTACCACCACCGACTGCTTGGCCAGCTGTTCTTCGAGTTCGTCCAGCTCCGCGCGCCGCGCGGTGATCCCGTATACCCCAGCTGAGCTTTGGAAAGAGATCGCCCATGCCCATCGTCGGCCCCGGCCCCGACGACCCCGAGAACGACGACTGGGACCCTTCCTGGGAAGACCAGGACACCTCGTTCCGGCGCTGGCTGCATGTGACACTAACGGCAGCCGGATTCGAGTGCGCAGCCGACGTCGCTGGCATCTATGCGCCCGCCAACCGGTACAACGGCCTCGACGACATCCAGGCCGGCCTCCTCGCCACCCTCACCTTGGGCCGACCGATCGCCGAGCTCGAGCTCCGTCACCGGCTGCGGGCCAGGGCCGAGGACCGCATCCGCGCCGCCCGGGACACCGGCCTGCGCAATCTGCCCCTGCACCGCACGGCCCAGAACCGGATCTGGCTGGAGATCGCGCAGATCGCTCTCGACCTGCTGGCCTGGATGCCGACGCTCGCCCTGACCGGCAAGGCCAGGCTCTGGGAGCCCCGCCGACTACGGCTCCGCCTGTTCACCGCGGCCGGACAGCTCGTGACCACAGGCCGTCGGCGAATCCTCCGCCTGGCCCGGCACTGGCCCTGGACCAGTCACATCACCACAGCTCTCGAACGGCTCACCCAACTGCCCGACCCTGGCTGACCAGCAGATTCCCCGTCCCTTCGACAGCACTCCAACACCCGGAGCCGTGGAATCCGGCGCCATCCCGAGGCGACACTCGGCTCTTCGGCTTGCACAGCCTCAGCCCACGGCACGAAAACGGTCCACCGACTCCGTCGGCGGACCGTCACGAAACTTCGAGGTTAGAGGGCCCCGACGATCGCGGTCAGATCGCCATGGCTCGAGATTGCCACCGTCACATCGTCACACTGCACATGGCGAGCGGGCTCCTGGTCGCCGAAGACCAGCCCGATGCGATCCGCTGTTTGGAAGAAAGCCAGCTTCTCGACCGTGCGCACGACGGATTCGTCGAGGTCCGCCGCATCCGGCCGTCCCTGGGGCGATCGGTCGACGACCGGCGACTGAGCCGGCGTTCCGCCGCCGATGGGCACCTCGTATCCCGCTTCGACTTCCGGGGGCAACTCGATCACGATCGCCTGGACGAGCATGCCGGTGAGCGGATCGATCTTCAGCTCGACCTCCCCGCCGTCGACCCCGGAGATCCTGAGGTACACCGGCTTGCCCGCAGGCCGGGGCAGCCAGGTGACCTTCATGGGGACCCAGGGATCGCTCTCGACGACTGCGCCCTCGCAGCCCACCGAATCAAGTACGCGAAGCATGAGCTCTCCCATCACCCCGTCGGCAGGGCATGGAACAGGACCGGGAGCTGCCCCGGACTCTTCGGGGCACCGAATTTCAACTCCCACCCTCCGACGTTCACGATCTTATCAAAGGGGATTCCTCCCCTGGCGGCTTCGGCCACTGCGGACTGCAGACTCGAAAGCTGGGCCTGAGTCGCCATATCGATCTGTGCCTTCGTTGCACCGCGCTGAGCCATCCCCGAGAGGTATTCGGCGATGTGCTCGGAGGCATTTCCGTGGACCCAGACGCGCGCGTCACCCGCGGTGAGTTCGAACGATTTAGGCAGTTCGCTCCCGGGGTAATTCGGCTGGGTGGCCTTGACGCCGTCCCATACGCTCCGGGCCCGGCCGGCCTCTGCGATGCCTTCGACGCCTTCCTCGGCCCTCTTGGCGACCTTGAGTTCGCCGACGCCGGGGATGACAACCATGGCGGCGAAGGCGCACTTGCCGAGGGTGGGGTTCTCGATGCAGTCCTGAACGTCCTTGCCGCCCGAGAGCGCCCACAGTCCGCCGTAGATCATGGCGGCTTCCTGGGGATCGACATCGATCGGCGGGTCCATGACACCGCCGTCCTTGAGGCAGTCGGGGTAGTAACCGAGCCGGGGAACGAAGTGGCAGTGCTTGGTCTTCTTCTTCGCCTCCTCCGCCTGAGCCTTGCGTGCCGCCTCGGCCTGGCGCCGGATCTCGGCTTCCTCGGCACGGCGCTTGTCCATGGTGATCTGCCATGCCTGCGAAGCCTGCTCCTGGGCTTCCTTGGCGCTCTTGCCGGCGGCGACCGCGGAGTCGTGGGCGTCGGCGGCGGACTGATCGGCCTGGGCGGCAGAGGTGCGCGCGTAGTCGGCGTTGAACTGGGCCTGGGTGGCCGATTCGGTGGCGTCGGCGGCGTCGCGATCGGCGGCGTCGGCGGCGGCACGCGCGGTGGCCACGGACTTGCGGGCCTGGGCGGCGGAGTTCTCGGCGCTGGTGGCGGCCACGTCAGCGTCGTGGGCGTAGCCCTGGGCCTCGTGGGCGGAGTTGGCCGCCTGGTTGGCTGCCTTCTGGGCGTCGGTGGATGACCGGTGGGCGTCGGCGGCTGCCTTGGCGGCGAGCCAGCTGTTCTTGCGCGCCGTGGCCGCGATGCCGGAGGCCTCGGCGATCAGGCGCTGCATCTGGGCGTTGTGGGTGTCGGCGAGCTTGTCCTTGCGGTCGGCCATGTACTGGCCGACGTTGAGGAAGGCTTCGAGCTGGTCGGCGGGGCCGGCCAGGGCGATCTTGGCGGCTGCCTTCACCTCCGGGCCGCCGTCGTTGACGAGTTTGGAGGCGGTGACGCGTTCGTCGTCGCTGCGGGCGGAGTACTGGCCGGTGGCGATGAAGGCGGCCAGTGTCTTGGGGTCGTTGGTGGCCAGGGCGGCCTTGGACGCTTCCTTGACGCCGGGTCCGCCGGCGTTGTTGATCTGCGAGACCTTCACCCGCAGGTCGTCGTTGGCCGCCGTGTACTGGCCGGTGGTGTAGAAGTCGGCGACCTGCTGGTCACTGCCCTTGAGTGCGTCGGCGGCGGCGGTGCGCACCGTCTGGTAGGGGCTGTCGGTGGTGAGTTCGAAGACCCTCTCGCGCGTCTCCTGGGCCTCGGCGGTCTGCCAGCCGGTGCGCAGGTAGGCGATGACGTCGGCGTCGGTGCCGGACAGGGCCGAGGTGGCCGCCTGCTGGCTGAGCGGGCCGAGGTCCTTGAGTGCCTGCAGGGCGAGCCGGCGTCCCTTGGCGGCCAGTGCCGTGGAGTCCGCGTCGGGCTTGGCGGCTTCGGCGGCCAGGGCCTGTGCGGTGTCGTCCAGGCCGCGCGCCTCCAGCACGCTGGCGGCCGTCTGGGAGGTGAGAGTGTCGGCCTGGTCCTTGCGGCTGCGGGCGCGTTCGATGGCGGCGTTGGTACGGCTGGTGAGATCTTCGGCCTCGGTCTTGCGGGCGATGTCGAAGACCTTCTTGCCGGTGGTCACCGCCAGGGCGGCGGTGTCGGCCGCCTTCTTGGCGGCATCCGCCTGCTGGTCGGCCTGCTTGGCCGCGTCCGCCGACTGCCCGGCGTGCTTGGCCGCGTCCTCTGCGGCGTCGGCTGCCTTGTTGGCGTGGTCGGCGGCCGAGTTGGCCGCATCCCGAGCGGCGTAGGCGGCGTCCGCGGACTCCTGGGCCAAAGCCTGTGCCGCGTTGGCCGCACGGTTGGCCTCGGCGGCGTGCCGTCGCGTCTCCGCCGCCGCCTGCGCGGCCTCGTTGGAGTGGACCCCGGCCGCGTCCGCGGCGGCGTTGGCCTCGTCCGCGGCGTCCGCGGCGGCGTTGGCGTCCGCACCGGCGGCCAGCGAGTCGGCCGCGGCCGACTTGGCGGCCCGTGAGGCGTCACCGGCCGCCTGGGCGGCCTGCGCCGACTTGGCTGCCAGCAGCGCGGCGGCCCGCGCGGTGGCCGCGGCGTTCTTGGCGTCCTCGGCCTTGGACGCGTTACCGGCCGCCGCGGCAGCCGCGCTGTGGGCCCGGGATGCGGCATCGGCCGCCGCAGCGGCGGCGCTGGCGGTCTGCGCGGCAGCCGCCGCAGCCACCCGCGCCGACTCATTCGCCGCGTTGGCCGCCCCGATCGCCTCCTGCGCCGCACCGGCGGCGGCCCGTGCCGCGTCGGCGGCCTGGCTGGCCCGGGCCGCGGCGAGCTGTGAGTCGCCCTTGGCCGCCTGCGTCTCCTTGGCCGCCCGCTGCGCGTCCTGCTTGGCCAGCGATGAAGCCGCCTTGGCCCGCGCGGAAGCCGCCTTGGCCGCCTCGGTGACCGCCTGCGCGCGCAGCCCCGCCTTCTGCGCCTGGTCCAGCAACTGCTGGAGGGTGGCGTGTTCCTGGTCCTTGTTACGGGCCACGAACTGCCCGACCTCAAGGAACTCCACCACGTCGTCGGGTGTGCCCTGCAAGGCGAGCTTGCCGGCCGCCTTAACCGCCTGCCCGCCGTCATTGATGATCTTGGAGACCTCGACCCGGTCGTCAGTCTCCTGCGCCTCGTACTGGCCCGAGTTCAAGAACCGGGCGACATCCTCCGGAGTGCCCTTCAAGGCCGCCGTCCCGGCCTGCTTGACCCCCGGACCGCCGAAGTTGATGACCCGCGACGCCTCAACGCGCTGGTCCTCCTGCAACGGCGCCTTCCAGCCGTCCTTCAGGAAGGCGCGCACGGCACCCGGGTCGGTGGACATCAGTGCGTTCTTGGCCGCTTCCTGCACGGCCGGGCCGCCCACGGCGACCATGCGGCTGGCGTCGACGCGGTCGTCGTCGTTGCCGATGGTGTCCTTGTCGGCGAGGAACTTCCTCACGACCTCGTCCGAACCGACCAGGGCCTTCTCCGCCGCCGCCTTCACACCCGGGCCACCCCAGGTCCACGCGTCGACGACGAGAAGGCGGTCGGAGACCGGGTATCCGCCGTCGACCGGGTCGTCGTCCGCGGCGGCCGGTCCGGCGCCGAGGAGTCCGGCGGCGAGCGTGAGCGGCAGCAGAACGGCGCACACGCCGCGAAGTGCGGGGCGATGTCCCCGGGTCGGCGCTGTTGTGTTCTTCGATGGCGCCCCTGATGAGCGCGAAGGCCGTTTCACTGGCCCATTCCCCCTGAGAAGTAAGTGATATCGGTCATACGTCGGCACGCATGCGGGCGCGGCTGGTCGAGGGCCGCGTCCGTTGACATCAAGCGGTGGCCACTGCACCCGGGTGACCTGGTCATGGCGTCCGCGCTGACCGGCCGGTCAGCGTCATCCGTGCTGTGTGGTGTGGCTTCTGACTACGTGCCAGTAACATCCTACGCACAGACCACGCACGGGAAGTTCACGGGAGCTTCACTGCCGTGCCGCACCAAAACGGGGAAGGAAAGACACCTTGATATCCAAAGTTCGCAACGTCATCATGGCGGGCGTCTGCGGGGGGCTGGCGCTCTGCGCCGGAGCCGCGACGCTGACCACCGCGCATGCCGCTCCGGGTGACCCCTCCCCCACCACCTCGGCCAGCCCGGCGCCGGGTGACGACACGATGCCCTTCGCCGTCGAGGACTTCGCCTACCCGGGGGCGGCGAAGATCTTCCAGGAGAAGCAGATCCTCCTCAAGCAGGGCGACGGTCACATCATGCTGACCGACTGCAAGTCCACGTACGCGATCATGGTGGAGTCACGGACCGCTCAGAAGCAGTTCTGCTTCTCGGTCAGCGGGAAGCAGGGCGACCTGACCCTGGAGCTGCCCGATGCCTACGGCATCTGGACCCAGGACCACCCGGTCGAGGCCAAGGTCAGCAACGGCGACAAGGAAACCGTCGTCCAGGCCGCGAAGAACGACTACAAGCCCATCGGTGAGTCGGGTGCCAGCGGCCAGCGATCCGTCCTCGTCGAACTCCGCGTCACCGGCTGAGCATCCGCGCGAGCGCTACCGCAGGCGGATCCGCCGCGTCTCTCCCGCGCCACGCGCCATCAACCCTCACCGGCAGCACGACAGCTGCCACCTCTGACCGGCCACGGCTGCCACCGCTACAGCAGACGCCGGAGCCGGCCGATCCACCGCGCCGTCGTCCGCCGGGTGAGTCAACGGCAGCCGATGAGGGCCGATCATCCCGAAGGCGCGCCGGCCCTCTGTGGCTTGCCCCTCGCGGGCTGACCAGGCTCACTTGCTTTCTCTTCTCACCGACCTCACAGAAAACGGGGAAACTTCATGTCCCGCTTTCGTCCGCACACCGCGCGGACCAGCGGCCTGATCGCCGCTGCCACCCTGGCCGCCGCCGTGTCGGCCACGCCCGCGACCGCCGTACAGGGCCCGCAGGCCCCCGCCGCCACCGCGGCCGCCACCGCCCGGCTCGACATCCGGCTCGACACCGACCACCAGCGCGGCTGCTCGGCCGTGCTGGTGGCTCCGCAGTGGCTGCTGACGGCCGCGAGCTGCTTCACCGACACCCCGGGCGGCACCCTCGCCCCCGGCGCGCCGAAGCTGAAGACGACGGCCACCATCGGCGGCAGCGCCCAGCAGGTGGTGAACCTCGTTCCCCGTACCGACCGTGACATGGTGATGGCCCAACTGGCCAAGCCGGTCAGCGGCATCACCCCCGTCCCGGTGGCCGGCAGCGCGCCCAGTGCCGGGGACGAGGTCCAGGCCGCAGGATATGGGCGCACACGCGAGGAGTGGGTGCCCGACCAGGTGCACACGGCGACCTTCACCGTCCAGAACACCGCTGCCACCACCCTCGATCTGGCGGCGAAGTCCGACGGCGCCGCCGTCTGCCAGGGCGACACCGGCGGCCCCGCGCTGACCACCGCCAACGGCCACACAGCGGTCGTCGGCGTCGACAGCCGTTCTTGGCAGGGCGGTTGCCTGGGCACCGACCCTGCGGAGACCCGCACCGGGGCCATGGCCGCCCGCGTCGACGACCTGGCCGGCTGGGTCCAGCAGGTCGCCTACGCCCCCGTCTTCGCGGCCGCCCCGTGGAAGCACGCCGTGCAGATCACGGCCGGCTACTACACCGGCGACTCGGCCGGCGGCACCCGCCACACGGACCTGATCGTCGTCTGGGACAGCGGCAAGGTCACCCTCTACCAGGGCGGCTACGGCAACGACCCCGCCCGCCCCTTCGCCGCGGAACACCAACTGCAGCCCGAGAAGAGCATCTGGACCCACGCCGTCAACGTGACCGGCACCAACACCGGCGGCGGCACCGACGGAGTCGTGGTCCGCTGGAACGACGGCGAGATGACCCTCTACCCCACCGTCGATGCCAAGGGCTTCCACGGCGAGAAGCAGCTCGCCCCGCCCAAGACCCCCGAATGGCAGAACGACGCCCAGCAGCTGACAGCCGGCCGCTTCACCCCGGGCGGCCGGCGCGACGACCTGCTGGTCACCTTCAAGGACGGCCACGTCTCCGTCTTCAGCGACCTGGCGGCCAACGGGCTGAAGAAACAGACCCAGACCATCGCCAAGAACAACACCTGGCCCTACGCCGAGAAACTCGCCACCGGCTCCTTCACCGGCAAGACCACCGACGACGTGCTGGTGCGCTGGATCGACGGCGAAACCACCATCTACCCCGGCATGACCGGCAAATCCCTGCCCGGCGAGATCAGGATCCGGCCCGAAAAGTCGTACTGGACCAACGCCGCCGCCATCACCGTCGGCGCCTTCACCACCAACACCACCGCCAACGACATCCTCGTCCGCTGGAACGACGGCCACGTCAGCTACTTCACCGGCGTCGACGCCAAGGGCCTCCACGACGAAATCCAGCTGGCACCGGCCTCTTGACCCACCGGCGGAACATCGCCCAGAACCTCGCACGGGCCATCATGATGATCGCCCTCTGAGACTGTTGATTTCGCGGGCGGTATCCCGGCCGGTCCGGGTGCCGCCCGCTCTCCCTTCTCCTGCACGAAGGAGGCACCCCGTGCAACCCCAGCAGCTCGATGACGAACCCACCTGGGCATCTCTGTCCACACGTGAGAAGGCGTCTGTTGCCGTCGGCATGACCGTCCTCGGGCTTGGCATCCACGCTGTCCTGGTCTTGGTGGTGCTGGCAGGCGTCCTGGTTGTTGCCTTTCTCTCCAGTAACTTGATTGAAGCCGACAGTGCAGGCTCTCTCGTCTGGGCAGTCGTGCTGTATCTACCCTGTGGCCTGCTCGCAGGTGTATTCGCCATCCCTGTACGTCTTGCGGTGCGCCTGACAGCTGTTTCTGACAAGATCAAATGCGGCGCGGGTGCGGCCATGTCCGCAACCACGACGTTTCTGGGAGCCCTGGAGCCTTTTCAACGGTGAGCCTGCAGGGTGAGGATGGCCTTTGTGGTTGACGTGAGTGCGTTCGGGCTGAGTCTGGCCTTGCGGAGGATCCGCCAGGTCTTGATCCGGGCGATGGTGC
>NZ_JBEYEW010000058.1:0-20226 GCF_040634095.1 Streptomyces sp. NPDC007205
TGGCGGCGATGGCTGCTACGGCGGCAGCGAGGCGTATGAGCTTGGAGCGCGTGCTGTGCGTTTTCTGCAAGGCTTTGCGATCCTCCCCCGAAGCACTTCCCGGCCCGCCCTGATGACGGCCCGGTGCGGCTTCAGAACGTGATCGAGGCTAGGTTGTCCCGTAACTGCTGGTCACGGATGAGATGATCTTGCTGTGTTGGTGTGATCACAGCGTCGGAGCCGTCCTGGACAGCCACCGGGCTGAGCCCGCGCCAGTTCGGCAGGCTGATCACCGCGTTGCGGCGTGAGTTGTGGACCCGGTGCGCAAGGGCCGGCCGTGGAGCCTGCCGCTGGAGGACCGGGTGCTGCTGGTCGCCGCGTACTGGCGGACGAACCTGACCCTGCGCCAACTGGCGGTCCCCTCCGGGGTGTCGAAGTCGGCAGCCGACCGCGTCGTCGACCACCTCGGGCCCGCGCTGGCCCTCCAGCAGCGCAAGCGGTTCCGCAAGGACACCGTGCTGATCGTGGACGGCACCCTGGTGCCCACCCGCGACCACAAGGCGGCCGAGCAGTCGAAGAACTACCGGTACTCGACCAACCACCAGGTCGTGATCGATGCCGACACACGGCTCGTAGTCGCGGTCGGCCGGCCGCTGCCCGGTATCCGCAACGACTGCAAGGCGTGGGAGCTGTCGGGTGCGAAGGACGCCGTCGGCCGCACCACGGTCATCGCGGACGGCGGCTGCCGGGGCACCGGCCTGGTCATCCCGCACCGCCGCGAGCGCGGCCAGGCCGAACTGACGGCCTGGCAGGAGGAACACAACGATTCCCACCGCAGGGTCCGCGCCCGCGTCGAACACGTCTTCGCGCCATGCTCGGAATTGCCCGCCTGCACAACTTCGCCCTTGCCGGGTGACAGAGGAACCAGCAGGTCAACGAGCATGCCGTAAATCCTACGGCCCTGCTGCTCGTGGAAGTTTCGCGGGCGTCTGAGCCACAAGGAGGGACGTGGGTACAGAAGCGTGCAGCCGCGGCAGCCAACATGCACCAGTTCGTCAGGCGTCGGCGAGGAGGGGGTCGTACGGAGTGTTCGTGCGGCGGCCTGACATGAAGGAGAGGAAGTCGCCCACGAAGGCGCTTTGGCCATAGGTGCCGTCGGTGGCGATGAGGTCGCGGTGGAAGGCGGTGCGGAAGAGGGTTCGGTACTCGTCGGCGTCGATGGTGCCGCTGCCGTCCTTGTCGGTGGCGTCGAAGAGGACCTCCGCGACGCGGATGAGCGCGGGTCCGGCGAGGGTGGGGACGGCGGTGGCGTACTCGTCGGCGCTGACGCGGCCGTCGCCGTCGGTGTCAAGGGCGGCCTGGAGTTCGCGCCACCAGGCGGCGAAGGCGTCGTAAAGCCGGGTCTCTTCGGGTTCGTCCAGGTCGAGGCGAGTGGAGAGTTCGCGGGCCATGGCGGCGAGGTCAGGCCAGTCGAGGTGGCCGTCACCGGTCTGGTCCAGTACCTGACGGAAGAACTGCTCCGCCGAGCGTCGGCTTTCCCCTGTGCCCGCCGCGGGTGCCGGGTCCGGTGTGGGGTCGGCGTCGCCGCTCAGTGGTGTGAGGAGGCGAAGCAGGGCCGATGCCCGCTTCATGCGGGCGCGCAGGGCGGTCACGGTCCGGGCGCGGGGGTCGTCGCTGCCAGGTGAGAGGGAGAGGGAGAGGACTTCGATGATGCTTTCGGCGTTGATCCAGCCCTCGGGCAGGAAGCGGGCGAGTCCGGCGGCGAGGTAGGCGCCCTGCATGAGGGTGGGAGCGCCGGGCATCTCGGGCAGGCCCGCCCGGCGCCGGTACGGCTCGGGGAGCGAGGCGACGGTGATAGCGCCGAGGAGGGGACCGGCGACAGCCCGGCCGGCCGCCCACAGCGTCGGCGCGCCCTCGAACAGTGCCGGGGCGGGCAGGTGGTCGAAGAGCCGGTAGAGGATGACGCGGGCCGCCTCGGTGTTCTCCAGCTCGTTTTCGACGATCCGGTCGAAGTACCGCCAGAAGTCGTTCAGGTCCTCGGGAAGTTCCCCAGCGTCGCCGTCGAGCGCGGCGAGGAATGTGCGGTACTCGGCGTACATCCGCTCCATCGTGTCCTGGTCGAGCGGCTGGCCGCTCAGCCGGCACATGGTGACGCCGCTCTCGAAGAGGGTGGCGACCACCCATGCCCGGGTCGCCCGGTCCATCGCGTCGTAGGTGCGACCGCGGGAGTCGGAGCCGCTCATGCGGGCGTGCAGCCGGTTGAGGCGCGCGGCCTCCCGTTCGCGTGCCACCGGGTCGGCGCCGAACATGCGCCGCATACTGAGGAAGGTGTTGCGCAGCCGGCGCCAGGGGTGGGCGACGAAGGTGGAGTTGTCGACGAGGGCGGCGCCGATCTGCGGGTGAGCGGCCTCCAGCACGGTGGCGCGGATCATGGCCAGCGCCCAGCGCGGGTCGTCGAAGAAGGCGCTGAACTGCGATTCCGGGCCGAACAGGGGCGTCTCGTCGGCCGTTCCCGTGGTTCCTGTGGTCATGATGGGTCTCCGTTCGTCCGGGGCGGCACGCCGCCGAAGCGGCGGTCGCGGCGCCGGTAGGTGTGCAGGCAGGCGAGGAAGTCGGGGGCCCGGAAGTCCGGCCAGAGCACCTCGGGGAAGACCCACTCGGCGTAGGCGACCTGCCAGAGCATGAAGTTGGAGATGCGCTGCTCGCCGGAGGTGCGGATGACGAGGTCGACGTCGGGGGTGTCGGGGAACGGCAGGTGGTCCGCGAAGAGCCGCTCGGTCACCTCGTCGGCGGGCGTCCCGCTGCGGATGAGCGACCTGGTGGCCTCGACGATGTCTCGGCGCCCGCCGTGGTCGAAGGCGACGGTCAGCGTCATCCCCCGGTTGTCGGCGGTCAGCGCCGCCAGATCGTCGAAATCCCGGGCCAGTTCCCGGGGAATACGCGGGTCTGTGGCCCCGAGGAAGCGACAGCGGATGCCGCGGACCAGCAGCAGCGGCGCGTGCTTGCGCACAACCCGGCGGACCAGGCGCATCAGGTAGTCGACCTCGGAGCCGGGACGGTTCCAGTTCTCGGTGGAGAAGGCGTACAGGCTGAGCCACTCGACGCCGGCGGCCCGGGCCGCCTCGATGATGTCGATGACGGTGGTCTCCGCGGCCCGATGGCCCGCCGTGCGCGGGAGCGAACGCCGCTGCGCCCAGCGGCCGTTGCCGTCCATCACGCAGGCTACGTGCCGCGGCACCGCACGCGCCGGCCCGTCGTCCTGCCGTTGCTCGTCGCCGTACTGTCGCCCGCCTGGCCGGTCCTCCGCCGCCGCGCGTGCGCGCTGGACACCGTGGTCCGTCACGCCCAGCCCCGTCTCGCCCGGAGCGGCACGGTCGGCCCTACCGCGCTCGGTCACGCCCACCCCGTATCGCCCATACCCACGCCCCACCGGAGGCTTCCCTCCCCGGAGTCTGACGGCAAGAAGGGGTCCTGACCGGCCAAACGGGTGGCCGCCACCCTTGGCTCATATGCCCGATTCCCTCGTTTCGGCATCGGTAGCTTTCTCCGGTGATCGCGATCGACAACTTCATCCGCCTCCGCGCCCCTCCGAGCCACCGTCGCCCCGTGGACTGGGCGTGAGCCGCACCCGCCCTCGGCGATCTGGCTGTCGGTGCGGCTGATGTTCACGCATGTCGGATGGCAGCGAGAGTGGGGGTCTGTGAAACGAGCGTGTAACTGGGTTGTTGGTTGCTGACCTGTTCGCCTACGCCCAGGCCGAGGGTGTCGAGCTGAGGTTGGATGCCACCGAGGTGCAGGTCCGACGGCCGGCCGCCGGCCGGGGCGGCAGGCGGGCATTCGTGTCGGGCACGAAGAAGCAGAACACGATGAAGGCAACCGTTATCGCAGACAGCCAGGGCCGCACCCTGTGGGCCGATGGCCTGCGGCCGGGACGGATGCACGATGCGACCGCAGTTCGCGCTGCTGGCATCACCGGCTGCTTCCCCCACTTCGACCTGGTGGAAGTGCTGCTCGACGACGGCTACCTGGCCCTGAGCCGTGACCATCCCGGCCGGGCACTCACCCCGCCCAGAAAGCCACGCCCCGGAGCACTGCCCGGCAGAGTCGAACAGTGGGAACGCGATCGGCACGGCCACTCATCCGACCGCATCACCGTCGAGCACGCCCTGGCCGATCACAGACGCTGGAAGCAACTGATGCGCTGGACCCACCGCCGCGATCGCCGAGTAATTGTCAATAGTCGTGGCTCGTGGCTGGTGATCAGGCTACGGCGGAGCCGAGCAGCAGGACCCCTGGAGCGACCCCGGCGACAGCCGCGATGGTCGCTGCGGACGAACCGCAAGCAGCCATTGCCAGGCCCGCGGCTCCGCACGCCGACATCGCTGCACCGAGCCACGCGAGCGCGGCCAGCCGCCAAACGGCTGAGAGCCCGAAGAAGTGCAGCCCGACCACCAGCGCGATCCAGGGCACAGTCGCCAGCGGGGCGCGCAGCAGGCCATTGATGAGCATGATCCCTGTCAGTCCGACGACGGCCTCGATGGCCACCACGGTCCAGTAGCGTCGTCCGAAGCCCTGTCGTGGCGCCGGGGCGACCTGCATGGAGACGTGGCCGCGCCGAAGAGCGACAAGCAGCCCGAGGAACGCGCCGATCGCGAGCACGCGCAGGGGGATGCCGACGCTCGACGGCAAGGCGCCGGCGTTCGCCTCGATGAAGATGAGCCCGAAGAGGGCTCCGATGAGCCGATTTATCTGGCCTCTGGCCATGGTTCTGACCCTCCTGGGGCAGCTGTCGGATGGTGGATCGAGTGACGTGTGGTCAGGCAGCGGTGACCTCTGCGCGCTCGACCAGGACACCGTTCTCGAATGTGGCGCCCGCGCGGACCAGGGCGACGAGGTGGGCTCCGGTGACCGCGCGCCAGCGGGCCTGCGCGGACTCGACGAGCTTGAACACCATCGCAGGGCTGCGGCCGGGCTGTCGGCCCCGCGGGTGACCTTGGCGCGGAGCTTGACGGTGGAGAAGGTCGACTCGATCGGGTTCGTGGTGCGCAGGTGGATCCAGTGCTCGGCCGGGAAGTCGTAGAACGCCAGCAGTTCGTCGCGGTCGTCGGTGATCTTGGCGACGTCCTTGGGGAACTTGGCGCCGTAGGTCTTCGCGACCGCCTCGATCGCCTTCCCGGCGTGCGTGCGGTCCTCGGCGTTGTAGATCTCCTGCATCGCCTTCGTCGCGCCCGGCTGCGCGGACCTCGGCAGGGCGTTCGTGACGTTGCGAGCCTTGCGGCCCCAGCACCGCTGGTGGCGGGCGGCCGGGAACACCTCGGCGAGCGCCTTCCACAGCCCCATTGGGCCGCCCCCGACGACCAGCTCGGGATCGCGCATGCCCCGGCGGCGGCAGTCACGCAGCAGGTCGGCCCACGACTCGGCCGCCTCACGCAGCCCCTCTGCCAGCGGGATCAGCTCCTTGGTGCCGTCCACGCGCACACCCATCAGCACCAGGACACAGGAATGTGCCTGCCCGAGCCGGACCTCTTCCCACTCCCCCTGTTGGGCGTGCGTGAGGACGTAGTGATCGACGACGGCGATACCACGGCCCTCGACGCCCTGGGCGAGGCAAGATCCGGCTACCCGCCTGCTGCCCGCCCACCCCTGGCAGCTCGCCCTCGTCCGCCGCCTGCCCGCCGTACGCAGCGCCTTCGCCGAGGGGCGCCTGGTGCGGCTGGGCCGGTACGCGCTGGCGCGCGCGGGCGCCCGTGCACTCCTCCACGTCGCTATGGACGCGCGACGTCTGGGATGTGGCATGGACCTGCCCTCAACATTCCTGGAAGAAGCGGCCATGGGCTACCTGTCGGAATCAGAGCTCAGCTCCTTGGACGACGACTGGTTCGAACAGGCCCTCACCTATACGGGGCGCACCGCCCACGGCAACACAGCCCTGCGGAGGCGTACACACCGTAGCCCCGGAAGCGAACGCGAAGACTCCTACCGACTGGCCGACTACATGGAGCAGCACGGCCGCCGCACCCGCGGTCAGATATGCCCGCCGGCCTCCTTCTGGGACGCCGCCCTACGGCATCTGCCACGACGCACCGATGTCAGCGCTCTGGCGTCCGCTGCCTCAGCACGATGGCGGCTGCGCCACGCCCGCCTCCTGGTCGAACGCGCCCATCAACTGCCCTGGCCCCCACCCGGCCCCGGTCTCGACGTACGCCTCCCGGCATACGATGGGTCTGATGACAGCGTCAGTTGGCCTGCGGACCATCTGACCTGTAGGGCCCTGGCAGACCTCGCCTTCACCGCCGCCGAAGCAGCCGACTACGAGCAGGCAGCAGCCCTGGCCCTGGAAGCCGCCGAATGCTGCCAGCCGGACGCCCTCGCCGACATCGCGATCCGGCACGGCGAGGCCGGACTGACCGTGGAGGCATCCGATCTGGCTCACCATGCCGCGGCACACGGTGCCCCAGACTGCCTGAGCCGCCTGGCCATGATGCGCGAAGAAGCCGCCCTCTTCGAGCAGGCGGAACACTACGCGAGGGCCGCGGCCGAATACGGGCTCACCAACACGCTGGCCGACCTGGCAGCGCACCGCGAGGCAGCCGGAGACAAAGAACGCGCCGAAGAACTCTGGGAAGCCGCCGCCTACGGACACCCCGAAGCACTGGCGAGCATCGCCCGCTTCCGATACGAGTCCCGGGATATCGAAGAAGCAGCCCGTATCGCCCGCGAAGCTCTCGATCGAGGAGACGCCGCCTATCCCCACCACCGCACCGACACCGTATGGGGGAAGCTATGGCGGCACGGCATCGAACCCGACGGTACCCCCACCCTCTACCTCCACGACGACGCCTGGTCACACACCTGGTAACCAACAGGCAGCGGCCCACGTTCGGTCGCCGGGCCCGAAAGTAGGGCGAACCCTCAACGCTCCTACATGAGAAGCGAGGTGGCCGACCGTCGATAGGACACCCCTTATAGGAAGTGTCACCAGGCTGTCTGGCGCGATGTCGCCACTCGCCATGGCCAAGTACCTGAGCCTGCCAGCGCTTGTCCCCAGAGAGCTGCATGTCAAGGTAGTCAGGCACACGCCTGACGAGCCACCGCAGACCCGGGCGGTGCCACGGCAATCCTCACGGTCAGACGTCGGGCTGCCGCTCCCCTGTCGGCTGGGCTGAGGCGAAAGGTGAACTGGTGACGGAGGCCGCTCCTGTGATGCGGGTACGTCGTTGGATGCGGCCTGAGACCAAGGCGGAGAGCGCGCGTGCGGAGGACGCTGAGACGATGCCGCCCAGGACCAGGGTGGAGCGGGCCCCGAGGGTGTCCGACACCAGGCCGACCAGCGGGGCGCCGACGGGGGTGCCGCCGAGGAGGACCAGGAAGTAGACGGACATCACGCGGCCTCGCAGGTGTGGGTCGGCATGAAGCTGGGTCAGCGCGTTGGCGGTGGTGGTCACGATCACCGCGGCGAAGCCGGTGGGGATCAGCAGGGCCATGAACGAGCCGTAGTCCGGCATCAGGCCCTGCGCGGCTTCCAGTGCCCCGAAGACGATCGTGGTGGAGATCAGACGGCGTGCCGTGGGGGGCTTGTCACAGTTTGCCCCGTAGATCGCGCCGATGAGGCTGCCCACGGCGTACGCGGCGGAGAGGCAACCGAAGGCGGCCGGTCCCGTATGGAAGGCCGTGATGGCGACGAGCGAGATGGTGACCTGGAAGTTGAGGCCGAAGGTGCCGACGAAGGCGATGACACTGATCGGCAAGAGCAGTTCCGGGGTGGAGGTGATGTGGCGGAAGGCGTCGTGCAGTCTTGTACGGCCGGGCGGTCGGGGGCGGCCGGGGCCCGGCGCGTCGCCCGTACGGATGATGACCAGGCCGTAGAGGACGGCCAGGTACGACGCCGCGTTCGCGAGGAACACCGGGCCCGTGCCGAAGGCGGCGACGGTCAGGCCGGCGAGGGCGGGGCCGACGGCGCGGGCCACGTTGAACTGGGCAGAGTTCAGGCTGACCGCGGTGGCCACGCGCTCTCGGTCGACCAGCTCGCAGATGTACGCGTTACGAGCGGGACTGTCCACGGCGGTTGCGGTGCCGAGGGCGAAAGCCAGCACATAGACGGACGGCAGGTTCACCGCGCCGGTGACGGTCAGCAGTCCGAGCAGGAGTGACTGCACTCCCATGGCCGTCTGGGTCACAAGCAGGATCCGTCGCTTGGGGTACCGGTCGGTGAGGATGCCTCCGGTCAGGCCGAACAGGGTCTGCGGCAGGAACTGCAGTGCGGTCACGACGCCGACCGCACTGCCGCTGTTGCCGGTGATGTGGAGGACGAGCAGGTCCTGGGCGGCGCGCTGCATCCACGTGCCGATGTTGGAGGTCAGCTGCCCGAGCAGGTAGCGGCGGAAGTTCCGGACGGCGAGTGTGGCCGTCACCGGCATGCGGGAGCCCGCGCTCATGACATCCGATGGGCGTATGTGCCCGGGACGGACACCTCCGCATCGTGGACGTGATGGAAGGTCGGGTGCGGGTGCATGAGGAACGCGTGGTGGGAGATGTTCCAGGCGTAGGCGCCGGCCATGGCGAAGGCGACCCGGTCGCCGACGCGCAGCCGTTCGACCGTGACGCGGCGGGCCAGGACGTCCTTGGGCGTGCACAGCTGTCCGACCAGCGTCACCGGCTCGTTACGGGCCTCCGGTCGGTCCCAGGGCCGGAGCCAGACATCGTCGGGGATCACCTCGAAGGGCTGGTCGTGCTGTTTCGCGGCAGGGGTTCGCAGATGGTGGGTGCCTCCGCGCAGCACGGCGAACGCCTCCCCGCGGCTGAACTTGATGTCCAGGACCTGGGTGACATACCAGCCGCAGTACGCGGTGACCGAGCGGCCGGGTTCGATCCGCAGCGTGAGGCGAGGGTGGCGGGTCAGGATCCGGAGCAGTCCCGCGCCGAACACGGACCAGTCGAACACCTTGTGGGGGTGGGTGTAGTCGACGCCCATTCCCCCTCCGACGTTCACCTCGGCCAGGTCTACTGCGCGTTCGTGAGCCCAGGCTTCAGCCCAGGTCAGCAT
Organism: Streptomyces sp. NPDC007205; assembly: GCF_040634095.1. NCBI lineage: Bacteria > Bacillati > Actinomycetota > Actinomycetes > Kitasatosporales > Streptomycetaceae > Streptomyces > Streptomyces sp. NPDC007205. The sequence continues at coordinate 9,023 of NZ_JBEYEW010000058.1, forward strand.
CTCGTCGATCAGGGCCAGTTGGGCCTGGGCCCGGAGACCGCTGGCCAGGTGGAGATGCAGGCCGTGCAGACGGATGCGCGGGTCGGAGGCGATCAGCTCCAGGCAGTCGTCCAGTTGCGCGGGATCCATGCCGAAGGGGCTCGGCCGGCCGCCCATCGCGAGGGCGACATGGCCCATGGCGACGGGTAGGTTGACGCGCAGCAGGACGTCGGCGCTCCGGTCGCCCAGCAGGGTGGTCAGGAGACGCAGTTCGTGTTCGCTCTCGATGTGCAGACGCTCCACTCCGGCCTCCAGTGCCTGGACCAGCTCTGTCTGCGTCTTGCCGGGGCCTCCGAAGGCGAGCGGCGTCTCGGGGACGAGCCCGCGGACGTGGTTCAGTTCGCCGCCGGAGGCCACTTCGAATCCGTCGACGTGCGCGGCCAGGGCCTGCACGATCCGGGGATCGGAGTTGGCCTTGGCCGCGTACAGCAGCTCGACGCGTGCCGGCAGTGCGGCCCGGATCGCGTGCACGTGCTCGTGCAGGGCCGGGAGGTCGTAGACATACGCGGGCAGGTCTTCGTCGCTCAGTCGGCCGACGTGGTCGAGCAGCGCGGGCCTCACCGGACCACCTCCCGGGGAAAGTCCGCGCCGAGCGGGCTGGGCAGAGGGACATAGGTGGCATGCCGGTCGGCCTGGCGGGCCCAGCGCAGCAGCAGGTTGGCCTTGGCGGGCAGCGGTACGCCGGACAGCAGGGCGCGCAGGCGTGGCGGTTCGGCAGCGGTGCGGGCGTAGGCGTCGAGGTGGTCGCGGACCAGGCCCCAAAGGGCGGGTTCCAGCGTCGGGTCGAGGTCGGCCAGGGCGCTGAGCACTTCGGCGGCATGGTTGACCAGGAGGCAGTACGCGACCCGGTTCCAGCCGCGTTCGGGGTCGTAGGTGAGAGGACCCCGCACGTCTTCCGGAAGGTCGGCAAGGCTGCGCTGGTGTTGCCCGGCCAGGAGCTTTGTGCCTTCCAGGTCGCGAAAGAGCATCTGCGCCGGAGTACCGTCAGTGTTCACACCGACGACGACGTTCTGCAGGTGGGGTTCCAGGACGACGCCGTGTTCGAAGTAGGCGGTCAGCACCGGTGGCAGCAGCAGTCGCAGGTACGCGTCCCACCAGGCCAGGACGTCCCCGTCGCCACGGGCGAGCAGATGGGAGACGTGGCCCGCACTGGTCGGGTACTCGTCCGCCACCGCGGCGGCGAGCAGGGGTGTCACCCCGGGACGCAGATGGTGGCGCAGGCCGGAGCGGACGATGACGGCGAGGCCCTCCAGGAGAGCGGTGTCGCCGGCGGTGTCGAGGGTGCGGTAGCCGGGCTCGGCCAGGAGCGCACACCCGGGGAAGCGGCCCGCGAGTCCGGCGAAGACGGGCTGGAGCAGGCGGCTGAGGGCGACGGCACCGGACAGCTCGTAACTGGCGTGCCTACGGACGCAGTTGGTCAGACGGACGTTCAGGCTGAACTTCAGGAAGGTGTCGCTGTCAGGGTCGTAGAGCGTGCGCACCGATGCGGTCGGCACCAGCTCCGGTCCGCTCACTCCGGTGTCGACGACATCACCGACGGCCCCTGCCTCCCGTAGCCGGTCGTGGCCCTGAAGCAGGTGGTACTGCCAGGGATGCACCGGCAGTATCGCGAATCCCGGATCGGACGCCGGGCACAGCGCGTCCATCTCGCGCAACTCACCCTCCTGACATACGAGATGGCGGCGCACGGCCAGGTAGCGCAGGCGGAACCGCGCGCCGGTCTCCGGGCCGTACGCCAGCCAGTCCGCCGGGTCACCGGTGCGAGCCTTGGGAGCGGGGTGGAAGCGATGGCCGAACACGAGAGACTGCTCCGACGCAACGTACGGATCCGGGTCCGCCGAGGCGCCCGCCCGCTCCTCCAGCGCGGTGCGGATCGTCTCACGGCTGTCGGCGACCTGGCTCAGGAACTCCTCATTGGAGACACCCGTACGCAGTTCCAGTTCGTCCTGGATGTATCCGGCCAGCTCTTTCCAGCCGACTGTCACCCAGGCGTCGTTGTCGAGCCGCTGCACCGGGCCCTGGAAGCGGTGGGCTCCGATCAGCGAGGCCCTGCGCAGCGGGGAACGCAGCAGGATGCCCCGGCGAGGCAGACGTAGCAGGAGGTGGTCGTCGTCGACCGTCACCTGATGTTCGGGGGCTGACACCTCGCGGATCAGGCAGTTGAGCAGCGTATGGGCGGTGACGGTGTCGGCTGTCGCCGCCGGCGTGCTTGCGCCGATCGTGGTGGTGTGGGTGGCAGTGCCGGTGTTCATACGGTCTCTCCAGGGGGACAGCAGTCGGTGCAGGGCATCAACGGCACAGCGCCAGGGGGTTGGGGACGGGCGTCCACTGGGCCTTGCCCGGGTTCTCGGCCAGGCGCATGGCGACGGTCGCCTTCAGCGGCATCGTGTCGCCGAAGAACGCCGCCGCGTCCTCCTGGTCCGGCAGGCCGGCGTACACCCGGCGGCCGACCTCGGCCACCGCGCCCCACAGCGACCGGGGGTCGGCCGCCCCTGTCCTGCTGAGGACGGCGACCAACTCGGTGAAGACCCCGCTGATGAGGCCGCCGAAAAGTTTGGTGCGCAACGCGTCCACGTCGTCTCCCGCGCGGGTGCCCAGCAACGGTGGCAGAGTGAAACCGCACCGGGCCAGGCGGCGTGGACCGACCCGCACACCATCCAGATCCCGGTACAGCACTCGCACCGGCCGTCCGTCCCGCAGTACGACCAGGGTGTTCTGGCCGTGGGCCTCCAGCGCCACCCCCATGGACAGCAACGTCAGCGCGGGCGGCAACACGAGCCCCGCGAAGTCCGCCAGCCATCGCACCGGGTCACCCGACACCACAGCGGCTCCGGTCGCGTGGACGGCGGTGAGCGGAACCGCGATTTCTCCGGCGTCGAGGTAGCACTCGGTCGATTCCCGGATCATTGCGGCCAGGCTCTCGGAGGGCTGTCCGTCCACGCGCACCGCGCCGCCGCCCAGCTCCCGCAGGACGCGCAGGCTGCCGCGATACCCAGCCTTGTCGATGACGGCCGCGACCAGGTCGGACAGCGGGGGCCCGTCGGCGACCTCGGCCGGGGAGATGGTGCGCCGGTAATTGGTGACCTGCACGTCGAGCGCCGTCTTGATGTGGCAGCCCGGCAGGACATCCAGCGGGGCGAGGGTACGCAGCGACAGCAACGGCCGGGCCCGGATCGTCTCCTCCGCGACGGCCAGGTCGGGGTGGTGCGCGAGCATGTGGTTTCGCTGCCAGGGGTGCAGCGGGAGGAGGATCGTGTCGCCGTCACGCAATCGCCACGGCCAGTCGCCGGCCCCCTGCCAGCGGTCGGCCGGGACACGGAGCAGCGCCAGCCGGACGACCGGGTGGTGCTCAGGAGCGTACGCGAGCACGTCGGCGATCGACATGCCGGTGCGCGTCCGGCAGCAGGGATGCTGCGGGTGTCCGTCGATGACCGCCTGCTCGGCATCCGCCGAGTCCTTCAGCGGGACCCTTCCGCCGGCGTTCGCGGCCCGGGCCAGGGCGAGGTTGACCACGCTGTTGTCCAGCTCGGCCGCCAGTCGCTCCGCCGCGGGGGTACGCAGTCCCAGCTGAGCCAGCAGTTCCACCGGCCCACTGACCGGTCCCTCCGGCCCGGATACGGCGAAGTCGTCGGGCACCTCGGCGAACGGCCGCGCACTGGACTCGGCCGCCGCGAGCGAGCCACCGCGCTGCAACTTGACCACCACGGCGTCGGACTCCCGGCGATGCCCGGTCACGCCGGGCAGGGGTTCTCGTACGAAAGCGCCCCACAGCCGGCTCAGCACGGTGGCGCGGGCTCCCGGCAGCGCGGTCGTGAAGGGCTCCGCCAGGTCCGGGCGCGAGCGGCGTAGTTCATCAATGGGCATGAGGCATCCCAGGTGCTCGTGGGGGCGCTTGCCGCGCGGTGCTCCAGCGGCACCGGCCAGGCAACCGACGCTACGGGAAGACGATCAAGCGGAATGCCAGAGCACATACAGTGCCGATCCCGGATTCCTCCGATGAAGCGTTTTCCCTTCCTCACCTCCAGCCGATTGCACGAGAGGACTCTCATGTCATGCGGGCCGGCCTTGACTCGGCTTTCGGCTGTCACCTGCGGGATTGACATCGCCGTTCGCGGCCTTAACTCGCGGCTTACTCCCCGCTGTCCATGTCCTGGATGTCGTCATCGCACCGCGCTTCAACGGTTACGCCGACCGTGGAAGATCACCGGCTCGGGGGAGGTTACGGCGTTTGCGCCACACTCTTCGGCCGAGGTCTGTGAGCCTTTCGGCATGCGTGTCTTGCTGATCGAGGACGACGACCGGGTGGCCGGACCGTTGACGGAGGGACTGCACCGTTTCGGATTCACCGTCGAACACGCCAGAAACGGGGCCGACGGCCTCGCCGCGCCGGAGGCGGAGATGGTGCTGCTGGACCTGGGGCTGCCCGACATGGACGGCATCGACGTCTGCCGTGCCCTCCGCTCCCGCTCGTCCGTGCCGATCATCATGATCACTGCCAGGGACGACGAGGTGGACCGGGTACTCGGTCTTGAGCTGGGCGCGGACGACTACGTATCCAAACCGTTCGGCGTGCGGGAGCTCGTCGCCCGGATCCGTGCCGTCACCCGCCGCGCCCGACCCCCTGTGCCGGACACCCGCCATGAAGAGCCGCAGACCTCGGACGACCTGGCACAACAACCCGGGACGTCCCCCATCCAGCGGATCGGCCCGCTGACCATCGACCATCGCACCCGGCAGGTACACCTGCACCGGGCGCCCATCACCCTCGCGCCCAAGGAGTTCGACCTCCTCGTCTGTCTCGCCGAAGACCCCGGAGCCGTCTGTTCCCGCCGGCAGATTCTCGACACGGCGTGGGAACCGAACTTCTTCGGCCCCACCAAGACCCTGGACGTCCACATCGCCGCGCTGCGCCGCAAACTCGGTGACTCCTCCTGGATCGAGAACATCCGCGGAATCGGCTTCCGCCTGGTGCCCCCGGCACACGCCGACGCCACGTCCATCGCGGATTCGGGGCACGGCGGAGGGCCCCGGTGACGCGTCGCCTTCTGCTCAGCCATCTGAGCCTCATGCTGTTCGTCCTGCTCGCGCTCGAAGTGCCGTTCGGCATCCTCTACTCGCACAGTGAGCTGTCCCGCTTCTCCCATGCGGCGCAGCAGGGGGCGATGACGCTCGCCGAGGTCTGCGAGGACAAGATGGAGCACGGGCTGACGGCCGACCTGCCGGAACTGGCCCGCGCGTACGGGCAGCGCACCGGCAGTCGCGTGCTCGTCGCCGGCCACAAGGGCACTGTCCTCACCGACACCGCTGCCCGTGGCCTGGTCGGCAGGGATTTGTCCGCCGAGCCGGACATCTCTACCGCACTGCGCGATCAGCCCGCCGTCGGCACCCGCAGCGACCCGTCCACCGGCGGCGAAGTCCTCTACGTCACCGTGCCGGGCGGCTCCAACTCCACGGTCGCCTGTGTGGTGCGAACGGTGTATGCGCTGGGCACGCTCAGGGCAAAGGTCCACGCCACCTGGCTGTTCCTCGCCGCGGTCGGGCTCGGGGTGCTGGCCGCCGTCTCCCTGATCGGCTTCGCGCTCGCCCGCTCGATCACCCGTCCCGTCCAGGCTCTGGAACGCGCCACGGCGCAACTTGCCGAAGGCCGGATCACCGATCCACCGGCCGCCGATCGCGGGCCGCCGGAACTACGCCGGCTCGCCGCGTCGTTCACGAGAACCGCGACCCGGCTTCAGCACCTGCTCCAGGCTCAGCAGGCGTTCGCCTCCGAGGCGTCCCACCAGCTGAAGACGCCCCTGACCTCACTCCGCCTGCGCCTGGAGAATTTCGAGCCGCACCTCGCCCCCTGTGCTCACGACAGCCTCGAGGAGGCCGTTGGGGAACTGGAGCGGCTCAGTCGTATGGTGCAGGGGCTGCTCGCGCTCGCCCGACTGGAGAACTCCGCGATCAGGCGGGAGGCGGTCGATCTGGGCGCCGTCGTCGCCGATCGCGCGGCCATCTGGACGGCATTCGCCGACGAGCAGCAGGTCGACATCATCATCTCCGGGAACACAGCCGTTCGCGTGTGGGCGGTCCCGGGAGCACTGGAGCAGATCATCGACAACCTGCTCTCCAACGCGCTGCGCGTCTCCCCGCCGGGAACCGCCATCACGCTGGCAACCGCCACCGCCCCGAGAGCAGGCAGCCGCATCCCACTCGTGGCCGAACTGCATGTGATCGACCAAGGGCCCGGCATGTCCGAAGCCGAACGGCACAGAGCCTTCGACCGGTTCTGGCGGGCCGCTGATGCCGACCACGACGGCACGGGCCTCGGCCTGCCGATGGTCCGGCAACTCTCCCGTGCCAGCGGTGGCGAGGTCACCCTGGAGACAGCCCCCGGCGGTGGGCTCGACGCCGTCGTCCGCCTTCAGCACGCCGAGAGCCGCCCTCACCAGGAACGCCTGGATACCCCCACGGACGCCGACTCCGCGGACCGCCCACGTCACCACACCACCAACGGCAGCACTGTTCGCTGCCCTTGAGGGGGGAAGTGCACCGCAGGACTCCACTCTTTCTCACGCGAGAGGCCGGCGACCTGTGGCCACTGCCGGCCTCCTACCGCAGGGGCGCGAGCGCCGTCTCCCCGATCGGTCGCCTTACGAGGTGGTGCGTGATAGCGGGTGAGGCCGTGTCGGCCCACTGGTGGACTGCGGTTCAGATGGCTGCGGTGCGGTCGGAGGTCCCGGCCTGTCCACCCACCTGTCCGGGCGTCGGCGCGGCCGAGGCGCGTTCGTCGGCGAGCTGCTCGCTCACCCGCTCAAGGCTCGCTCAGCGACGGCGAGTTCATCCCGCTCGGCCCGTACCTCCGCCAACTGCTTGGCCAGCTGTTCTTCGAGTTCGTCCAGTTCCGCGCGCCGCGCGGTGACCCGTTTCAGCAGCTCGGGATCCAGCACGCACCGGATCGTAGAACGCCGCCCGGACTCAGCGAGCAGGAAACCTCCCCATCGTGAAGTCAAACGCTCAGGGACGGAAGACGAGCGGAATACCGAGACCGAGACCAAGCAGACCCCGTATACCCCAGCTGAGCTTTGGAAAGAGATCGCCCATGCCCATCATCGGCGCCGGCCCCGGAGACCCCGAGTATGACAACGGGGACCCCGCCTGGGAACACCAAGACACCCCCGTGCCGGCGCTGGCTGTTACGAGAGGCTCACCGCGAACGGATTTGAGTCCGCAGCCGACGCCGCTCGCAATCTACGCGCCCGCCAACCGGTACAACGGCCTCGACGACATCAAAATGGGCCTCCTCGCCACCCTCACCGGCGTCAGCCTCGACGCCGTGCGGGCTGCTCACAAAGTCGACCTCGACGATTGGGCGCGCGAGCAGCAGCTTCGAGACCACCGCGACCTGGCCGTTCTGGACGCAGACCTGGACCGCATCCGGCACCGCTCCTGACCTGAAATCAGCGGAACGACCGCTCCGCCAGACGATCTACTTCGCAGACTTCCGCCCGCGACCAGCGTGAGCCCCCCGGAAGACCATCACACCAGCCCTGTGACCTGCGGCTTCAAGTTGGCGGAAGATCCATGTCTGCCACACCTGCCCTTGACGGACCTACGGCTTCGGCGCTGTGAGCAGCGCACCGGCAGCTGGCTCATCGGCCTCGCGATGGTCCACCTCATGGCTGCGCGGTGCCCACCAACGCCCCACCGCCCCGCCCCCTCCTTCTGCGGAAGGTCCGCACACCGCAGGAGACACCGGCCCCGATAACAACCCCGGCAGCGATCCCGACACCGGCGCCGGCCTGCACCGACACCACGGACGGCACCCCCAGCGCGTCTGAGGCCCGCACCCCCCCTCCAGCCTCGCGTAGCCCGGCCGCGGTGTTGAGCGAGGACCCGGTCGCCGCGGCCAAGCCGCCCGCCACCCCAAGGCGAGGCGTTGCGCCGGCGGCCATGACGGCCTCAGGCCTTCTTGCATCGTCACCGGCTGCTTCGGCGTGATGGTCGACTGCGCGATGATCGGCCAGACGATGATCAACGTACGGGTGTCGGGTGCCCGCACCCGGCTGGCAAGGTTCCTGGCCGGCTCGTACCTGATGGTGCTGTGCAGCGCCTTCGGGCCGCAAGACACTTCGGCGGATGTCCGCCGGGGAGATCACCGTCATGGCGATCACCGTCATGGCGATCACCGTCATGGCGATCACCGTCGTGGTGATTACCGCCGCCTGCGTGATCGCCACCCACAACCCCACCATCGGCGTGGTCGTCGGCTCGGTCACGGCCATATGGCCCGTCCACGGGGAAAGGCCCGGCCCCCCAAGGGAAGCCGGACCTTACCGAGGCTGCGGGATCAGGCGGGGCGGATGTTCTCCGCCTGCGGGCCCTTCTGGCCCTGGGTGACGTCGAACTCCACCTTCTGGCCTTCCTGCAGCTCGCGGTAGCCCTGGCTGGCGATGTTGGAGTAGTGGGCGAAGACGTCGGGGCCGCCGCCCTCCTGCTCGATGAAGCCGAAGCCCTTCTCGCTGTTGAACCACTTGACTGTGCCCTTGGCCATGACCTTCTCCTTCGAGGGAAAACCGGGCTCGCACCCTGCGTGCCCGGGAGGTGATCGCCCTGGTCCGGAGAGGCGCTGAACAGCAAGAACGCCCGTGATCGCGATCACGGGCGAACGGGACTTCGGAACCACGACTGCTGATCACCACGCTATACCGGTGTAGCGGCAGCCGCTAGCGATAACACGGCAACCAACGCCCGCCCTGTCGGTGCACGCCTGGCATCGTCCGCCGTTTGGACCCGCCGAAGTCGCACACGTCGATCCACAGTCGGCTATGGGTCACGTCAGTGGAGGTGCTGCCGTCGGGGTGCTCACCGCAGAGCAGCGTCCAGGCGCCGAGCGGACTCGCCGACCTCTGCGCAGGAAGGTGGTCTCAACCAGTGCGTACGGCAGCAGAGCCGTCACGGTCGTCAGCACCACCGTGGCCGACATCCGACCGTCCTTCACCCCAGGGAGGCCAGGAGGCGGGCGATCGGGTATTGCCACAGGTAGATGCCATAGCTGGGATTGCGGCCCGTCCAGGCCGGGCGCCAGGGACAGCACTCCTGACTCCAGCCATGGGCTGCCGACAGATAGCACTCGCAACGTCTGCCATACAGGCCACCACAAAGCCCGCGCCCAACAAAGTCCCCATGGGCATGCGGACGCTGCCGGAGGGGCCTTCCTTCAGGACTGCCACCGTGGCAACTGCACCCGCCGATGTGCGGTGATCAGCAAGAGATGGACACCTGGGCGGAGCCGTCGGTTCGAGACGGCTGATCCGATCCGCGGGTTCCGTTGAGCCAAAAGTGGCGAGGGCTTCGCCGACTGATACCACTCCGGCGCGCCCGCTGTGGCCGACATCGACTGCCTGCGCGACGAGCCACAACCCGGTGCTCGCCGGAAGATCTCCAACGAACAAGTGGAACCGTTCGTCGTCGCGGCCGACCAGCCCACATCCAACGTCTGGATGAAGAACGTCGACGAGGCCTTGCACTCCGACGCAGATCACCAACATCGGATGATGCGCACATCCTCATCGCTGCTGCGGGCCCTTCGGCCCCAGGTCCAAGAGCACCTCTACGACTTCTACGACGAGCTGCGGAGCGCCGACGGCCTCTTCTGGGACCACCCCCTGGGGGCCTGGATCGCGACCGGGCACGCAGTAGTCAGCAGCGCCGCAAGTGATCCGAGGCTGTCCTCGGTGCGCTATCCCGACATCGAGGCCGTCTCCGAGGAACTGCGGCCGCTGGCCCGAGTCCTGAGTCGGCAGATGCTCTACAGCGACGCCCCCGACCACCCCCGTCTGCGGGCGCTGATCAACAGGGCCTTCACCCCCCCGGGCAGAAGCGGCACTCCGCGCCCGGATCGTCGAAGCCGTCGACCGGATCATCACCCACGCGGCGCCAACCGGGCGTATGGACATCGTCGCGGACCTCGCCCGCCCCTTGCCACTCACCATCATCTGCGACCTCCTCGACGTACCGCAGCAGGACCGCACCACTCTCGCCTCCTGGTCCGAGCCGATCGCCGAAGCCATCGGCAACTCCCGGCTCGACGCCGACGGCAACCGCGCGGCCTCACAGAGCATGGCGCACATGCTCACCTACCTCCGCGAACTCCTCACCCGCCAGGACACGCCGCCGACCCCCCACCCTGCGCGCACTGCTGACCGCACAGGCAGAGAAGTCCGACCAGGACTTCGACGAACTCCTCGCCAACTGCGTCCCGCTTCTGATCGCCGGCCACGAGAGAACTCCTGCGCTACGACGCTCCCGTACAGCTGATGCTGCGCCGGGCGCCGCAGTACCTGGACCTGGCGGGCCGCACCGTCGCCGAAGGGCAGACAGTGCTCCTCGTGTGCGGCGCCGCCAACCGGGATCCGGCCGTGTTTCCCGATCCCCATGTGCTGGACTTCGAACGGCCCGGCGGACGGCACATGGCGTTCGGGCACGGTCCGCACTTCTGCCTCGGCGCGGCGCTGGCCCGGCTGGAAGGCGCAATCGTCCTGGAAGCACTCCTCACCCGGCTCCCGGGCCTGCTCCTCGACGGCACCGCGCCGCAGTGGCAGCGCAGCTTCAACTTCCGCGGGCTCACCCGTCTGGACGTCGCCTTCACCCCACTCGCGGACGAACACGACAGAGGCACACAGACACTGCCGACCGACGGTTCCCCACAGAGCTTCGACCGCGAGACGCATGCCGACGGGTGCCCCGCCCGACCGACGCCCTAATGCGCCGGTTGGCGGCACCAAACACAAAGTTGGTGGTCGTCACACTTTCGGCCCCCGGAGGCGACTCATCTGACGTGCGCCTGGGGCCAGGCAGACACGTCCCCAGCCGCCGGCCATGGCCATGGCCCGGACCCCGGTTGGGGTTTCCGGCACGAGCGCGGTCGGCGAGCGGAAGGGAGGCTCGAAACCTCCTCGCGGGGTTGGCGATGCGGGCGATTCGGCCTCTGCGGAGACCGTATCGCCCGCATACCCCGTACCCTTCGTGGTGTCTACGGCGTCACATGGCGGCGCCAAACCACTGGAGGCAACACCTGTGCTGATTGCTCAGCGTCCCTCGTTGACCGAAGAGGTCGTCGACGAGTTCCGCTCCCGGTTCGTGATCGAGCCGCTGGAGCCGGGCTTCGGCTACACCCTCGG
>NZ_JBEYEW010000059.1:0-20045 GCF_040634095.1 Streptomyces sp. NPDC007205
AGGGATCGGGCTTATCGGACGCACCGCAGGGTACGTGAGTCATGCACCTGCCCGCAGACTCAGCAGTGGAACCCTGCTCCTCCTGTCTGCGAGGCAGGTGCGTATCGGGCGTGCATCTGGTTCGGCCGGGTGGCCAGGCCACGCAGTTCGGCCCTGGCGACCATGTCCACAGACAACACGCCCTCCATCTCGACCGCGGTAATGCCGACGGCCCGCAGCCAGGGCACGGCTGCGGGCTCGGACACGGCGGCTCGGTCGGCAGCAGCCGCACCGAATACTTCGATGAGTGCCAATTCGCACTGCCGGGACAGGCTTGCCCACCCCGAGCGGCAGAGCTTGCCCCGGCTCAGGGGGCGGCTTGCCCACGAGTGATCCGCCCTCAGCCGACGGCCGGTGGCGGCGGCATCTCTTTTTGTTTCATGCCATGGACCGAGGGTGCGCAACAACACCCCGACCCGGAAACCTGTTGCGTGGTCGGTGCCCCACAGCGTCGTGGGGGCGCCGGCACTCCCCATCCCATGGCAGTCAAGGTCGTATCCACCAACGTAAAGAGCAGGAGACCCAACCGTGAACGTACGTAGGAACCTTGCAGCCGCTGTCGTTGCGACTGCGGTAGGCCTCGGCGGAGCCGTCATGGCCACTCCCGCCCAGGCCGGCACCAACGGCCAGCAGGTCGCCGTTTCCACCTGGCACTCGGACAAGGCTCGGGTCTGCGGCTACAACCAGAACGACACATACGCCTGCACCCCCTGGTTCAGCACGCCCGGCAGCGGCTGGTACGGCGTGGCCGGGTACTGGTTCAAAGGCGATGTCTTCATCACCGGCGTGAACGCGGTCACCGGCGCCGCGCGCCATGTCACTTGCAACATTCCCAAGTCGCAGTCCGGCGACTGGACCTTGTGCGACGGACGCAGGCACAGGGATCTTTAGGCGTCGTTCCTCGGGCGTGGTCGGTCGTTGAGCCGTGCATGAGCCCTGTGAGAGCCGCTGTACGGCCTGCTCACGCCGTTTCGCCTCGCCTGGACCTCCCTCCGGCCGTGGCGTTGCTTGTCGGGCCGCGGAGCCACGGCCATCTGTTCCTTCGACCGGTGGGAAAGTACGGCCGCCGACCTCGTCGTAGCTGGTGACGATGTTGGCGGCGCTGTCCGTCCGGTGCGATGCCGGGGAGCGGGGTGCGCCCCGACGGGGGAGGGGCCCACCCCGCGTGGTCGGGGTATGCCGGGTATCTACCTCTTGTGGGCTGCGACTGTGGAAGTGTTGTATGGCTTCGACCTGATTCAGGGGCGTTCGACATTCCCCAGACAGCCAAGGCGATTTGCCGGACTATTTCGCTCCGTTTCACCCGGCCGGGCTGGACAGCAGGCCCATCGCCCCGTGAATGGACACCGCGCGACTTCATGCCCACGGAAAGGGGCGACATGTGGCGACGCCACCTACAATTCACTACCCGCGCTCTCTGCATTCCGGCTTTCTGAAACACGAGGCGACCCATCCGGACTTCGTAGCCCTGAGCGTCGGTGGCCGGGAATACACCTACGCCGAAGTCGGCGAGACCGCGCGCCGATGGGCTGGCGCGCTGCGGGAAGCGGAAGGCGGCCGGCCGTCTCGCGTGGCCGTGCTCGGCTACCGCAGCCACACCTCGTACACGGCTGTGCTCGCCGCGCTCTTAGCCGGCGCCGCGTTCGTGCCGCTCAATCCGCGTTTCCCGGTCGCTCGCAACCGGGCGATGCTGGAGCGGGCACAGGTCGACGCCTTGATCGTGGACGCGGCGGACGCGGCCGCGCTGCCCGGGCTGCTCGATGGTCTCGCGCGCGATCCCGCTGTCCTGTTACCCGACACCGAGACGCTGAGCCTGCCGGAGCACAGCGTCCGGCCGGTTCTGCTGCGTCCCGATCTGGAGCGTTTCGCGCCGACTGACGAGCTCCCTCGGACTGATCCGTGCGACATGGCGTACCTGCTGTTCACCTCGGGCAGCACCGGAGTACCCAAGGGGGTGCCGATCTCGCACGGCAACGTGCGCGCGTTCTTGGACGTGAACCAGGATCGCTACCGCCTGACCGCTTCGGACCGGCTCACCCAGACCTTCGACCAGACCTTCGACCTGTCCGTCTTCGACCTCTTCATGGCCTGGGACAACGGTGCGCGGGTGTGCGCGATCGAGCCGATCGAGCTGCTCTCGCCCTACGACTTCCTCGGGCGCAACAGGGTGACGGTCTGGTTCAGTGTCCCGTCGGCGGCGGCGGTGCTCCTGAAGCGCGGGTCGCTGCGGCCGGGCCGGATGCCGACGCTGCGCTGGAGCCTGTTCTGCGGGGAGGCGCTGCCACAGCGCATTGCGGAGGCATGGCAGGCCGCGGCGCCGAGCTCGATCGTGGAGAACCTCTACGGACCGACCGAGCTGACCATCGCCTGCAGCGCGTACCGGTGGGATCCCGCGAGCAGCCCGCAGGAGTGTCACAACGACCTCGTGCCGATCGGCCGACCGTACCCCGGGATGATCCCGCTCATTGTCGACGAGCGGCTGGAGTCGGTCGCCGCCGGCGAGTCCGGCGAGCTGTGCCTGGCCGGCCCGCAGCGCTTCGCCGGATACTGGCGGGCGCCGGAGCTGACCGCCGAGCGCTGCCTCGAACGGGACGGCCTCACCTACTACCGGACCGGTGACATGGTCCGGGCTGTCCGCGCCGCCGACGGTCCCGATGCCGACCTGCTCTTCCTCGGCCGCAACGACCAGCAAGTGAAAGTGGGCGGCTACCGGATCGAGCTCGGCGAGGTCGAGGCCGCGCTGCGCAGCGCGGGCAGCGTGGAGGCCGTCTGCCTTGTGCACCCGGAGCGGGAGGAGATCGTCGCCTTCGTCTCCGGCGGCCGCACCCAGGAGCTGCTCGCGTCGGTCAGCGGAAGGCTGCCAGCGTACATGATTCCCCGGTCCATCCATGCGCTCGAAGACATGCCCCGCAGCAGCAGCGGCAAGATCGACCGCAACGCCCTGCGCCGGTCCCTGATCTCCTCAAGCGAAGGATGCCGTGTTGTCCACGCTCGATGAAGTCATCGCACGCGTCCTGAACATCCCCGTCGAGGACGTCGACGACGAACTCGGATACCAGTCCGTCCGGCAATGGGATTCGCTCGGCCACGTCACGCTCATGGTGGCGCTGGAGAACGAGTTCGGCTGGGACGTGACAGACGAGACGATGCTCGAACTGCGCAGCGTCGCCGCGCTGCGTAGCTACGCCGCAGAGGTGTCCGGATCCGCTCAGACTACGCAGCCACGGCCGCCACAGTCGGAACCCGCACCCGTGCCGGTCACGGTGCATCGGGGCCTCGAGGGGATCGTGTTCGACCGCAGCGCTGTCACCTACATCGGCGGCGCCGAGGGAGTGCTCGAATACCGCGGATACTCTATCCACGACCTGGCGGCCCGCTCCCGCTTCGAAGAGGTCGCACATCTGCTGATCCGCGGGCGGCTGCCCGACCACGAGAACCTGCGCGCCTTCGAGAAGGAACTCGCATCGCAGCGCAGGCTGCCCGACCGTGTCCTCGAACTCGTCTACGCGCTGCGTGACGCCAAGCCCGTCGACGCGCTGCGCACCTGCGTCTCGGCACTGGGCGCCTTCGAGTCAGAGCCATCGGACCAGGACGAGTCCTTCGAGGCCGCCCGGAACACCGGAACGAGGCTCCTGGCCCAGGTGCCGACGCTGATCGCGGCGCACCATGCAGCGCGCAGCGGCCGGGACGCGGTCGAACCACCGGAGGGCGGCTCGCACGCTGAGGCGTTCCTCACCATGCTGCTCGGCGAAAGCCCCAGCCCCGCGACGGTGGAGTTCATCAACCGCAGCCTGATCGTGCACGCCGATCACAGCGCCAACGCCTCCGCCTTCTCCGCGCGGATCTCCGTCAGTTGCCGGGCCGGCATGACCGCCGCCATCACCTCCGCGATCGCCGCGTTCTCCGGCTCAGTCCATGGTGGTGCCGCGGAGCGCGTCCTGGACCAGATCGATGCGGTCGGGAGGCCCGAGCACGCCGCGGAGCACGTGCGCCGACTGCGTGCGCTCAACCAGCCCGTCATGGGCTTCGGCCACCGCGTCTACCGCACCGAGGACCCGCGGGTGCGCCATCTGCGGGCAAGCGTCGAGGAACTCAGCCGGGAACACGAGGACTTCCTCGGACTGCGCGTGGCCGACGCGATCTCCGCGGAGATGAGCCACTACACACGGCTCGGCGTGGCGCCGAACGTCGACCTGTACGCGGGGCTGGCCTACCGGCTGATCGGTCTGCCGAAGGATCTGGCGGTGCCGATGTTCGTCGCCGGCCGCACCGCCGGCTGGGTCGCCCAAGCCCTGGAACAGCATGAGAACAACGTGCTCATCAGGCCCCTGCTCGAGTACACCGGCCCGCACGGGCTGCCGTACCCGAAGGCGGTCTCGTGATCACCAGGATCCCCCTCGCCGGCCGTCCGACAGAGCTCTACTCACTGCCCGGATTCGCCGAGGCGGAGGGCTTCGACCTCGACGCCGTGCCCTACAGTGGCAAAATCCTGATGGAGTCGCTGCTGCGGCACGCGGAGCCCGGCACGGCGGCAGCCCTCGGCCGGGCCTGGGCCCGCGGCGAGGACGCCGAGGCCGAGATGGCCTTCCGGCCGGTGCGCGTGGTGATGCAGGACTACACGGCGGTGCCGCTGCTGGTCGACGTCGCAGCGCTGCGCGACCGGGTCACGCCGCCCAGCCGGGTCGACTTCGCCGTCCCGGTGCACGTCGTCGTCGACCACTCCGTCCGCGCCGACGTCACCGGGCGGCCGGACGCCGCGCTGCTCAACGAGGCGGCGGCAGTCCGGCGCGGGGCGGAGCGCTACGGGTTCCTGAAGTGGGCGTCTCAGGCATTCCAAGGGCTGAAGGTCGTGCCGCCCGGCAGGGGCATCGTCCATCAGGTCAACCTGGAGCGGCTGGCCACCGTGGTCAGTGTCGGCCCGGACGGTGTCGCGTTCCCCGACACTCTCGTAGGTACCGACAGCCACACCACAATGGCCAACGGCCTCGGCATCCTGGGATGGGGCGTGGGCGGCCTTGAGGCCGAATCCGTGATCATGGGGCTGCCGCAGACGATGAGGGTGCCGCGCATCGTCGGGGTCCGGCTGGGCGGCCGCGTGCGCGCCGGGGTCTCGGCGGCGGACATCGCGCTCACCCTGACCCAGCGGCTTCGAGCGAGCGACGTGGGCGGCGCAATCGCCGAGTTCAGCGGACCGGCGCTCGACACCCTGACCGCTCCGGACCGGTGCACGATCGCGAACATGGCCCCCGAGTACGGTGCGACCGCCGCGTACTTCCCGGTCGACGGGAACACACTGGAATACCTGCGCGCGACCGGGCGCAGCGACGAGGCGATCCAACGGGTGGCCGACTACTGCGCCCACCAGCGGCTGCTGCGTACGACGGAGCCTGTCTTCCGCCGAGTCATCGAATTCGACCTCTCCGAGGTTCGGCCCTGCCTCGCCGGGCCGAACCGCCCGGACGAGCGCATCGCCCTCGGCGAGCTGCCGAAGTCCTTCAGCCAACTGCGACAGACGATACGCCGGGGTGCGAACGGGCTGCGGGACGGCGACGTGGTCATCGCCTCCCTCACTTCGTGTACGAACACTTCGAACCCGCGCTCGATGCTGGCGGCCGGACTGCTCGCGCGAAACGCGGTCGAACGAGGCTTGCGCGTGCCAGGACACGTCAAGACCAGCCTGTCGCCGGGCTCACGGGCGGTCACGGCGTATCTGGAGGCGGCCGGGCTGCTCACCGACCTCGAAGCGCTCGGTTTCCATGTGGCCGGCTACGGCTGCATGACCTGCAACGGCGGCAGCGGCAAGCTCGCGCCGGACATCGCCGCGGACATCGACGAAGCGGGACTCGAGGTGTGCGCGGTGCTCAGCGGCAACCGCAACTTTGCCAACCGCGTGCATCCGCAAGTGCGGGCCGGCTATCTCGCCTCGCCCGCGCTCGTCGTCGCGCTGGCCTTGGCCGGTAACGCGCGCGCCGATCTCGAGGTTGATCCGCTCGGCATGGGAAGCCACGGCCAGCCGGTCCTGCTGCACGAGATCTGGCCGAGCGACGAGGAGATCGCGGCCTTCGCATCGGCCCACATCAGCTCGGAGATCTTCACGGCGCCGCTCGAGGCCACGGAGGACTGGCAGAGGATCGAAACGCCCGCGGGGGAGCGGTACCCGTGGAACGCGCGGTCGACCTACCTCAGGCCGCCGCCCTACCTGGACGGACGTTTGCTCACCGATCTCGACGGCGCGCGCGTGCTCGTCGCCCTCGGCGACGACGTCAGCACCGACCATATTTCGCCGGTCAGCCCGATACCGCCTGAATCGCCCGCAGGCCGGTGGCTCCGCGAGCGGGGCGTCGAAGAACTCGATTCGTACGGGTCCCGCCGCGGCAACCACGAAGTCATGGCCCGCGGCGCCTTCGCCAATCCGCGGCTGCGAAACCACTTGCTGGCCGAGGGCGATGGCCGCGGTGAGACGCTCCACCTTCCCTCCGGCGAACGCGTACCGATCCACGAGGCGGCACGACGCTACCGCGAGAACGGCACCCCGCTCATCGTGCTCGCCGGACGCAACTACGGAACCGGCTCCTCCCGCGACTGGGCGGCGAAGGGCCCATGGCTGCTCGGCGTACGCGCGGTCCTCGCCCAGAGCTTCGAGCGCATACACCGGGTCAACCTGTGTGCCATGGGCATCCTGCCGCTGCTGCTTCCCGACGGCCGTTCCTGGGCCGAGCTCGGCCTGACCGGCCATGAGGAGTTCGCCCTGCACGGACTCAACCGACTGCGCGAGACGGGTGCCGTCGAGGTGCACGCCGGTGGCGGCCTCACCCTGACCGCGCGGGCCGACGTGCACTCGGAGGGCGAGTGGACGGTCCTGCTCGCCGGCGGCTCGCTGCCTCACCTGCTCAACCTTCTGAACCACCCCATCGGAACGGAGCTGTCCGCATGACCCCGCACAACGACATCGGCCTGGGTCGCGCGATCGCCGAGGCGATCGGAGACGGAGCTGGCGGCGCCGAACTGCGGTCGGCGATCGCCGGCCTGGAGTCGGGCAGGCGGATACTCGACTGGGCCCATCTCGGCAAGTGCGACATCGTGCTCGCAGACCTGGTCTCCATCATCCGGTCCGCAGGGGATCACGCTCCACCGCGCACCGGCCACCTCGGCGATTGGACCGACATCAGCCTCGGCCGTTCTGGTCTGCTCGACTACAACACCACGATCTGTTCCGAGTTCGGCGTCGGCTCCCCACTGCTGTTCGACACCACCAGCACGGAGACCGAGGCGATGGATCAGGGCGACACCATCTACCTGCCGGGCTCCACCGTGCAGGACGGCAAGGCGAGCCAGCTGCCACTGCTGGTAAGGGACTCCGCCGGCCTGCACAGCGCTTCGCGCACGCGCAGCTGGTTCAGCCCGTTCGTGCTGACCGACACGGACGGGCGGGTCGAGTTGCTCAGCGATCTGCACCGCCGCCGCAACACCGGGCTCAAGATGCCCCTGGACTACGTCTCCCGTCGGCTGTTTGCAGAGGGTGACCGTCTTCGTACGCTGATGACGACCGACCTGGAGGCCGCCCGCCGGGACGCCAAGCGGCGCAACACGCTTACCTCCTCACTCTTCGCGGGACTCGTGGGAACCGACGGCGCACCCCGTGAGGGGGGAGTGCGGTGCACCAAGTCCGGCTATGCGATCGGCGACGGACGTGAGGGCGCGGGGGAGGTCAGCCTGCCCGAGCTGGTCGAGCTGACCCTGCTGCCGTTCAGCACTCTCAACGACCCGCAGGCGCGGCAGCGGCACGTCACGGGCGAGGGGTTCCGCGAACAGGTGGTCCCCGTGCTGTCCAACATGTTCCTGACCATTCTCATGGTCCAGGCCAGGGTGCACGCGGCCCCCGGCTCCACTCCGGCGGGCTTCGACGAACACCTGCACTGGGGCGCGATCGGCATGGCCGGCTTCCCGCCGCGGAAGAAGGGCTACTTCGAGGGCAGCGAATACCCCCGGCGGACCCGGCCCTTCTTCGAGCACGCACACGACGTCGGCCAGGCACTGCCGGCCCTGTTCCTGGTCGCCCCCGCGGTGCTGTTCGCGCTGCTGCCCCGCCGGCCGAACCTGGTCGACGTCGAACTCGTCGACGACCTGTGCCGCACGGTGCGCGTGGCGGCCGGGGGCGAGAGCAACATCTTCCGTCAGGCCGAACTCATCGAGCGGACCGTGGAGCAGTGGTACGAGACACGCGGTGAGCAACTGTCCGCGTTCTACCGCGGACAGTTCAACGGCAGGCGCAGCCTCACCGGAGGGCCTGAGGCGCCGGCAGATCCCCGCGTCGTCGTCGGTGACGAGTTCGCGCGGCTCACCTGCCGACAGGCATCTCTGATCGTCGGCGCGCTCAACCGGCTCAACCAGGTCTGAGAGGGATCCAGCGATGACTGTCACATCCCGGAACAACGGCCCCGCGCAGCCGGCCACCACCCGGCCCGGCGAGCTCGCGATCGGCCTCGTCGAGGAACTGGGCCTGCGGCCGATCATCCATGCGGGCGGTACCAAGACCACGATGGGCGGCACCAGGATCGACGTCGAGGTACGCAATGCCATGTGGTCCGCATGCGATGTGTTCGTTCCGGTGGCCGAGCTCGCCAAGGCCACAGGAACCTACATTGCACAGATCACCGGAGCCGAGGCGGGCACTGTCACCAGCGGCGCAGCGGGCGCCTGCGTGCTGTCCATGGCCGCCTGCATGACGGGCACCGACAAGGCCCGCATCGCCCGGCTCCCCGACACCACCGGCATGCCCGACGAGCTCATCATCATGCGCACCCACGTCGGCCGCTACACGCATCTGTACCGCCGTGCGGGTGCGAGGATCATTGAAGTCGGCACGATGAACGAGTGTCACGGCTGGGAGATCTTCTCCGCCGTCACCGAGCGCACCGCGGCGATCGCGTGGCTGGAGGGCCCGGGGATCCGCCAGGTCGGCCCGGGCCTGCGCGAGGTGTGCCGCGAGGCACGGCGGCTCGGCGTGCCCGTCATCGCCGACATCGCGGCCATGCTGCCGCCGCGCGCCAACCTCCGCCGCTACGTGGAGGAGGGCGCCGACCTGGTGACGGTGAGCGGGGGCAAGGTGATCGGCGGACCGCAGAACACGGGGCTGCTCTACGGGCGGGCCGATCTGATCGCCGCGGCCGTCGCCAACAACAGCCCGCAGCAGGGCATCGGACGGCCGTTCAAGGTTTCGAAGGAGGACATGATCGGGCTGTACGTCGCACTGCGGCGCTTCGTCTCCCGGGACGAGTCGGCGCAGCTGGAGCGTTGGCGTCGGATGCTCGAGCCGATGGCGGCGAGCCTGCGCGGCAGCTACCCGGGCCGCGTGGAGATCCGGCACGACGAGCATCTGTTCCATGTTCCCATGCTCGTCATCGAGGACGTGGCGACACACTGTGGGCGCAGCGCCTCGGCGGTCTCCGCCGAGCTGCTCGCCGGCGAGCCGCGCGTCTTCGTTCCCGGCGACGACAGCCGCGACCACCTCACCGTGAACCCGGTGAGCCTGCTCGCGGAGGAATTGCCCATAGTCGCAGCCCGCCTCGCCGATGTCCTCGGCTGAGCGGGACGGGATGCGCGGGCCCGGGCCCGTCGCCCGGCTCAGGCGTGCCACGTCGGCCTCCAGGCCCGGCGTGCGCCCGCTCGCCGTGAGCGCGCTGATCGGGTCGACCGGATCGGGAGCCTTCCTCACCGGTGCGGCCCTGTTCTTCACCCGTGTCGTCGGGCTCACCGCGGCGCAGGCCGGGTTCGCACTCTCGCTCTCGACCCTCGTCGGGCTGGGCACGATGATGCCGGTGGGGCGGCTGTCCGACCGCTACGGCCCCATCCCCACCTTCATGGTGCTCAACCTGCTGCGAGGAATCGGGTACCTCTCGTACCTGCTCGTGCACGGGTTCGGCCCGTTCCTCATCGCCGCGAGCCTGCTGGCGGTCGTCGACCGGGCGGCGCCGCCCGTGAACCAGGCGGTGGCCGGGCAGGTCTTCGCCGGGGTCGAGCGGACCAGGGCGCTGGCCCTCATCCAGAGCGTCCGCAACATCGGCTACTCGCTGGGCGTCGGCCTGGCCGGCCTGGCCGTCGCCATCGGTACTCCGGACGCGTTGCGCGCGCTCGTGGCCGCAAACGGGATGTCGTTCCTGCTCACCGTTCCGCTCCAGGCTCGGCTGCGCCGCCTGGTCGCTCCGGCCTCCGGCGACGCGGGCCGCGCCTCCGCGCGGCCTCGAGAGCTCCGGCGCACCCCGTGGCGCACTCCGTCATACGTCGCGATCATGGCGTCCAACACAGTGCTGCTGCTGAACATGGTGGTCACGAGCTTGCTGCTGCCGCTGTGGATCGTCGGCGAGACGCACACGCCGCGCTGGACGGTAGCCGTGTGCCTCGGCGCGAACATGGTCATCACCGCGATCGGTCAGATCGGCGTGGCGGCGCGGGTGACGCGGTATGCCGCGGCGGCCAAGGGCCTGCGCTGGGCGGGAGTGCTGCTGCTCGCGGGCTGCGTCCTGATGGCGGTCGCAAGCAGGGGTACGAATACGGCGGTGACCGTCGCGGTGCTGCTGGCCGGAGTTGCGGCCGTCAGCCTGGCCGAGATGGTGCAGACCGCCGCGAGCTGGACCGTGACGTTCGGGATCTGCGGGGACGAGGACCAGGGTGCCTCGCTCGCCTTCTTCGGGCTCGGTATGACGGCGAAGGACGTGCTCGGCCCCATGCTCCTGCTCGGCCTCGTGCTGCGCGCGGGCATACCGGGCTGGCTCGCCCTCGGTGCCTGTTTCACCGTGGCCGGAGTGGTGGCCGAAGCGGCGTCGATCCGGGCCGGGAAATCGGTGCGGCGACCGAGTGACGCTGAGCACGAAGCCGCTCCGGCGACCTGACGGCCGGCGAGACCGACGGAACCTAGGAGTGCAGCGAATGGATCTGCTGATCTCGGGCGACCCCCGGTTCGACAGGCACCTCGCGCGACTGTGGGAACGTGATCCCCTGCAGTACCCGCGCTACTCACGCCGCGAACTCGAGGCGGCCCGGCTGTACGCCGCCCGGTCCTCCTTCGAGGACCGCTCAGCGCTCGTTCTGCTCGGCGGCGAACCCGTCGCGGGCATCCTGCTCACCGTCGAGACCGTCGCCGACGGCGGCACGGTGCTGTCCGCGTACGGTCGTCCCATCCACTTCCTGCACGCCGCTGAGCGCGACGCTGCGGAAGTAGCGAACGCGTGCAGGCTACTAAACCGTCACTTCACGCAGGTGTACGAGGAATCTGCAGCCGACTCCTACGCGTACCGCGACCACCTCGCAGGTGGTGTGCTCTCGCCGTTCGCACAGTGGCTGCTCCGGGAGGCCCACGGCCGCCCGGAGCAGCGGTTCGCGCAGATACTCGATCTGAGCCGATCGGTCGCGCAACTGTTGGAGGGATCGAGCAAGTCCAACCGGCGCTACTACCGCAAGGCCGCCGCCATGCTGAAGATGGAGGTCATCGAGGGCGAGGCGGCTACGGACGAGCACATCGAGGCGTTCCGCAGCATGCACACCGCCTTCCGCGGACGGCAGGTGCGTTCGGCGGCGGCATGGCACGCGATCCTCGAGGCCGTGCGTGCCGGCGAGGGCTTCTTCGTGTTCGGATTCGCCGGCGGCACCCTCGCGGCCTGCGACTACTTCGCGGGCACCGGCCGCACCTGCTATTCGGCCATCGGCGCCCTGGCCCCCGGGGTCGCGGAGCGCCACTGGGGCCACGCCACGGTATGGCGCGGTGTCTTCCACGCCCGCCAACTCGGCTGTGTGTACTTCGACGTCGGCGAGCGCCTGTACGCCGGCATGCGCCCCGCGCCGTCTGACAAGTACCTGGCGATCAGCGACTTCAAGGCGGGCTTCGGCGGCGCAGTCGTTCCCCGCCTCGACATACGCGCCGGCGCGGCCTGATCCGCCGCAGGAGATGCCATTCGTACCAGCCCGACCGGCTGCACCCACATACGTGGCCGGCGCGGGCGGCGGCTCTGCGCGGGTCTGGCAGCGCTGCGCACGGCTGAGTTGCTTCACGCGTTCGTCGCCGCAGCCGGCCGCACCGTCCCGGGCCTGTGGGATCGGCAGCTGTCGGAGGACGAGGCCACGATCGTGCACCAGAACGTCGTGAAGGTGCGGGTGACGTTCTCTGAACTAAGGCTCAGAAGATCGACTTCTCGCTTTGCGCGATGCCCACGGCAGTCTCGAGGTCTAGGTTGTAGAAGTACTCCCCGATGTTGACCACGTCGGGGAGCCCTCGCAGCCGACTGAGCGTTTTTTCTTCCCAGCGCCGAGCTGTGGGGTAGGGACGCGAGACCCAGGCATCGAACAGGAACGCGCGGTGGGCGAGGGCGTTTTTTCGTGGGTTTGGACTCGTCGCAGGACATGCTGCGTTCGACCAGGCTTGACGAAGGAGACTGGCCCCACGAAGGAGAGAATGTAGAGCCGGTCTCCAGGAGCATCCAGCGGCGAACCGAGGTCATGCAGTTTCTGCCAGGCGGCTCGGGTGACGAGGTGGTAGTCCTCGTGATCTATGGCTGGCATCGCCTCATGGCAGGGGATGTGTGCTTTCCGGATGCGTTCCTGCGCGGCAACGAAGTCGCCGCGAGCGTCTGTCGTCATAACGCACAATCTTGCCGAATGCCACTGACATTGAGGTGAGTTACCCATCTGGGGGCCCGATGGGAGATCGGCCCACGGGTCGGGTGAACGTCGGCATGCCGAGGTTGACCGCGGCGGATCGGCGGGCTGCTTCGGCATCGAGTTGGGCCAGCTTGTCCTGGGCACCGGCAAGGCTGACCTGCAAACCTTCCACCTCGCCCAGCCAGCCTTCCCGCTCGGCCTCAGCGATCCGGGCGATGAGGTTGTCACGGATCTCGACGAGCCGTGAGCGTTGATTCGGGTCCGGCCTGAGCATCGAGCACCGGATGCAGGCTTAACCGAACTGATCTTGAAGCAGTTCTCAGGAACGTCGAGCGCCGGTCCACTCACAGAAGGTGATGAAGAGTCTTGTGAAGTTCGAGGTCTTCGGCGTGTCGCGGTCGGGCTGACTTGGGCAAGGTTCAAGACGCGCCGAGCGACGTGGGTGCCTGGTGAGTCCTGCGCAACCAGTCGTCGAGGGTGACGAAGTCCGATTCGGTGAGGCCCAGGCGGGGGTCAACGCGATGGAGCAGAGCATCTCCTGGATGGTGCGCGGATACCCAGGCGCGATCGGTGTCGGTGATCTCGTCGTCGACCCATGTGAATGAGCGTCCGCCAGCCCAGTCGACGAGGGCGCGGGTCTTCCAGTGCAGTCCGTCTCGCTCGTCCTGCTCTTCTTGGTCGAACGACTCCGGCCAAATCACCACCGCCAACTGCGGCAGGCCGATCCGCGGAGCTATGTGTTCATTCGCATCCGCCATCCATGTCGTGGCCCAAACCAGATCACACGGCAGCGCCGCCAACCGGGGCCCGTGCGCCGGATTGATCCTGGCCAGCAACGGATTCGCGCTGGCCCCCTGCGGTTCTGGGACCGGATAGGTCGGATAGCCGTTTGGGTACTGCTGCGGCGTCGCTCCGAAGGGAATAAGGGGTCCGTCGACATCGAGGAAGAGCAGTGGAGGCTGTGCAGAACCGGTCACCTCCGCACGATAGCGGCTCGACCTGATCGTCCCGAGTCGATAAGCAGGTTCGCCAAGCGGCAGCGGCCGGCCCTTCGCGAGCCGAAGAGCGGGTTCCCGTCGGAGATCAGTCCATGAACTCGGCGCTGCTTCGCCCGGCATCGCGGCGAAAGGCGGGCATGCCGAGATGAACGGTGGAGGGCTGCGCTGCACGGTCGCGCATTTCCTCCAGCTTCTGCGCGGCGGCGGCCATGGTGGTCTCGATGGCGGCGACCTCGCCGAGCCAGCCCTGGTCCTTGGCCTCCTGTAGGCGGTCGATGAGGTTGGCGTGGATCTCCTGAAGACGAGGCATCTGGGCCGGGTCCACGAGAAGTAGGGGACATCTGACACAGGCGTTCTCATGCTGGCACGGGGTCGCGTAGTCGCGGCCACAGGTTCCCAGGGCGACCTTGCGGAGCTCGAAGTGGGCCAGGAACTCGTCCCACTCGGTGACGGTGAGCTCGCGGTACTCCTCGCTGGGCCGCTCGGTTCTGCGGCGGGCGATGAAGGCCCGATGATGAGAGATCACGTCCTCCGAATAGATCGCGGCATAGCCCATGGTCGTGTCCAAAGCGGCGTGGCCGCAGATCTTCGCGGCGATATGCGGGGGCAGCCCAGAGCGGATGGCGTCGGTCACGAAGATCCTTCTGAAGTCATGGGGGCGCCATTCGAGCGGATTGCCAGCCACAGTGATCTGGGCGGACTGCGAGGTCGCGACCAGGCACTCGCGGATGTAGCTACGGGTCAGCGGCCGGTCCTCGGTGCCGTACCTGCGTTGGAACAGGAACGGCATGGGCGGGCTCCAGGTCTGCTCGAACACGTCGTAGGCCGACACCAGAGGCAGAGCGGCGTGCCCGGCCCGAACCCGGAAGATGACCGCCGTCAGAACCTCCGCCAGTTCCGGGGAGACCAGCAGCAGGCGCTCGGCATCGGTCTTGGAGGGTGCGACCTGCAGCATCGGCACCACCTCGCCGGTGGTGGGCAGCGTGTAGGCGATGAAGCTGTGGTGGGTGAGCTCCAGCATCTCCTCGATCCGGATGCCGGTGTGCCGCAGCACTTCCACCGTCGCCCAGGACCAGAATCCCGCTTCCTCCTGGTGGGTGAGGTTCCGCCGCCTGCCGGTGGTCCCCTCGGTGGCGTAGACGCGATTGGCCTGCCCGGATCGGCAGCGCTCGAACTCCTGCCCGGCGACAAGGAACCGCTTTCCGGCTGGCGTCGCGCGAGCCGCGGTGATTCGGTTCTCGGCGTCCTTGCGCTGCTGGTCGACGGCGCGAAGCAACGCGGCCAGCAGTGGCAGTTGGGTCCTGGTCCGCTGGTCCATCCGGGACTTGACGCCGGACCTGGACTTCTTCGTCGCGCACTCGCTCGCTTTGATGGGACACGGTGCCGCCCAGCGGGCGATGTCCTGGTAGAACGCCCGGACGAACACCAGCTCGCTGCGGAAGTTCACCCGCGGCCGCACCGGATGACCGTCGACGTCACGAATGTAGGCCAGGCGTTCTTTCCACGCCTGCGCGACCTCTGGTGCCAGTCGCAGCGAGTCGATGCCGGGATGGTGGATCTCCAGGTCTCGCCAGAACAAGCGGCACAGGTTGCGGGCGATGGAACGCAGCGAGACGTGGTCCAACTCGGGAGCCCGCTCGGTGAGGTACTCGACCAGCAGATTACGGACGGCCCGGCATTCGATGCCGTACCCGTCGACGATCTGCTCGACGCTGCGACGGCCTTCGATGCGAAGCGCCCGCAGTCGCCACGGCGCGCTGGCCGGGAGCACTCCGGTCTCCTTGAGCAGGGCGTAGAACAACGGCCGGCCCGCACTGCCCCGGAAGTGGTGTTCCTCCAGCGAAGCCGTCAGCTCGATGCAGTCGCCGACGGTGATGTCCCTGACCAGGCCGCCCTTGCGGATCACGATCCAGGTCAGTTTGTTCAGGGCGTCGGACCTGGCCGCGATTGTCGCGTGCTGAGCCGACTGTTCGAGCTGCCGGAAGGCGTCGGGCTCGCTGGCGGCCCGAGCCTCGGCGAGCATCACCGTCAGGCGTTGCCGAAGCAGCCATGGGTAGCTGGGGCGGATCGCCTGCCCAGCGACCAAGAGCACCAATCCCGTGGCCAGCTCATCGCGCTGGTGGCGCTTGATTGCGCCGCGTCCAGCCAGGGGCAAATCGGTCCACTCGGAGCCGGCGGCGTCCGCCCCGCTGGCCATCCAGCGGTCCTGCCAGGTCTCTCCAGGCTGGCCTTCGAGCCAGTCCAGCAGCTTGCTCAGACCCCGCCGACGGGTCTTGTCGCGGATGAGGCCCGCCGTGGGATCGGTGAACAATCCCAGCAGGCGTTCGACCAGGCCCTCCCGGCTCTGACGGGTCTGCCACCAGCTCGCCTCGCAGGCTCGCGGCTCCCACTCCAGCGACTTGTCCTCCTCCGGCGACTCGACGGCCTTGGCGACGTCGGCTTGCACCATCGGATTCACCGGCAGTCCCCGTTGGCCGTCGATGTGCCGAACAGCGCTGCCAGCACTTCGGGACGGTAGCCGGGCGCCGGCGGGGCCGGTGGCTTGGCCTGCTCGGTGCGCTGCCGCTCATGGTGGGCCAGGACACGGGCGACGACCTCGTCGGGAGTGGGAGCGATATAGATCTCCGTGGTGCTGATGTGGGCATGCCCCAGAACCCACTGCACGTCGGCGAGGGTCAGACTCGGATCGCGGACCATCCTCTTGGCTGCGCTGTGCCGCAGGTCATGCAGGGTCCAGTTCGCGCCGAGAAGCTGGTTGGCGCGGGTGAAGACCATCCGGGCCGCGTCGTACTCCAGTGGGCGAAAGGGCCGGCGAAGCGTCCACCACAGCGGCTCCGTCGGGCCCTTGGGGGCCATGCCACGGAGCTCCTGCTGGTAGAGCCGCAACCACACGAAGGCGTCCGCGGAGGCAGGAAGGTGCTGGAGGATCTGGCTGCCCTTGCGCACGACGCCGATCGTCTGGTCCTCGGGCGCGATCAGGCCCTGCTCGACGCCGAGCAGCTCAGAGGCACGGGCGCCGGTAGAGATGTAGAACGCGATCAGGGCCCTGTCCCGGTTGTACTTCAATGCGGCGAACAGGTCGTTGAACGCCTGGTCCGGAATGATCCGCGGGGTCGGCTTGGGCTCCTTGGGTTGATACGTGCCCCGGCGGGCGGGGCGCCGGAACGGCTGCATTGGGTTGTGATGCGCATTCGGAGTTCTCTCCTCGGCGGCACCGCCCTGAGGGAATGGGTTGATCAGCGGTCTGCCGTGCGTCTCGCGGTGGTACTCGTAGAACGATCGGATCACCGCGCGAGCGTGCCGCCTGGTCCGAGCGGCGTAGTTCTCGCCGGGCGCGGCCTTCCCCGTGATCGGGTTCACCGAGCCCGGTGCGGGCGCGTCAGAACGGCGCTGCCGCGGAGGCTTCTTCGTGGTCTTCAGCCACAGTGCGAAGTCGCGGGCCTCGACCCGGCTCGCTAGATACCAGGGCACATCCACGGCGTGTAAGAACCGGACCCACGCCAACAGCTCATAGGCGTAGGCCCTCAGCGATGCCGGACTCGCGTCGTCGGCGAGCATGTGGTGCAGAAACTCACTGACCGCCGCCACCTCGGTGCCATCGGAGTCCAGGAGCCGGAACGGCCGCAGCGGGGCACCGCTCTTCTCCACGCGGCCGACCTGCTCCACCCTCAGGGCCGCCACGTCCCGGACCGTCGTGCTGTCCTCTGGCATTCGTACCTCCGCTGGCCTGCGTACTCGACGACACGCGATGAAAGCAGGTCCGCCCCACCACACGCAGTGACCAAAGAGGTCCAGCCGGAGCCAGAAGCCCCTTGCAGTTACGGCCCGTTGATCTCGGGCGAGGCCCAGAATTCGTCACAGTTAGTTCGGTCAACGGGACGTGCTCGTGGACGCACTTCGTGCCAAGGCCCGAGCACATGTACCGACGGAGAGCTTGCGCTTCTCGAAGCGGGCCAGGAAGGCGTCCCATTCCTCGCTGGTAGGGGTGCGGTATTCCTCGCTCGGCCGCAGGGCTCGGCGGCGTGCGATGAACGCCCGGTGCGCTTCGAGCGCCTCCGCCGGATAGACGGCCTTGTAGTTCATCGTGGTGGTGATGGTCTTGTGGCCGCAGATCACCTGAGCGATGTGCGGCGGCAGCCCGCTCATGACGGCGTCGGTGACGAAGATCCTGCGGAAGTCGTGCGGCTGGTAGCGCAACGGCTGACCGGTCGCGTCGGTCAGGCCGGAGGCCAGTAGGGCCTCGTCCAGTGCCTTGCGGATCGTGGACACGGACACCGGCCGGTTCTGTCCACCCCATCGCCACTGGAACAGCAACGGAAACGGCGGGTTCCAAACGCGTTCGTTGGGGTCGTAGGCACGGACCAGAGGAATCGCGCCCGAGGCATCCCGTACTCGGCAGACCATCGCGCTGAGCATGTCGGCGAGCTCTGGACTCACCAGCAGGAGCTGCTCCTCGTCGGTCTTCGACGGGGCGATCTGTAGGAGCGGAACGACCTCGCCGGTGGTCGGAAGCCTGTACTGGGTGATGCTGTGATGGCTCGTCTCCAGCATCTCCTCGATGCGGACCCCTGTGTGACGGAGGAATTCCACGGTCGCCCAGGCCCAGAAGGCCCGCTGCTCGGCCGGACCGAAGCAGTGCCGGCGGCCGTCCGTGTCGTAGGCGGTGGCCGACGCTGCGTGGTCGGTGTAGCGGGTCCCCTTGACTTTGGTGTAGGTCTCGCCGAGGACGGTGAACGTGGTGCCCGGTGCCGCCGCGCGGACGGCGGCGAGCCGGGCCTGAGCATTCTTGAGCTGGTCGGCTGCGGTCTTGACCAGGGTGGGAAGGACCGGAAGTCGCTCTCGGGTGCGTTGGTCCATGCGGGCCCTGCGCCGGGTGATGTGTTTCCGGTGGGAGATCTCTGCTTCCTTGATCGGACACGGGGCGACCCACGGGCCCCAGAGGCCCGGATCTTCCAGAGCCCACTGAGCCAGGTCCAGGTAGAAGGCCCGGACGGTGGTGAGCAGAGCGAACGCGTTCGTCCGCGGACTGGTGACCTCGACGGTGGAGCCGTCGGGCAGGCGCCGGACGGAAGTCTTGGTGCGGCAGCGTGCCTTCCAGGCGGCGACGACCTCGGGGGCCAGGCGGAGAGAGTCGATGCCGGGGTGGTGCTTCTCTAGGTTCGCCCAGAAGTGCAGGGCCAGGGTGCGAGAAAGATCCTCCAGGGAGTTGTAGTCGAGCGATGGCTGCCGCTCGGTGAGGTAGTCGACGATCAGGTCCCGGACGGGGCGGCAATTCAGCTGGTACCGGTCCACGAGTTCGGTGACGCTCACCTGACCGGCGTGTCGGCTGACGTCGCGCAAGGTGGTGGGTGCCTCGGCGGGGAAGTTCCCCAGGTCCCTGAGCCAGCTGTAGAACAGCGACCGGCCCGAACCGGCGTGCACGTAGACGTGGGCCTCGGTCTCCCCCAACTCCAGGCAGTCGCCCACGGTGATGTCGCGGACCCCGCCGCCCTTGGCCACCACCAGCATGGCGATCTGGTAGCGCGCATGGAACCCGAGGTTCGCCGACCACAGGTGCGGCGCTCAGCGCACGGACGAGGCCGCCAGTCGATGTCGCCGACGGCGAGGACGTCGGAGAGGGCGACGTGGACGGTGAAGTCGGCGCCGCGCCGCGGGCCGCTGCGGCCGGCCCGGCTCTGCAGCCGGTCGAAGGCCACGCCGGAGCCGTCGTCGAGGACAGCGACGAGCTCGCCGTCGAGGACGGATTCGGCGCCTCGGCCTGCGTCGGCGTCTGGGGCCGCTCGGGCCCTGGCGAGGTCGGCCGGGGTGCCCAGGCGGTCGGCCTTCCAGCGGGGGTGGCCGCGCTTGCCGGTGGGCGGCGGCTCGCTCCCGTACAGCACAGCGTTGGAGGCCAGGCGGGTAGTGAACGTTGCTCCAGGGGCCGCCAAGCACCGCGGCGTGTGCGGCAAGTGCGGGGCGAGCTGGCGCCGCAGAACCGTAGATCCGCACGATCTCGGCCAGGTCGATGGGTGGATAGGGCGATTTGGCGGCGTGTGGGGATCCGGGGCGGGTGTCAGGTCGGTGGCCCTCCCGTCACGGAAGGTGCGCTCGAGATGAGGTACCTGACGTACCAAGGCTTCCTATACGTCGCTGCTCCGTTGGCTCCTACGGCTCTCCATGTGTCTGATCACCAGGTTGGCGAAAGCAACCAGAAGTGTTGTCAACAGCGCTGGAAGCCAGGGGTGCTCGACGTGCAGCCCGGGGGTGAAGGTTTCTACGAGCAGGAGGCTTTTCAATTTGGCCACCGATCGGGTGACGAGGCCGGTCGAGTAACGGGCGAGGCCCTCGGACTGTTGAGCGAGATGTCTGAAGTCTCAA
>NZ_JBEYEW010000060.1:0-18905 GCF_040634095.1 Streptomyces sp. NPDC007205
CCGCCCTGTGGCCGCACCTTCGACGGCGGGATCAGCGGCTCGGCGATCTCCCACAGCCCGTCCGGAACAATCCAACTCCACGTACCCCGCCCCATAGACGGACCAACGAGCGATCACCACATAGGACACCGTCTAAGTCCGCTCCGCCGTTTGTTCCGCCGCCGGATCACATCGCCCGGTCGGTGACGGGCCGGAAGGGCTCACTGGCCCGAGAGGAGCTCGATCACGGGCGCGAAGCCAGCCATCGCCGGTTCGTGTACGCAGATCGAGGAGATGCCGTACCGCTCCCGGCGGGCGATCAGCGTGGCCGCGATGTCCTCCGGGGATCCGAGGAGCACCGTGGGTACCTCCTGGAGGTCGTGGGCCTCCGGGAGATGCGGGGCACGCCGCCGTAGTGTGTCGATCGCCCGCTGCCGGTCCGCCGCGACGAGGACGGCCTGGACCAGGATGTTGCGTTCGATCGACGCTGACCGGTCTCCTGCCGCCGCCTCGAAGAACGCGACCCGTTCGGCCATGGCGTCCGCGCCCGCGAGGTTCGCGGTTCCCGCGGTGGCTCCCGCGAAGGCGACGACGTCGGCGTGCGCGGCGGCCAGCCGGAGCACCTTGTCACCGTGGCCGCCGATGATCAGCCGCGGTGGCTCAACCGCCCGTGACCAGCCGAGCAGGCTCGGATCGTCGATGATCCGCCGAAGCTCTGCCACCGTCTCCGCCAGTCGGCGCACGCGCGCTCCGGCACTCGTCCAGGGGATGCCGGCCGTGTCGAACTCGTCCTTCGCGTGTCCCGCGCCGAGGCCCACATCCAGCCGGCCGCCGGTGACCAGCTGCGTCGTGAGGACCTCGCGCGCGAGCAGCACCGGATTGTAGAACCCGGAGTTGAGCACGTACGTGGCCAGGCGCGGCCGCTCGGTCACCGCTGCGGCGGCGACCAGAGCGGGGAACGGCGCGAGCACACCGAGATGATCGGGCACGACGATCAGGTCGTAGCCCAATGCCTCGGCTCGGCGGCACTTGTCCAGCCACGCCTGGCGCGTGGAGGCAGCGGTGAGGTTGACGCCGAAGCGGAACGGACGGGGGGCGGTGTCGGTGGTCACGCCGTCACCTCGACCCCGGTCGGGGGGAGCACACATACAGGTTCTTTCAGGGCAGCGGACAGTTGGTCGGACAGCAGCGAGCTCACCGTGGCCGCCAGGTCGGCGGCCACGGCCCGGTCGACCTGGTCCCCTCGGTAGGCCAGGCTGCCGCGCAGGGTCCCGTCGCCGGTGACGGTCGTCGTGACGGTCACGGGCACCTTGCTGTCGGCATCGATGCGGTCGCCGATCGCGAGCGGCGTCAGCCGTGCCGTGCCCAGATCCGTCGACCAGCCTGACTGGTCGACACTGTTGACCAGGACGTCCAGATACGGTGTCCGGCCCGGTGTGCGGGGCGGCCGCATCCGGCGTACGACGTTTTCGAACGGCACGTCCTGGTGGGCTATGCCTGCGACGATCTCGTCACGCACCTGTCGCAGCAGCTCGGTCACCGTGGTCCGCGGGGTGCACCGCGTGCGGAGCAGCAGCGTGTTCATGCTCGGGCCGATCACATCGCGGTAGGCCGGCGGGCGGCCGCCCGCGACCGGGAAACCGAGTGTCAGGTCCCTGCGTCCGGTCTGCCGATGCAGGGCCACGGCGACCGCACAAGCCGTGATCATGAAATTGGAGACCTGGTGCTCGGCGCGGACCGGCGCCAGACGCGTCGTCAGGTCGGCCGGCAGGGTAAGGGTGAACCGGCCGTGTGGCCCGGGCCGGTGCGGCGCAGGCAGGTCCAGCGTGCTGGGTGCGCCGTCGAGGCGCTGCCGCCAGAACTCCGCGTCGCCCGGCCGGTTCTGCGCCCAGAAGGCGACCAGGTCACCGTATTGACGCCGCGGGGCGACATCCGTCCTAGCCCGATGGCACTTGCGCAGCTCCCGCAGGAACACCGGAACCGACCCGCCGTCCAGCACCAGGTGGTGGACACACAACGAGAACGTCCGTCGGCCGCCGGGGCCCGTGTGAAGAGCAGCCCGGAGCAATCGGCCACCCGTGACCGAGAACGTCCGTGCGGCGGCCTCACACCACGCCGCGACGGCACGGTCGAACTCGGCTTCCCCGGCGTCCTGGATGTCGACCTCGTCCAGGTCGGGCGTCCACGGCGGCAGCACCTTCAGGTGAGGCCTGCCATCCCGCTCGACGAAACCGCTGCGCAGCAGTTCATGCCGGGCGACGAGGTCGGTGAGCGCGGCACGCAGCGCCGCGACGCTGATCGGGCCGTCCACCGCCCAGGACAGCGGCACGTGATAGCGGGCGTGCTCCGGGTCCATGCGCTGGGCCAGCCAGATCCCTTCTTGAAACGGGGAGGCGGGCACCGGGCCGGTACGGTCATCGGGCGCGGCGCGCTTGTCGCCGCGCTCGGACATGCGTTGCTGAACGATGCCCGCGAGGTCGCACAGCCGCGGGCTGCCGAACAGGTCGGCCAGCGCCACGTCGACGTTCAGCCGCCGCGCGATCCGGTCGACGAGCGTCGTGGCCAGCAGTGAGTGGCCGCCCAGTTCGAAGAACGAGTCGGTCGCCGCCACGCACAGCAGGCCGAGCACGTCCTCCCACACGGCGGCGACCGCCCTCAGGATCTCCGGGTCCACGTCGCGTGGGGATTTTGGCGCCGCGTCGGGCATCGGCACTGGTCCGCCGCGCGACGGTAGCGGTTCACCGAGTGGCGGCTCACTGAGTGACAAGGAAGGAGACAGGTGGGCCGTGCCGTCCGCCACCGTGCCGTCCGGGCGCTCCACCATGTCGCGCAACAGGGAGAGGTAGTCGTCGGACAGACGCCGCAGCATCTCGTCGCCGAACCGGCCGTTCGGGTCCTTCCACACCATCGTGCTGCCGGCGCTGTCCTCGCGCAGCATGACGGTCAGCGTGTAGTCGGCGACGTCGAGTACGTCGATCACCTCCAGTCGACAGGCGCCCTCGGGAGCGGCGAGTTCGATGTCGCGCACGTCCAAGCGGTCGTCGATGGTCGTGTTCCAGTACTGGAACACCGTCTCGTGGGTGCGCGCGTGCGCTCCGGGACCGGTCAGTGACGCGGCGCGCAGCAGTGCGGGAAGCGGCAGGGCGTGATGGGCCAGCACCTCACGCACATGGCTGCGGAAGCCGATCAGGTAGTCCCGGTACGTCTGCGATCCGCTCGGCCGTGGCCGGAACGGCAGCACATTGACGAAGTACCCGACGCGGTGCCTCAGAGCCGGATCGGTCCGTCCGTGGTACGGCGCGGACACGATCGGGTCGTCATGACCGGCGTGGTGGCGCAGCATGAGGAAGAACGCCGCGAACATCACCGTGAAGTACGACGCCCGGATCTCACCAGCCAGGTCGCGCACCCGCGTCTCCAGTTCCTGGCCGATGCCGAGGCTCAGTAAGTGGAACTCACCATCAGTCAGTTGACGACGACTCGTCAGTGTCTGCCGTCCGATCGGTTCGGCGAGCAGTTCGCGCCAGAAGGCACGGTCGTCGGCACCCTCAGGCCCGTCGCACGACGCGCGGCCCCGGCCTACCGCGATCTGAAGGGGAGCCAGGTCGTCCACCGCGTCGAGGTCCTGGCCCGCGTAGGCCCGCCGTAGGTCGAGCAGGAACGGCACCACGGACGTGCCGTCGAAGACGATGTGATGCACGACGAACAGCAGCACCGTGTAGTCCGGGCCGTGCAGGATCTCGAGGCGCGCCAGCGGCCCGTGACCGAGATCGAACGGCGTGCCGTGGGCGGCCGCGAGCACGGCCTTCTCGCGGCCGCCGGTCACGGCACGCTCGATCACCGGGATCGGCTCGGCGTCGCCCCAGGTCAGCCGGGCGCCCGTGGGGTCGGCGACCACACGGCCGCGCAGCATCGGGTGCCGCGCCCCGAGTGCGGCGACGGCCCGGCGCAGGCGTGGCATCGCCAGTTCGCCTCTCACCGCGAACGCGTACGGCAGCACATGCGTCGGCGCGGTGGGGGCGACCTGCCAGCCGACCCACATGGCCTCCTGGTTGACCGACAGCGGGACGCTGTCCGGCGTCGCGGTGTTCAGCGGCACGTCAGCCATGGACGCTCACGCCCCGCTCAGTTGCTCGGCGACCGCGCGGCGGTCGGTTTTGCCCGATGCGTTCAGCGGCAGCGCTGGCAGGTGCGCGAAGCGCGCCGGCACCATGAACGAAGGAAGCCGGGTCCTCGCCCGGGCGACGAGGCGCTGGTTGAGTTCCTGCGGCCGGACGCCCTGCGCGGCCGTGTAGCAGGCCACGAGAATCCGCTCCCCGATGCGGCTGTCGACCGGCACGACCACGAGCTCGCCGACGCCCTCGGTCGCGCGCAGCACCGTCTCGACCTCGCCCGCCTCGATCCGATAGCCGTTGATCTTGACCTGGTCGTCCGCGCGTCCGGCGAACTCCAGAGTCCCGTCCGGATGCAGCACCGCCAGGTCGCCGGTGCGGTAGAGGCGGCGCGGCACCTCGTCCTGGCCGCCGCACTCCGGATACCGCTGGGAGGTCAGAGCGGGCCGCCCGACGTAGCCGATCGCCAGCTGGTCGCCCGCGAGGTACAGCTCGCCGATCTCACCGGGCGCGGCGGGCTTGCCGTCCTCGGTCATCAGCAAGGCCGTCGTGCCGGCGAGAGGCCGGCCGATCGTGCGGGCGGGGTCCGGCGAGCAGCCTTCCCGGGTGAGGTCGGCCTCCGTGAGGTGGTGGAACGTCGAGAAGACCGTGGCCTCGGTGACGCCGTACATGTTCACGAAGGCTGTGGTCCCGCCATTGACGGTCCGCCAGTCGCGCACTGCCTGAAGGTCGACGCTCTCGCCGCCGAAGATCACGTAGCGCAATTCGGGTGCGGACTTCTGGGCCGCGAGAGCGGCCCGGGACAGGTACCGGAAGACCGAGGGCACCTGGTTGAACACCGTGACGCCCTGCTCGACGATCAGCTCCAGGGTCGACTCCGGCGACCGCGCCACATCCGTCGGTACGACGATCAGCGCGGCGCCCCGGCTCAGCGCGCCCCATATCTCCCACACCGAGAAGTCGAAGCAATGGGAATGGAACATCGTCCAGACGTCGTCGGACGTCAAATCGAAGACCTCGTCGCAGGCCTCGAGCAGCGCCGTCACCGCGCGGTGCGGCACCTCGACTCCCTTGGGCCGGCCACTGGAGCCGGAGGTGTAGATGACGTACGCGGGGTCCTCCGGCGTGACCGGCACGGCGGGCAGTGCCGATGGTGGCCCTGCCGCGGATTCCCGCCCTTCGAGGAGCGTGTCCGTCACTTCGAGGGCGGTCACGCCGGGCACGACGAGCCCGGCGTCGATGCCGGGATCCGTCAGCAGCAGGCCGAGTCCGCTGTCCTCGGCCATGAACCTCACGCGGTCCGCCGGGTACCCCGGATCCAGCGGTACGTAGGAGCAGCCGGCCTTGAAGACCGCCAGGATCGCGGCCACCACGTGCGGCCCGCGCCGCAGATACAGGCCCACGCGGCCGCCCGCCTCCGGCATCAGCGCGCGGATCGCCGCCGCCAGCCGATCCGACATCCCGGCCAGTTCGCGATACGACACAACCCGGCCGACGCCCTCGACGTCGATGAGGGCCGGTGCGTCCGGCCCGCGGACGGCCTGGGCGGTGAACAGATCGTGCAGACAGGGCGCCGCCGACTGGGCCTGTGAGGGCTCCCCGTTCTCGTCGGTGGTCACCATCGGCCGCCGTCCTCCCGCGTCGGGCGCAGGTCGGTCCAGACCTGGGCGATATGGGTAAGGCAGTCGAGGCGCCGGCCGGTGAACCCGGTCTGCCACCAGCCGGCCGGAGCGGTCAGGTCGACCGGCCAGATCGAGTGTTGGCCGCGGTCATTGCGCACCACGGCGAAGCGACGCTCGTCGTCGTCGAACATGGGATCTCGGTTCTCTCGTTCAGAAGTTCAGAGGTTCAGAAATGCGACTGCTCGGCTGCTCGGCAGCTCAGTTGCGCAGTGAGGGAGCGCGCAGCAGGCCGACCAGGTCGGCCACGAGCGCGGTCGCGCCGGTACCGGTGAGAAAGAAGTGGCCGCCGGGAAACCAGCGCAGCCGGAACGTGCCTCCGGCCTGATCGCGCCATGCCTCGATCTCCGGCTCGGTCACCAGCGGATCGGTCCGGCCGCCGTACACGTGCAGGGGTAGCGTGAGCGCCGGACCGGCGAGGCAGCGGTACGTGCGGTCCAGTTCGAGGTCCGCGCGCAGGACAGGCAGAAGCATGCGGCGGATCTCCGGGTCCCGCAAGGCGGAGCCGGAAGTCCCACCGAGCGATTCGACGAACGAGACCAGCCGCTCCGGCGTGGCCTCCTCGGGCTCGATGCCCGCCGATCCCAGCTGCGGCGCCTTGTGCGCCGCCACGCCGAGAGCGATCAGGTTGCCGTTTTCCGGCCTGGCCACTAGGCGCCGCGCCACCTCGAACGCGATCAGTGCGCCGAGGCTGTGCCCGAACAGAACGGTCGGCAGCCCGGGCCCCTCCCGCACGGCCGCGGCGACGGCGTCAGCCAGCGGGTTCATCCGCTCGATGGGCGTCTCCCGCAACCGCGCTCCGCGGCCGGGCAATTGCACGACCGAGACGACGACGTCGTCCGGCACCAGTGTGGTCCACGGGTGGAACATCGCGGCCGTACAACCCGCCCCCGGCACGCACAGCAGCCGGGCCGTGGGCGTGGCCCGGGGCGGGAAGCGCAGCAGCCAGCGGCCAGTGCGTGCCGTGGCGGCGGTCATCGCCCGGCCTCGTGTCGCAGATGCGTGGCCAGCTCGCGCACGCTCGGGTACCGGAACACGTCGCCGATGCCGATGGGCATGCCCGCGTCGGTGGCGCGCTGGGCGATCCGGGCACACTGCAGGGAGTCGCCGCCGAGCTCGAAGAAGTCGTCGGTGACGCCGACCTCGGCGAGACCGAGTACCCCGGCCCATATCCCCGCCAGCAGCCGCTCTGTGCCGTCGGCAGGGGCGGCCCGGCCGCCGAGGTCCACATCGGGCGCGGGCTTCGGGAGGGCGGTCCGGTCCACCTTTCCGCTTGTGGTCAGCGGCAGTTCCGGCAGCATCATGACGTGCCGCGGCACCATGTAGTCCGGCAGCCCGTCCCGCAGCAGAGCCTGGACCTCGTCCTTCATGTGTTCCGCGTCCGTGTGGCCGTCGGCCGCCACGAGGTACAGCGCGAGCTGGGGTTCGGCCCCATCGACGCCGGTCGCATGCACCGCGGCGGCGGCGACCGACACGTGGGCCCGGGCCAGGTTCTCGATCTCGCCCGGCTCGATCCTGAAACCACGGATCTTGAGCTGCTGGTCGGTCCGGCCGAGATAGTCCAATGCCGCGTCCGCCCGCCAGGCGACCAGGTCGCCCGTGCGGTACAAGCGCTCGCCGGGCCTGTCGGCGTACGGGTGCGGAACGAACCGATCCGCGGTCAGGTCCGGTCGGCTCAGGTAGCCCCGTGCCAACGGGACGCCGCCGAGGTAGAGCTCGCCGGGGACGCCGATCGGACAGGTGTTGAGCCACCGGTCCAGGACGTAGACCTCGGCTCCGGCCAGCGGTCGGCCGATCGGGACGCCGGTCCCGTGCGTGACGCCGGTCTGGCACGGCTGGTCGTCTTTGACGCCGCAGTCCCATTCGGTGACCTCGATCGAGGCCTCCGTCGGCCCGTACATGTTGACCAGGCGCGCGCTCGGCAGACGTTCGAGACACCGGTCGCGAACCGCCGCGGTGAGCATCTGACCGCTGCACAGGACACGCCGCAGCGAGGCGCACCGGTGCAGATCCGGGCGATCGAGGAAGACTTCGAGCATCGGGGGCACGAAGTGCACCGAGGTGACCGACTCCCGTTCGATCACATCGACGAGGTAGCCCGGGTCACGGTGTCCGCCCGGCTCGGCCATGACGAGTCGGGCTCCGACCGTGAGTGGCCACAGCAGTTCGCAGACCGAGACGTCGAAGGTGTACGGGGTCTTGTGCAGGACCCGGTCCTCAGCGGTCAGTTGCTGCGTGTGCTGCATACACGCGACCCGGTTCGCCAGACCGTGGTGGGCGACCGCGACGGCCTTGGGCCTGCCGGTCGACCCGGACGTGTAGATCACATAGGCCAGGTCCTCGGGATGTGCCGTCCAGGGCCGGTCGGGCACGGCGTCGGCGGGAGCATCGGCGTCGTCGATCGCGAGGGCTGTCAGGGCCGGATCTTCGACGCCGGACAGGTGATGCCCGGCGGCGGTGAGGAGATGGGTGGCACCCGCGTCGCGCAGCATGCCGGCACGTCGCGCGGGCGGGTCGTCCGGCGATAGGGGCAGATAGGCCGAGCCGGTGGCCAGGACGGCCAGGACCGCTACCACGAGCGGGCAACCGCGGGGCAGGCAGATCCCGACGACCGCGTCGGGGCCGGCGCCGCCCACCGCGCGCAACCGTTCGGCCGCGCCCTCCGCTCGCCGGACGAGCTCGGCATACGTCAGCCGGGTGTCGCCGTACACGACGGCGGTGGCGTCGGGGGCCCGCAGGGCCTGCAAGCGGATCCGCTCCTGGACCGGGACATCCCATGGATGCACCGGTGCGGTGCGCGACCAATCGTTCAGCAGGACGTCCCGCTGCCGTTCGTCCAGCATGGGCAGCGCTGCGATGGGTGTGTCCGGTGCGTCGACGGCGGCCCGCACCAGCGTGTCGAACTCATCGGCCATCCGTTCGATGCTCGCCGCGTCGAACAACTCGGTGCGGTACCGGAACGTGACGCTGGTGGTGCCTTCGCCGTCCGGGCGCACGTCGAGCCAGAGGTCGGTGAAGGCCGTTGCCGTGGGCACAGGCACCAACTCAACGGAGAGGCCGGGCAGTTCGGGCAGTGTGAGCGGCTGCTGCAGCGAGAACATCACCTGGAACAGCGGATCGTGTCCGGCGGCGCGGTCGAGACCGGAGCCGGCCACGATGAGCTCCAGCGGCACGTCCTGATCGCGGAAGGCGTCCAGAACGGTACGGCGCACCCGGCTCAGCACGGTCTCGAACGTCGGATCCTCCGACAGGTCCACCCGCAGTGGCAGCGTGTTGACGAGCATGCCGATCAGGGGCCGGAGGTCCGCGCGCGTGCGCCCGGCGCTGGGGCTGCCGATCACTACGTCGTCCGTGCCGGCCAACCGTGCCATCAGCACGGAGAACCCGGCCAGCAGCACCATGAACGGCGTCGCTCGGTGCCGCCGCGCGAGCCGCGCGACCCGGTCCCACAGGCCAGGATCCAGCGGCCGGTCGGTCGAGGCTCCGGCACATCCCTGAGTCGCCGGACGGGGGAACGCGGTCGGCAGGGCCAGCAGACCCGGCGCACCGGCCAGCCGCTCGGTCCACCGTGCGAGCCCGGCCTTGTGCGCCGGGTCGTCCGCCTCGCGCCGCTGGCGCTCGGCGTGCTCGCCGAGCCGCAGCGGGAGTGGCTCCAGCTCGATCGGCCGGCCCGCACGGTGTGCGGCGTAGCGCGCCGAGAGCTCACACAGGAACTCCCCGGCCGACCAGCCGTCCCACACGCTGTGGTGGGCCACGACGGTGAAGATGTGCTCGTCACGCGCGCAGCGAAGCAGATCGAAGCGGACCAGCGGGCCGCGCGCCAGATCGAAGCCCCGCCCACTCGCCTCACGGAGGAATTCCTCGGTACACGCCTGACGATCGGCGGCGGGAAGCCCGGACAGGTCCTGGAACCCGAGCTCGCCTGTGAACTCGTCATCGACCACCTGGAAGGGCTCACCGTCCACGGCACGGAACGTGGTGCGCAGCGCGTCGTGGCGGGTCCCGATTCCCCGCAGTGCGACCTCGAGGGAGGCCTGGTCCAGCTCGCCGCGCAGGCGCATCGCGGCGTAGAGGTTGTACGCGCCGTTGCCGTTGTGGAGCCGGTCGAGCAGCCATAGCCTGCGCTGGGCGAACGACGTGGGCCACTGCGTCGTCACGATGCCTCCGCCGCGGCCTCGGCGATCAGACCCTCGATGACCAGGGACAGGTCCGGCACGGCCGGCGTGTCGAACACCACGTCGACCGGAGGCGTCACCCCGAAGGTCTCCTCGATCAGAGCGACGAGCTGCACCGCGGCCAGTGAGTCGCCGCCCAGCTCGAAGAAGTCCGCACTCTCGTCCCCGGCCCCGAGCACCTGCTGGAACAGCACGCTCAAGCGCTCGGCGACGGACTGTGGCCGCTGCGTCGACTGCGCAGATCCCGCGGTCTCGGCCGGAGTGGCCTGCTCGTCACCGGCCACGTCCGTCGTCTCGACGGGGATCGGGGCGGCCGGCCGGATCGCGACGTGCCGGCGCTGGAACGGATACGTCGGCAGAGGCACCCGGCGGCGACGCGTGCCGCGTGCCACGGCCCGCCAGTCCACCGGCGCCCCGGCCTGCCACAACCGCCCGGCCGCCGCCAGCAGGGCCGCCACGGCACCGCCGGGACCGGTCTCCGGCAGGTCCACCACCAGAGAGCCGGCCTCCTCGGCACGGCTCGGCACCTCGACCACCTTCTCCTCGCCCTCCTGCCCGCGAAGCAGGCGAGCGGCCGTCGCGAGGTCGATCGCGCCGGACCGGCAGGCGACAACCAGCTCACCGGCACCCTCGGCGTGCCACGAGTCGGGCCGTACACCCCAGTCCTGCCACAGCTGCACCAGCGCGTACCGCAGTGTGAACAGCGCGGCGGGCTCGCCGTCGTGACCGCTCAGCGCCGCGGCGCACTCGTCCGCCGCCACCCGGAAGACCGGGAACACGGCTGCCAGTTCGTCGAGCAGCACACGAGCCGGCACATCCGTGCCGGGCAGGCGGAAGAGCACCGACGGTTCCGCGGCCGTGACCGCGCCCCGGCCGGTCGACGGCGCACCCGCCAGCGCCGCTGAGGCGGACTCGTGGTCGGCGCATACGACGAAGCGTCGGTAGGGGAACGCCTGACGGCCCGTCTGCAGCGTGTGGGCGACGTCGGCGAGCGGCTGGTCGGGATGCCGAGCGAGGTGCGCGGCGAGCCGTTCGGCCATCGCGTCCAGCGCCGTCGGCGTGCGGGCCGCCAGCGGAAGGATGTGGACGGGCCACGGGTCGGGCTCCGCGGTGCGCCGCGGGGCCTCCTGCAGCACCACGTGGGCGTTGGTGCCGCCGATGCCGAACGAGCTCACGCCGGCGCGGCGCGGCCGGTCGTCAGCCGCGGTCCAGTCGACCCCGGCCGTCGGCACGGTGAACGGTCCCGAGGCGAAGTCGACGCGCGGGTTGGGCTCCGTGAAGTGCAAGTTGCCCGGCACGAACCGGT
Source organism: Streptomyces sp. NPDC007205 (assembly GCF_040634095.1). Taxonomy (NCBI): domain Bacteria; kingdom Bacillati; phylum Actinomycetota; class Actinomycetes; order Kitasatosporales; family Streptomycetaceae; genus Streptomyces; species Streptomyces sp. NPDC007205. Next base: position 11,252 of record NZ_JBEYEW010000060.1, read on the forward strand.
TCTCCAGCGCCAGCGTCGCCTTGATCAGACCCGCCACGCCCGCCGCGGTGTCCGTGTGGCCGATATTGGACTTCACCGCGCCGAGCATGACGCTGCCCGGGCGGGTGGAGGGTGAGGTGAAGGCCTTGGTCAGTGCGGCCACCTCGATCGGATCGCCGACGGGCGTGCCGGTGCCGTGCGACTCGACGTAGCCGATGCTCTCCGGAGTGACACCCGCGACCGTGTGCGCCAGGCGGATCACCTCGGTCTGGCCGCGCAGGCCGGGCGCGGTGTACCCGGCGCGGTCACGGCCGTCGTTGTTCACCGCGGAGCCGATCAGCACCGCGTGCACGGTGTCGCCGTCGTCGAGCGCGTCCTGCAGGCGGCGCAGCACCACGATGCCGGCTCCGTCCCCGGCGACGATGCCCTTCGCGTCGGCGGAGAAGGTACGGCAGCGGCCGTCCGGCGACATGGTGCCGCCCTCCTGGTAGCGGTAGCCGACCCGGGGCAGCCGGATGGTGATCCCGCCGGCGAGCGCCATGTCGCAGTCCCCTGCCAGCAGCGCCCGGGCCGCCTCGTGCACCGCGACGAGGGACGACGAACAGGCCGTCTGCACGGTGACGCCGGGGCCGGTCAGGCCGAGCCGGTAGGAGACCTGGGTGCACAGGTGCTCGGGCTCATTGGCGATCGTCGCGGCCATCACGTCCACACCGGGCAGCAGGTCCGGCCGTTCGAGCACGATCCGGCCGTAGCCGTTGCGGCCGGCACCCGCGTACACGCCCACCGGGCCCGGTACCTCACCCGGGTGGTATCCGGCCCGCTCCAGGGCCTCCCACGCGCACTCCAGGAACATCTGCTGCTGGGGGTTGAGCACGGCCGCGTCCCGGGGCGTGCAGCCGAAGAACTCGGCGTCGAAGTCGCCGACACCGTCCACCAGTCCGTGCATCGCCACATGGCGCGGGTCCGCGGCCCATGCCTCATCCTCACCCCAGGACCGGCGTTCCTCGACCGGGATCGGCCGGACCGAGTCGACGCCGTCGACCAGGTTTGCCCAGAACTCCACGGGGCTGTTGGCCCCTGGCAGTCGGCAGGCCATGCCGATGACGGCGATGTGGGTGTCGACATCGAGGTCTAAGTCGTTCATCGTGTTTTCGTCTCCGCCTGACGGTTCTTGGCGCGCAGCGCCCGGAGCCGTGCTGTGCCTTGTCTGAGTTTCTCGGCCGTCTGTGCCGGCCCTTGTGCTTGTGGCGGCGCCGCACCGTGGGCGGCAGCCGTGCCGTCCAGGTGCCGGGCGAGTGAAGCCACGGTCGGGTGTTCGTAGAGGTCGACGATGGGTACGGTCCGCTCCAGGCGGCCGGCGAGCCGCTTCTGCACGGCCACGAGCCGCATGGAGTGTCCGCCGACGTCGAAGAAGTTGTCGTCGACGCCGATCGCCGCGTGACCGAGCACGTCGGCCCAGACCTCGGCGACCGTGCGTTCCATGGGGGTCCGGGGCAGCCGGCCCACCGGGGCCGGCGCGCCGGCCGGCAGGGCCGCTCGGTCGATCTTGCCGTTCATGGTGCGCGGGAAGGAATCCAGTACCACGAACCGCTGCGGCACCATGTACGTCGGCAGCCGCCGGCCGAGCAGCTCACGCATGGCCGCCGCGTCGAGCGGGCGGGCCGCTGTGTCCGGCCCGGCCGGTACGACGTAGGCCACCAGCTGCGGATCGGTGCCCGCGGCCGCGACCGGTTCGACCAGGGCCTCGGCGATCCCCGGCAGATCGAGCACGGCTTGCTCGATCTCGCCCGGCTCGATCCTGAATCCCCGGATCTTCACCTGCCGGTCGGTGCGGCCGAGGAAGTCCAGCCTGCCGTCCGAACGCCAGCGGACGCGGTCGCCGGTGCGGTAGAGCCGCGCCCCCGGCTCGGTGCCGTAAGGATCGGGGACGAACCGCTCCGCCGTCAGATCCGGCCGGCCGAGATAACCCCGGGCCACGCACGGCCCACCGAGGTACAGCTCACCCGGCACACCGGCCGCACTCGGCTTCATGTCCGCATCGAGGACGTAGGAGGTGACGCCGCTGACCGGCCGCCCGATCGACGGCAGATCCGAGGCGTGCGGCCCTGTGGACACGGTGCCCGCGGTCGCACAGACCGTGCACTCGGTCGGGCCGTACGCGTTCACCAGGCGGAACGGCAGCGACGCGGTGACCGGGGGCAGCCGGTCGCCACCGGCCAGCATGAAACGCAGCGGCACCTCGGCCGGCCAGTCGAGCTGCGCGAGCTCGATGGCCAGCGGGGTGGGCAGCACCATGCCGGTGACCTCGCGTTCCAGGAGCCAGTCCCGCAGCTGCACCGGGTCCAGCAGGGCCGGCGCCGGGGGGATCTCCAGCGTGGCGCCGGTGGTGAGGGCAACCCACGTGTCCAGCACCGCCGCGTCGAAGCCGGGTGCGGCCAGCAGGGCCGTACGATCGCCGGGCCCGAGGCCGAACTCGGCGCGGTACCAGTTGAGCACCCCGCTCAGCGAACCGTGCTCGACCATCACACCCTTCGGGCGTCCGGTGGAGCCAGATGTGTAGATCACGTAGGCGAGGTCGGCCGGGTCGCTCCCGGGCACCGGTGGTTCACCGGCGATGCCCTCCGTCAGGAGCTCATCGAGCGTGCGCACGGCAGCGCCGCTGTCGGCGAAAGCCTCGGCGTGCTCCCGGTCGGTGATCACCAGCGCGGGGCGGGCCTCGCTCACGACGGCGGTCAGCCGGCCCGCCGGGTGTGCCGGATCGAGCGGCAGGTAAGCAGCTTGCGCCTTGAGGATGCCCAACTGCGCCGTGACCAGGCCCACGCCGCGGGGCAGGCATGTGGCCACCACGGCCTGCCGTGGCACCTCCAGCGAGCGCAGTGCGCCGGCGACCAGGTTCGCGTCCCGGTTGAGCTCGCCGTAGCTCACCGACCGCACACCGGCGCGCACGGCCGGCGCGTCGGGGCGCGCGCTGGCCTGCCGTTCGAAAGCGTGGTCCACCCGGCCGGTCGTTCCGGGGCCGCCCGCGGACCACTCGGTCAGCAGGGCGCGCTCCTCGTCAGGACCCAGCAGACGCAGCCGCGAAACGCGCTTGTCCGGCGTCGCGACAGCGTCCGACAGCAGTGTGCGGTAGCGCTCGGCCAGACGCAGGGCGGTCGCGTCGTCGAACACCGCATTCTGGTAGCCGAACGCACTGCGTGCCCGCTCACCGAGCCACTCCACGTGCAGCGTGAGCTCGAACTTCGCCGTGTCCATCGGCAGGCTGACGCGTGATGCGACCAGCCCGGAAAGACCGGAGCCGAGCGGGGCGGGCTCCTCGTAGGCGAAGACGTTCTGGAAGACCGGGTGCCGCCCGCCCGCGCGCTTCGGCTGCAGCGCCTCCACCACCTGCTGGAACGGCAAGTCCTGATGCGCATGCGCGGCTACAAAGGCATCGCGCACGCAGACGAGCAGCTCGGCGAACGTCGTCGATGCGTCGACGCGCACACGCATCGGCAGCATGTTGACGAAGAGCCCGACGACCCGCTCGACCTGAAGCGAAGTGCGTCCGCTGACGGGGACGCCGATCACGACATCGGTGTCCCCGGTGATCCGGTGCAGCAGCGCCGCGTACGCGGCCAGGAACGTGAGGAACCGCGTCACCCGGTGGCTACGGCCGAGAGCCTGAATGTCCGAGCACAGCGACGTATCGAGATCTGCACCGCGCACCCCGCCCGCGTAGCCGACCGCGCGGTGCGGCCGGTCGCCGACGAGTGAGGAGTACGGCGGGGCACCGTCCAGCTGGCCGCGCCAGAAGTCCAGCGCGTCGCGGCCCCTGGCCCCCGCGAGCATGGCGCCCTCGGCCCGCACGTGTTCGCCGTACTGTACGGGCGGTTCGAGTACCGGGTCGGCCTCGCCGTCGACAGCGGCGTTGTAGAACGCCGCCAGCTCCTGATCGATGATGCCCAAGGACCAGCCGTCGACCACGATGTGGTGGATCGCCAGCACGAGCACGTGGTCGTCGGGAGCGACCCGGATCACCGTGGGCCGGAACACCGGACCATTCACCAGATCGAACGGGGCGAGCGCTGTGACGGACACCAGCGCCTGCAGCTCCGTCTCCCGTTCCGCGGCCGGCGTCGCGCTCAGGTCGATCACCACGGTCTCGACGGTGCGGTCGGTGATGCGCATCGCGGGAGCGCCGTCCACTGTCTGGAACACCGCGCGCAGCATCTGGTGCCGTTCGGCGAGGTGTGCGATGGCGTGGCGCAGCGCGGGAAGATCCAGAGGACCACGTAAGCGCGTGATCGCCGGCACGTTGTACTCGTCACCGTCCGGGCGCAACTGCCACAGGAACCACAGCCGTTCCTGTGCGGAGGACAGGGATAACGCTGGGGTGGGCTCGGTCTGTGCCTTCACGCCGCCGACCCTGGTGCAGCGCCGCCGGCCGTGACGTACTCGGCGAGCCCGAGGACGGTGGGCCGTTCGAAGAACACGGACAGGGGCACCTCGACGCCTAAGGACCGGTAGATCCGGGAGCTGACTTGTGAGGCCGTCAGGGAGTGCCCGCCAAGAGCGAAGAAATCATCATCGTTCGCGATGTCGTCGAGTCGGAGCACCTCGGCGATGATCCGGGCTATCTCCTCCCGCACGGACGGCTCGGACGGCACGGCGCCGTCCGCGACTAAGGAGCCGCGCTCAGCCATCAGGTGGATTCCTCTTTTCGGGTATGTGATGTGTACCGCCGTCATGCGGCAGGTGAACCGAGATAAACACTCAGTGACAGAAGTTGCCAAATCTTGATCGCTGAGGTACAAGTTCCGGTCGAGAAACGCCACTTGGGTAGTGGGCGGTGGGGTTGGTTCGTTCCGGATGGTTTGTGGGAGTTGGTGAGGCCGTTGCTGCCTGCTGCGAGGGTGTGACCGCAGGGCGGCGGGGTCGCGAACATGGATGATGAGGTGGTGTTCGCGGCGATCGTCTACGTGCTGGTCAGCGGTTGTGCCTGGCGGCACTGCCGCCGTGCTCCGGCGCGTTGAAGTCGACCGTCCATCGCCGGCTTCTGATCTGGTCCAGAGCCGGGGTAGGGGGCCGGCTGCACCAGAAGGTTCTCCACCTCCAGGAGAACAGGGCCTGGTGGACTTGTTCCGCGCGGTCCTCGACTCGGCTCACGTCCGCGCGAAAGGGGGGATCGGGCCGGTACTGCGGGCGCTTGAGCCGGTTGCGGACGAGCGATTCCAGGCGGTCGACGGTGACGACGGCGTGTTTCGGCCAGGCTGCGTTTGACGTGAGCTCATACGCCTTCGACAGGGTTGAGGTCGGGCGAGTAGGCGGGCAGCAGAAACCCCGTCAGCCATTCATGTTCGGGGATCAGCTCGCGCATGGCGCGGGAGACGTGCGTGTTCAGCCGGTCCCACACCAGCACGATGGGCGCTTTGACGAGCTGGTGGACGCCGTCGATCAGCGTGATGAAGTCGCGCTCGTCCCTGCTGCGACGCTTGCCTTTGTCTGCGGGGTGGTGCGCAGGCGGTGGCACAGGCGGGAGGGGTTGGTGTGGTGGCCGTGTGCTTCCGGGAGTGGGCGGACTTCCTGTTTCGCGCGGCTGTGGTCGTGCCGGTGACGCCGAAGAGTTGGCCGAGGAGGTCCATGGTCGCGAGTTTGCGCAGGTGGAGGATGGTGACCAGGACCCGGTCGGCTGGGGTGAGCTTGGCTTTGGCACCTGTGCCGGGGGCCATCAGGCGCTCGTGACCGCGACCTGTGCGGAGCACTTGTTCGCGTTGAACCTCCAGCGCTGGAGCCAGCGCGCCGATGAGCTCGCTGAGCCGTTGGCGGGTCATGCCGGTCAGTTCTGGGTCCTGCAGTGAACGCCGCGTGAGGTGAGGCGGTCTGCTCGCCGGGGCCTGGTCTGAGGTGCTGTTGGTCTTCGCCGCGTCCATCGCTGCTGGGGGCGGAGGACGTAGTTCCAGTCACCGTGCAAGCGGTGCCGGGTGATCGGCAGGGCGGCGATCTCGTCGTCGCTGACCTGGATGCCGGTGGGGTAGTGGTTGGTGTCGAGTCCGGCGCGCACGGGCAGGCCGGTTTTTGGGGGTGGTCGCTGCGATGCTCTGAACGATGACTTCGTTGCTGGTCAGGGGCCTTTGACGCCAGTTCATGGTGATGTGGGAGAACAGCCGGTGCTCGATCTGGTTCCCCTTCGACATGCCGGGAGGCAGGTGGCAGACAGTGATTGCCAAGCCGGTCTCGGGGGAAGTGGGCGAGCTCGGTCTTCCAGGTGCGGGTGCGGTACCCGTTGGTGCCGCACGCGTCGGCGGTGATCAGCAAGCGGCCGGCCGTTGGATAGGCGGCCCGGCCGGCGCCGTTCCAGCAGCGTCAGATCGATTCGACGGCGAACGCGGCGGTGTCGTGGTCGGTGCCCACGTTGACCCAGCCGGTGTTCGCGGCGACGTCGTAGATGCCATAGGGCACCGCTCTGCCCAGTTCCCGGTCGGGGAAGTCGTGGGTATCGATCCGCACCGGCTCGCCCTTCGGCTCCCATTCACGGCCGTTGTTCTTGAAAGGGCCGATCAGTTCCTTCTTCTTCGTGTCCACACTGATCACCGGAGCACCGCCGTCCTGGTGGTTGCGGGCCTGCTCGTTGAGGTAGTGGAATTGCCTCCCGGTCGGGGTGCTGCTTGCCTTCCAGGGCCTTGGCAGGTCAGGGAGGCTTCGGAGGTGTTGTAGCCGAAGGCCCGTTCCACAGCGAGGAAGAACTCCAGCAGCTAGGCTCGCACGCGTCCGACCGGCCGGAGCGCCGGCCCCGGTACGGCGCCGGCCGGAGCGCCGGCCCCGGTACGGCTTGGACATGAGTGATGCCGAGTGGGCGCGGGTGCGGGATCCGCTGCCCGTGTCGGGATGGCTGGCGGGCAGGGGCGGGCGCGCGGAGGGCTACTGCCACCGGCAGATGATTGACGCGGGACGCGGCGCAGTCGCAGGCGCCGTCATGATGGGGGGTGTGTCGTCTCTGTATAGGTGGGTCGAGGGTCAGGGGCGGTGGTTGAAACTTCGTGGTGGGCCACTGCCGCCGACACCTGGCCCATTGGCGGCGAGCATCCAACGCGCCGCTCCCAGTTGTTGGGCCCGTCGCCCTGCCCCCCCCCGTGGCGACGGGCCCAACTCGTGGTGGCAGGCCCGCGGATCCTTGCCAAGCTCAAGACATGGAGACGGCGCACGCCGGTGACAGGCCCGGAAGCCGCCGACTGCGGATGTGCGCATAGCTACGAGTCGCGGCCAGGCCAAGGTGCCGGTCCGTCTCCCGAGAGTTGGCTGTGGCCCGTCGTCGAAGAGAGTCCGCAGGTGAGACGCCCCTGACCGGGAACGGCGAGTCCCGGGGTTTCACGCCGCCGAAGCATCCTTTCGAGCAATGGTTCGGTACTCACTTTCGAATGAACGCAACGAGCGGGGCCGTACCGGCTGCGCCGGTACGGCCCGTCACGTCGTTCTCACGTCCCGGAAACTCCCTCGATCGCCCGGTGCGAGCCGGGGACGCGGACCATGACTTACTGTCCGACACGTAAGTAACAGACGTTGATCATGTGACGCCTCTTCTGTGACTTACGGCGTGCAGATCTTTACTGGCTTCAGCTCGTCAGGGTGAGGGTGGGTCGTCGAAGGTCAGGCCGGTGCCCGCTATGAAGCCGTCGAGAGTGTGGGGCCGGTACTGCAG
>NZ_JBEYEW010000061.1:0-18507 GCF_040634095.1 Streptomyces sp. NPDC007205
GACCACCGCCAGTACACCGCTCCCACAAAGCCCTGTACAGACGCACACCGCCCCCAAAAATGCCCCTGCCATACAAAATTGTGCACTTGTACCGCCTCAGGTGGGAGTGCCTAATCAACGGCGGATCCGATGATCAAGGAGACGCCTGATGAGCGAGACCATCACCGAGCACTCGGCCGTGGAGAAGCCGGCCGTCGAGTCGACTGCGGAGTTGGTGTCGGACGAGCAGTTGATCGCGATGCTGGTCGACCGTGCCCGGTCCGACGGGCTGCAGTTGACTGGAGAGGGCGGGCTGCTGCAGCAGCTGACGAAGCGGGTGCTGAAGTCCGCCTTGGAAGGCGAGATCACTGATCACGTCGGCTATGACAAGCACGACGTGACGGGCAGGAACAGCGGCAACAGCCGCAACGGCACCCGTTCGAAGACCGGGCTGACGGACGTCGGCCCTGTCGAGGTGAAGGTGCCCCGTGACACCGCCGGCACCTTCGAGCCGCAGATCGTCAAGAAGCGGCAGCGCCGGCTGACCGGCGTCGACGAGATGGTGCTGTCGCTGTCCGCGAAGGGCCTGACCCACGGGGAGATATCGGCTCATCTGGCCGAGGTGTACGGCGCGAACGTGTCCAAGCAGACCATCACCACGATCCGGACAAGGTGATGGAGGGCATGGCCGAATGGCAGTCGCGTCCGCTCGACCGCGTCTACCCGGTGGTCTTCGTGGACGCCATCAACGTGAAGATCCGGGTTCTGTCGACGATCTTGTGATCCGGACGGTTGAGCGGGCTGTGCCGACTGTTCGCGATCATGCATCGAGTGCTCTCGTGATGTGCTCCTGGAGTTGTTTCCGTACCTGTCCGCGCTGCTGATCGAGGAGGTCGAGCGACGGCCGGACAAGGTGGTACTGCGGGCACGAGTGCGATCGACGACGGGGGTCTGCCGCTGCGGTCGTAGCTCGTCGCGGGTGCACGGCGGGTATGTACGTAAGCTGCGTGATGCCGCTGTGGGCGGAGTCGGGGTCGTGATCGAGTTACACATACGTCGCTTCCGCTGTGAGAATCCTGCGTGCGCGGCAGTGACGTTCGCCGAGCAGATCGCGGGGCTGACGACTCCGCACGGCCGCTATACCCCTTTGCTGCGCGGGCTGTTGACGCAGATCGGATTGGCGATGGCCGGCCGGGCCGGGGCCCGCCTGGCGGCCGCGGTCGGCATCACCGTGGGCAGGGACACGCTGCTGCGGATGGTCCGGGCCCTGCCCGAGCCGGAGATCGGCGAGGTTGAGGTGCTTGGTGTCGACGACTTTGCCTTCCGCAAGGGCCGCCACTACGGCACGGTGCTGATCGACATGGCCACCCACCGGCCGCTGCATCTCTACGACGGCCGCGAGGGCAAGGACCTGGCCGCCTGGCTCCAAGGCCATCCCGAGGTGAAGGTCATCTGCCGGGACCGCTCCAGCGGCTACGGGGAGGGCGCACGGGTCGGGGCGCCACAGGCCCAGCAGGCCGCGGACCGATATCACGTGTGGGCCAACCTCGGCCAGGCAGTTGAGAAGACGGTCAACGCCCACCGCTCCCGCCTGGCAGAACCGCTTGCCGCAGCGGAAGACGGCCCCGGCCACTCGGAGGCTGAGCCCGAGGTGGTGCAGCCGTCGAAAGAGCTGAAAATCGTGACCTGGCTGTGGGAGCAGCATGCCGCCGCCCACGAGCTGTGGGCGCAGGGGATGTCGAAGGCGGCGATCGGCCGGAAGCTCGGGCTGCATCAGGCCACCGTCCGCAAGCTGGTCAACGCCCGCTCCGCTGGTGACGTCGTCGCCAAGAGCCTGCAGCGGGCACATGTCGTCGACCCGTACGTCAGTTACCTGCATCAACGCTGGAACGAAGGCATAAGAAATGCCGCACAGCTGCACCGAGAGATTCAACAACTCGGCTACCCCGGAGGCGAGTTGGCCGTCCAGCGTCATCTGAGGCGCTACCGCACCGGGCGCGGACACGCACCCGCCGTCGGCCCCAAGCCTCCCTCGGTCCGCGAGGTCACCTCATGGATCATGACCCATCCCAGAACACCTCAGTGACGGCGATGCCGACAAGCTGTACCGCCTGCGTGAGCGCGACCCCGAGCTGGACCGGCTCACCGGCCACGTCAGGAAGTTCGCTGTCATGATGACCGCACGCCACGGCGACCGACTCGAGGACTGGATCGCCGGCGTCGAGCACGACACCCTGGCTCCGCTTGCGGGCTTCGCCCGCAACCTCCGCCGCGACTTCGACGCCGTCCACAACGGCCTGTCCCTGTCACATAGTCCAGGCGCTGTTGAAGGCAACATCAACCGGCTGAAGATGCTAAAACGGCAAATGTTCGGCCGGGCTGGCCTCGATCTCCTTCGCAAACGCGTCCTGCTCGCACGGTGACACTCTCCGCACCGGATCACAAGATCGTCGACAGAACCCGGATCCGCGACGGCCAGGTCGCCAACCGGCCGATCTACATCGCCATGGCCGTCACCGCCGAGGGCACCCGCGACATCCTCGGGATCTGGGCCGGTGACGGAGGCGAGGGTGCCAAGCACTGGCTCCAGGTCTTCACCGAACTTCCGCAACCGCGGCGTCGAGGACGTCCTCATGCTCGTCTGCGACGGCCTGAAGGGCCTGCCGGACGAGGTCGAGGCGGTCTGGCCTCGAACTGTCGTTCAGACCTGCATCGTTCACTTGATCCGCAACAGCATCCGCTACGTCGCCCGACAGGACTGGGACAAGGTCGCCAAGGACCTCAGGCCCGTCTGCACCGCGCCGAGCGAGGCCGCAGCGACCGAGCGGTTCCTGGAGTTCTCCGAGAAGTGGGGCACCAAGTATCCCGCTGTGATCAAGCTGTGGTCCGACGCCTGGGCCGAGATGGTGCCCTTCCTCTCCTTCGACGTCGAGATCCGCAAGGTGATCTGCAGCACGAACGCGGTCGAGAGCGTCAACGCCCGCATCCGCAAGGCCGTCCGGGCCCGGGGCCACTTCCCGTCGGAGAACGCCGCGTTGAAGTGTGTCTACCTGGCGCTGATGAGCCTGGACCTGATCGGCAAGGGCCGACGCCGCTGGACAATGCGCTGGAAGGCACCGTTGAACGCCTTCCAGATCGCCTTCGAAGGACGGCTCACCCCCACCAGCCACTGACACCTCACCAACCAAGATCAGCCGTTGATTGGACAGACCCTGTGTCAACTTAGTACTTCAGCAGTACTTCGCCATTTCTGCTGGTCAGGGTTCTGAGGGTGGGGAGTGTAGTGGTGTGGGCAGGGGCATGGAGCGGTCTTTGGCGGGGTGCCGCTCCAACGAGTGGCCGCGCGGTATGTAGTGACAATGCTTTGGGCAGTGCGCCTATGTGATCGAGGATGCACCCACGAACGTGTGGGACGAGGAGCTTGGCAGGCTGTTACGTCGGATCGGGAGCCGTTTCACGCGTGTGGAGCCCCGGCGTCTGGTGTGCGACTACATCCATGGTCTGCTTGGCCCGGTCGGCCGCAAGAACGGCTGGCAGATCGCCGAATACGCCGGCCACGCCACGCCTGACGGCCTGCAACGGCTGCTGTCCCGCACCTGCTGGAACGCGGACGAGATCCGCAACGACCTGCAAGCCTACGTCGCTGAACACCTCGGCGCCGACGACGGCGTGCTGATCACTGACGACACCGGCTTCGTCAAGAAGGGCACCACCTCCGCCGGGGTGCAGCGCCAGTACTCCGGCACTGCCGGCCGCACCGAGAATTGCCAGATCGGCGTCTTCGCCGCCTACGCCACCACCCGCGGCCATGCCCTGGTCGACCGGGAGCTCTATCTGCCCAAGTCCTGGACGGACGACCGCCATCGCTGCCGGGCGGCGAAGATCCCCGACCAGCGAACCTTCGCCACCAAAGGTGAGCTGGCCCGCACCGTGATCGCACGAGCCCTCGCCTCACCGCTGCCCATCGCCTGGGTCACCGCCGACGCCGCCTACGGACAGGACTCCACTTCCGCCACTTCCTCGAAGACGCCTGCCTTTCCTACGTCGTGGCCGTGCCCAAATCCCAGCCGGCCGGCGGCCCGCGCATCGATCACCTCTTCAGCCAAGCCCCGCCCGAAGCCTGGCAACGACTGTCCGCCGGACACGGCGCGAAAGGCGAGCGCTACTACGACTGGGCCGCCGCACACCTGCCCTCTGCATGCGAGTCAGACGACGACATGGTCACCAGTCGGCGCTGGGTGCTGGCCCGCCGCAGCATCACCAAGCCCAACGACATCGCCTACTACCTCGCCTGCACCCCGCTGGAGGCAACGATCGCCGACCTGGTTCGCGTCGCCGGATGCCGCTGGAAGATCGAGGAGTGCTTCCAGAGCGCGAAGAATGAATGCGGCCTGGACCACTACGAAGTCCGCCGTTATGTCGGCTGGTACCGGCACATCACTCTCGCCATGCTCGCCCACGCTTTCCTGGCAGTGATGGCCGGCCATGAACGGCAAAAGGGGGCGTCGAACGGGACACGCCCGACCTCGTGGACCTCACACCAGCCGAGATTCGCCGTCTACTGGCAACTGGACACCGCCATCGTCCCGTCGACCCCAGTCACATCATGACGTGGTCACACTGGCGCCGCCGCCATCAAGCACAAGCCCGCCGCTGTCACTACATACCGCGCGGCCACTCGTTGGGGCGGCACCCCGCCAAAGACCGTTCCATGCCCCTGCCCACACCACTACACTCCCCACCCTCAGAACCCTGACCAGCAGAAATGGCGAACTGCAACTGGAGTACTAGTTTCACAACCGCACGTTGTTGCACAGAGTGCCCGACATGTCCCGTGCTGGACCTCTAGGCAGCTTGCCTTTGATGGTGGACTGTCTTTGCATGGAGCTTGTTATTCCAGCTCAGCGCGTGCCTGTCGGGGTTGCGTCACTGTTGGCGGCAAGCCCATCTGATGGGAGCTGTGTGTACTCGGCCTGCATGCCGCCTACGGCACGGGTCCCAGGTACCGAGCCTGGTTGTCAATAGAAAGGGCTTGGACCAACAACTTGACCGGCTTAGTCGAGGCCTGTGCTGTGCTCTCCGCAGTTCAGGCTGAGCTCCGATGTGTTGCAGCATAGGTGGTTGATGTGGCCTCTGAACCTGATGCGTGGCCCGGCCGGTCTTCAGGGCGGGCGGCTAGGGCTCTCGCGTCCCCCTTGCCTACGCCATTGCCGTTTCAGCGGGCTGGGGATCCGCTCGATCCGCCTGCAGAATTCAAGCGTTGGCAGCGGGAGGAGCCCATACGCCGGGTCATCGCAGGCGGAGTGCCTGCTTGGTTAGTGACACGGTACGCCGATGTGCGCCAGCTGCTGGGGGACGCGCGCCTCAGCAGTGATGCGACGCGGACAGGGTACCCAGCGGTCCGTCTGGATCAGCCGCCGCCTCCGCGGGGTTACTTGCCGTCGACGGACCCACCGGAGCTCGCGAACCTGCGACGGGCCGTCGTGGGCAGTACGCTGGTCACCGGTGTGGGGCGGCTGCGGCCGGCCATCGAGCGGCACGCGCGCGAGCTGTTGGAGGAGCTGGCCCGGTTGCCGCAGCCGGTCGACCTTGTAGAGCGGTTCGCGTTAGCCTTGCCGGTCCGAGTGCTCTGTGAGCTGCTTGGAGTTCCGTTCGAAGACCGGAAAGTACTCGAACGCTGTGCCGCCGTACTCCTAAGGCGTTCTGCGTCAGCGGCTGAGGTAGCCGCCGCCGACAAGGCACGCAGCGAGTACTTCGCTCGACTCGTCGAGGCCAAGGACCAGGAGCCCGCCGACGACCTGCTCAGCGAGCTCGTCGTCCGACACGTACGGACCGGCCGGATCACCAGGGAGCAGTTGGTCAGCCTCGGGTCGTTGCTGCTAGTCGCAGGCCATGCGACCACGGCCAACCAAATCGCGCTGAGCGTGCTCGCCTTGCTGCGACACCCCGAGCAGCTGCCGGTCATGCTGGCTGGCCCGGAAGCGGCGTCCTGTGCTGTGGATGAGTTGTTGCGCCACCTTACCGTGGTCCACTTCGGGCTGCGCAGGGTGGCAACTGCGGACATCACGATCGGGGAGACGGTGATCCGGGCCGGTGACGGCGTAGTACTGGCGATTCAGAGTGCCAATCGGGACCCTGACATCTTCCCGGAGCCGGACCGGCTCGACCTTACTCGGCGTGCCCGAGCTCATGTGGCGTTCGGGTATGGCGCTCACCGCTGCCCTGGGCAGGCACTGGCCCGGGCGGAGCTGGAGATCGCGCTGCCCGCCCTGTTTCGGCGGCTGCCCGGGCTGCGTTTGGCGATCCCTTTCGACCAGGTCCTATTTGCGGAGGACAGCTTCCTGCATGGTGTACGGGAACTCCCCATCGTCTGGGAATCAGCGCACGGCGCCGCCTGGGAGAGGAAGGGATGATGGCGGAGAAGTATCCGCTGGACGGGGGCGAGCTGCCACACGGGAAGTTTGCCGAGCGCAGGTCATCCGATCCGCTCGGCGAGGTAGAGGTGCCCAGCGGTGATCTGGTGCGGCTCGCGGTCCGTTACGACGACGTGAAGATGGTGCTCACCGACCCCCGTTTCAGCACAGACCCGCGCTTGCCGGGCACACCTCGCTTCCGCAGGAGTTCGTCGGACTGTGCGGACGCGATCTTCCATAAGGACCCACCGGAGCTGAACCGGCTGCGTCGGCTGGTCTCCGGGGCGCTCGGCCCGCGGCGGCTGCAGCAGTGGCGGCCCCGGGTGGAGGCGATCGCCAACCGGCTTTTGGCCGAGATGCTGGCCGGACCGCAGCCAGCCGATCTGTCGGTGGCATACGCCTTCCCCCTGCCGTTGTACGTCATCTGCGACCTGCTCGGCGTACCCGCCAAAGACATGGGCCGCTTTCACGACTGGGCGGACGCCTTCGTCTCCACCACCACGATGAGCGCCGAGCAACGGGATGTGCACATGCGGGAGTTCGGCAGATACCTGGCCGGACTCATCGCCGAGCGGCGTCGGTCGACGGGCTCCGAGGGACTGCTCGGCACACTGATAGAGGCGCGGGATGCCGACGGCCGACTCTCTGAGAGCGAACTGGTCATCCTGGTCAAAACACTGATCATCGCTGGCCACGAGTTGGTGGCAACCACCATCGGTCGTGGCACGTTCACGTTGCTGCGCCGCCCCAAGCAGTATACGGCGCTGTGCCGGGAGCCCGAGCTTTTGGAGCAGGCGGTGGAAGAGATCCTGCGGTATGAGTTCGCCGGCAGCAACAGTCTTATCCGCACCGCCCGTGAGGACTTGGACCTGCCATCTGGGACGATCCCGAAGGGCACCGGAGTGATCACCGCGCTCGCCTCCGCCAACCGGGACGAGGAACATTTCTCTTGCCCGGAGGAATTCGACATCCGACGCGCCGACAACCCGCATCTCACGTTCGGTATGGGCCCGCATTTCTGCCTGGGCGCCGGCTTGGCCCGGCTTGAACTCAAGGCGGCATTCGGCGTGTTGACACGGGCCGTCCCTGACTTGAGGTTGGCGGTACCACCGCAGGAGATCACCTTCGTGACCGGTCTCCAGATGCGCCGCGTCGAGAGGCTGCCCGTCGCCTGGCAGCCCAGGGAAGGGAGCACATCGTGAGGGCGATGCCGTCACAGACGTCCGAGCTTGACGTTTTGGCCCGCCTGTGGGATCCGGAAACGCTTCAGGACCCCTACCCGTTCTATGGGTGGCTGCGTGAGCATGCCCCCGTCCACCGCAACCCGAGCGGCGGTGTGTACCTGGTGAGCCGCAATGCGGCGGTCAGAGCCGTTTACCAGTCGCCTGACCTGCGCGCCATTGAGCTTGAGGAACTTGTCGCGAAGCACCCGCGCTGGGAGCAGTCTCGTGCACTGCGCATCCTCTCGCAGGTCATCACCAGTACCAACCCCCCCGAGCACACGCGGATCAGGCGCGCACTCTCCCGGCATTTCACTCTCCGGCAGGCCCAGCGCCTGCAGGCGGCGGCCGAACATCACTGCGACCGGCTGCTGGCACCGCTGGCCACCCGGGTGAAGGACGGCGAGAGGGCCGACCTGCACCACGAGTTGACCCAGCCGCTGGGAATGAACATGGCCGGGGACATCATCGGCATCCCCCAGGCCGACCGTGTGACGCTGGCTGCTTTGATCCTCAGGGTCCTGGCCTCGCTCCATCCCGCTTCCAGCGACGAGGCATTGCAGGAAGGAGACCGGGCGAGTGAGGAGGTTGAGGAGTACTTCGCCCAGCTCGCCGCTGAGCGCAGTAAGCGGCCTTGCGGGGACCTGATCTCCGCGCTGCTGTCCGAGGTGCGCGAGGGCGGCGACGAAACGCCCGAACAGGGGCTGACCCGCGCCGAGTTCATGTTGCTGTTGTGGGGGTTGTGGGCGGGCAGTTTCGAGACCACGGTGGCCGCCATGGGTTTCGGCGTACTCGCCATGGTGGATCACCCGGAGCAGGCGCGCTGGCTAGACGGGGGCCCTACCGAGGTTAAGTCGTTCGTCGCAGAGACACTCCGGTACAGCCCGCCGGTCCTGGTGGACGCCGATCCCCGGATCGCACGCAGGGACATTGAACTTGATGGGGTCACCATCCCCAAGGGTGCGGACGTACGGCCCTTGCACGGGCCCGCCAACCGTGATCCGGAGGCATTTCCCGACCCGGACCGGTTCGACCCGTCCCGCAATACCTCGCGGATGGTGACCTTCGGCCACGGTGTGCACCACTGCCTCGGCGCCAATCTGGCACGGATGGAGTGCGCCGTCGTACTCACCCGGATCCGTCGTACCCTGCCCGGCCTGACCGTGCCGGAACGGCCAGTGCTCCGGCCGGCGATGAGCCTGCGGACCTTCGAACGTTTCCCTGTCACCCTCTGACTCACCCTCGCTTAGGGGAGGCCTGCCCATGCACGTTCACGCCGACCAGAGTATCTGCGCCACCTCGGGGCAGTGCGCCGAGAGCGTCCCCGAGGTGTTCACCACACGGGACGAGGACGGCGTGGTCGTCGTAAACACGCCGGATCCGGACCGCCGTTTGTGGCAGGACGTGCGCGCCGCTGCCCGCCGCTGCCCAGTGGCCGCGATCATCCTCACCGAGCCCGAGGAATGACCGATGCCCGCATGCGGCAAGCCGGGCATGACCACGACGAAGGACCCGAGTCCGGTCTCCGGGACGATCGGCCCTGAAAGCATTGGTGAATTGCGGTCCCTGACCCTGTCGGGACTCAAGGCCGTCGTCGGTCGCCTCCCTGCCTCCCTTCAGCACGTCGCTAAGTACCAGTTCGGCTGGACAGACGAAAAAGGACGACCGACGCAGGGCTTTCCCGGCAAGCTGGTCCGCCCCGCTCTGGCCCTGCTGTGCGCCCGGGCAGCGGGCGGACGGGCCGAGGCAGCGGTACCCGCGGCCGTCGCAGTGGAACTGGTGCACAACTTTTCCGTGCTTCACGACGATGTTATGGACGGCGATGTGATGCGCCGCCACCGCCGTACCGTCTGGGCAGCATTCGGCACCGGCAACGCCGTCCTGCTCGGTGACGCCCTGCTGGCCCTGGCGTTCCAGACTGTCTCGAACCTGGGCCGCGCCAGTGCCACGGTGCTCAGTGACGCGTTGCTCGACATGGTCCACGGCCAGGCCATGGACCTGGCCTTAGAGAAGGACACCACTCCCACCCTGTCCAAGAGCCTGATCACGGCGGCCGGAAAGACGGGGGCTCTGCTGCGCAGTGCCTGCCGTCTCGGTGCGCTGATCGTGGGCGCCGATGAGACTCGGGCCGCCCTGTTCGGGGAGTTCGGCGAGCACCTGGGACTTGCTTTCCAGCTCACCGATGACGTGCTCGGTATCTGGGGTGACCCACAGACCACTGGAAAGCCGGTTCACTCCGACCTGCAGTCCCGCAAGAAATCTCTGCCCGTGCTCGCCGCTCTCGCCTCGGGCACCCCAGCCAGCGAACGGCTCGCCCTCCTCTATGGCCGGGACACTGCACTCCCCTTCGGCCCAGACGAATACGTGGAACTGGCCGCACTGATCGAGGAGGCAGGCGGCCGTTCCTGGACAGAACGCCGCGCACACCAAGCCTACGCAGACGCTCTCGCCGCGCTCGAGCACGCGCGGCCCGAGCCCAGGGCAGCAGCCGATCTTCTGGCATTGGCCGACGCCCTGATCCATCGCAACCACTGACTACCCCAGCGCACGAGGAACGGGGAGCGATGCACGCACAGAACAAGGAACCCCTGGCCGTTCCCCGCCTGGCCAGGTGGCGGCAAGGGGCGGCCCGGGCCGCCACCGAGCTGATCACCGAGATCATGGCAAACCCGTGCGGGACCATGTCGCCCTCAGTGTATGAGACGGCCCGACTAGTAAGCAGCGCGCCCTGGCTCGATGGCCACGGCGCCCGGTGTTATTTCCTGCTGCGTACCCAGCGCCCGGACGGCTGGTGGGGCCACGCCGATGGCTACGGCCTGGTGCCCACCCTCAGTGCCACCGAGGCTCTGCTGCACGAAGTCGACCGGCCCCGCACTGATGTGTTACAGCCGTCTGCCGCCCTGCTAGCCCGGGCCGCCCTCAAGGGACTATGGGCGGTGGCCGACTGGCTCACCGTCAATGGCAGGGACACGGTACCGGACACCATTGCAGCCGAACTGATCATTCCCTGGCTGGTCGACGAGCTCAACCGCCAACTGGCCGGCTCCGGTGGACGGCTTGGCGCCACCGCGCTCAGCCTGCCCGTCGGCATCGAAGGGCAGGCACTGGCCCGACTACGGACGGCCGTGGCCGATGGGCAGGCGCTGCCGGAGAGGCTCTGGCATACCCTGGAGGCTCTAGGCAAGCAGGCCGCCAGTACGCCCGGAGTCCGTCTTGTCGCCTCAGCGGTCGGCTCCTCGCCCGCCGCGACCGCCGCCTGGCTGGCAGGCCGTATCCGGCAGGAGGCTGCCGCCGGGCTGCTTCAAGAGACCCAGGCCCGCTGGGGCGGCCCGGTCCCCGGGGTGATCTCCATTGCGGTGTTCGAACGCGCCTGGGTGCTCGGCTGGCTCCTGGATGCAGGCGTGCCGGTTACCATCCCCCCGCAGCTGCTTGCCTGTCTGGAGAACAGTCTCGGCCGCTCTGGCGCGCCCGCCGGGCCTGGGCTGCCTGCGGACTGCGACGATACCGCTGCCGTCCTGCACACGCTCGCCCTTATCGGCCGCCCCGCGCCCCTCGACGCCCTCTGGGCGTATGAGACCGATTCCTGCTTCGTCTGCTTCCCCGGCGAGCGCACCCCTTCCACCAGCACCAACGCACATGCCCTCGAGGCCCTGCTGGACGCCGCGCCGTCCGGCGAGCCGGCCGGGGGATGCGCCCGCCGACGCACCGCAGCCCGCAAGATCGAGAACTGGCTGCTGGCCCAGCAAGACCAGAACGGCTTCTGGGACGACAAGTGGCACGCCTCCCCGCACTACGCCACGATGTGCTGCACCATCGCCCTAACGCGCCGCCACCACCCGAGTACTGCGGATGCTCTCGCGCGCGCCGAGCGTTGGACACTCGCCTCCCAGCGCCCCGATGGCTCCTGGGGGCGCTGGGAGGGAACCACGGAGGAGACCTCCTACGCCATCCAGACTCTCATCCGCGCCTACCCCGGCGACCTGCCGCCGCAGGTGGCCCACGCGGTGGCCGACGGCTGCGTCTTCCTCCTGGACTGCCAGAAGGAGGACCCCTGCCCGCCGCTGTGGCACGACAAAGACCTCTACGCCCCGCTCACCGTGGTCAAGGCGGCCCGCGTCGCCGCCCTCCACGCCGCCGCGACCCGTCTGGAGGCACCCAGGCAACCGGCCGCGCACACCGCACAGTGACGACGAGCGGACGGACGACACACCAATGACCATCAACAAACTGCGATTCAGTCTCCAGGGCCTTACCTTCCTCGACGCGGTCGCGCCCCGGCCGGAACGAACCGTGGAGCTCAAGAGGACGCCGACTCCTCACCTGCTGCTCTGGGCCGCCGACGACCTCGCAGAAGTGTTCCGCTCCGAACGGGACATGCGCCTGGAACATAGCGACACCCTGCGTCCGCTCGTCGGTTCCACCTCCCTACTGTTCGCCAACGGCACCCGGCACACCGCCTACCGGCAGGTAATCGGACCCGCACTGCGCGGCAAGCAGCTGAACGGCCACGTCCCGGCAATCCGCGCCATAACGGAGCAGGCAGCCGACGAACTGGCCATGCGCAGTTCGTTCGCGGTGCCGGAATGGGCCCGCCGAGTGACCCTGCGCATCATCGGCCGGATCCTGCTCGGTGACGAAAACAGCGCCCTGCTCACCCGAGTCAGCGACCTGGTGGAGCAGATTCTCGGTACCTCCTGGCGCACCCTGCGCTACCGCTATCTGCGCCCCCCCACCTTGGTGCCGTCGCTATGGCGTGCCTTCCTGCGCGACCGGGACCTGCTGAGCGAGGACCTGCGGAGCCTGCGACCGACAACCGTCGCCCCCGGCTGCCTGGTCCTGGCGGCCGAACTCACCACCGGCAACCCGCCGCTGGGCCAACTCGGCGGAGACGAACTCGCCGACCAGCTCATCTCGCTGATCTTCGCCGGTCATGAGACCACCGCCTCCGCGATCGCCTGGACCTTCTATTGGCTCGCCAGCCACGACCAGGTACGCGCCGACCTCAAGGCGGAACTCGCCGCCAGCCCGGCCGACGGATCATCGGCGGCCGAACTCCCACTGCTCGACGCGATCTGCCGGGAGTCCCTGCGCATCACACCGCCCGCCACCCTCGCCGGAAACCGGACCCTGATCACCGACGGGGAACTCCTCAGCCGCCCCCTGGCCAGGGACACTACGCTTACCCCCTGCATCTACCTGGCACATCGGCAGCCGGACGTCTACCCGCGGCCGGAGCAATTTGACCCCGGCCGGTTCCTTGGCCGCAAATGGACCGGGCAGCACTACCTGCCCTTCGGCGGCGGCACCCGCCGCTGCCTGGGCGCGGACCTGGCCATGTTGGAGATCCGGATGGTCATCGCCGCGGCACTGCGCCGAATCGAACTCGGCCGCCCCGACCCGCAGGTTGGCACACCGCACCGCCGCGGCCCCGCCATGGGGCCCTCGCCCACGCTCACTCTGACCGCCCGCCCATGTTCCTGACAGCCACCCGCTGCATCCGGCAGGCACAGGACCTCTACCGCGTCCACCGCCTGGAATTCCCCTTCCCGGTCGCCTATCTCTGCCACGCCCTATGGGGCGCCAGCTACGCAGCCACCTCACCACAGCAACTGGCCCAGACCCCCGTACTACTGGCTGTGCTCGCCAACCTGATTCCGCTCATCGCCCAGAACGTCCTCAACGCAGCCATGGACATCCCCATCGACACCCGCACCCCCGGCAAGATCAGTGTCGCCCAGGCCGCCATGCGCCTGGGCCGGACCCGGTTGATCACCATCGCCTCCGCCGAAATGACCGCCGCCCTGCTCTTGGCCACCAGCGTCGCCATCCGCCTCGGCCGCCCGCTCATCGCGGCCGCTGTAGCAGCCGGGATCCTGGTGGAATACCTGTACAACCTCGAACCGGTCAGGCTGAAAAAGCGCGGCATGGCCAACCCAGTCAGCCTCGGCCTGCACTTCTCCCTCCTCCCGTGCCTGTCCACCTTCAACGCCGTCCGCCCCGACTTCCCCCCCTTCCTCTGGCCGCTCATCTTCGGCCTGTGGCTGCTGCTCATCGGCCGCACCCTGTGGTGGTCCCTGCCCGACGCCACCGCCGACCGCGCTGCCGGCCTCGCCCCGCCCGCCGTCCGCCACGGCCTCTCCCACACTCTCCTAATGGCTTGCACGGCGACCACCACCGCCCTTGCCCTCATCGCCTGGGGACTCACATGGACCCTCGGCCCCCTGGCAGCCCTGACCGGCACCGCAGGATGCAGCGCCTTCCTGATCAGGAAAATCCGCCTGACCCCCCCTGCTCTCCATACCCTTCACGAGACCCACATGCGCTGGCACACCCTCACATACGTAACCGGCGCGGACATACTCCTCGTACTACTCCCGCTGACCACGGCTCTGTAGGATCGAACGGCAAATGGATCACTTGAGGCCGCGTGTGGGAGGGCGTGTCAACGTAAGTGGCTATTGTCGTTCCGAATCTGAGGGCGGTGTTTTCGCTGGTCAGGCATAGGGCCGGTGATTCGGTGGGAGTGGTGGCGTGTCGTGTCGTCGCTCCCCGGGTGGTTGTGGATGCCGTCGGTCGTCGGACTGCTGGAAGAGCACGCACTCGCCGGTCGCCGTCGGGTCAACGGGTTGCGGGAGAGCCGATCGCATCCAGGCCGAACTCGGCCTACGGGACGCGGATGCGCGTTCGGCGCCCAGGCCGGCGGTGAAGGCGAAGTCGCAGGTGCCCGTGTGGCGTGAGGGACTGGCCTGGTCTGTGCTATCGGCGGACTATCAGCGCATCCTCCAGGCCCTGACGGACCGGCACCGGCTCCATAGGTGGTGGTGGGGGCGGAAGTGCGGTGAGTTCCGGGAGAAGGAGGCCAGGAATCTCTGGGTCGTGCCGACGCGGCGGAAGCCCTGCATCGGGTACTCGCGCCGCCGGGCGGGCAGGTGTGAGTTCCCGGCCCGGTTGTTGAGGTACTTCGAGGAGCGGTGCTCGACGGAGGGTATGACCTCGCGGTGGGCGGCGCCGGAGGAACGGAGTTTGTCGGTCACGATCACCCGCGGCACGTACTCAAGGCCCTTGAGGAGCCTGTGGAAGAACCGCTTCGCGGCCTTCGCGTCACGCCTGTCGGTCACGAGGATGTCCAGGACATTGCCATCCTGGTCCACCGCGCGCCGCAGAAACCGCATCCGCCCGTTGACCTTGATGAACACCTCGTCCGGATGCCACCGGTCACCCGGGCGGGGCTGCCGACGGCGCAGCCCGGCGGCGTAGGCGGGGCCGAACCTCTCGCAGCGCAGCCGGATCGCCTCGTACGACACCTGGATGCCGCGCTCGAACAGCAGCTCTGCCACATTCAGCTCAGCGGGAAACGGTGATACAAGCCACACCGCGTGCGCGATCACCTCCGGAGGGAACCGGAAGCCCTTGTACGGCGGAACAGCGGTGTCCACGTCCACCAGCAGGCCCCTCCCGTAACGATCTACACCAAGATCGTCCCACCCCACTCCTCAACTTGATAAGGCCCCCTCGGCGGATCACCGCAGCTCGACGTATCTCAACAACCGGGCCGACCCTCACCGGAATATCGAGCCCCGCCTGCCTGAGATAGCCCACCGCCCCAGCCACACCGGCAACTTGCCGACGCCGCTGACAGAGCTTGATCCTCGTGGCACGCTGTGATTATGAGGTACGCGCTGGGGTGGGTTTCTTGCATGAGCGTCGGCAGTTTCGCGAGGGTACCTAACTGAAGGCGCCGAGCGGTTCGCCCGGGGCGAGCCCAGTTCGGTGATCGCGAAGGGAGTTACAGGTGAGCATCCACCCATTCCGTATCGACATCCACCAAGACGAGCTGGACGATCTCCACGAGCGCCTTGACCGCACCCGCTGGCCGGACGAACTACCTGGAGTAGGTTGGGCATACGGCATTCCGCGAGGATACCTCAAGGACCTCGTGAGATACTGGCGGCACGAATACGACTGGCGTGCCGCGGAAGCCCGATTGAACCAGTGGCCGCAGTTCACCACCACGATCGACGGAGCGAATGTCCACTTCGCCCACATCCGGTCGCCGGAGCCGGATGCGACCCCGCTGATCATGACACACGGCTGGCCGGGCTCCATCGTCGAGTTTACTGAGGTCGCCGGTCCGCTCACCAATCCTCGTGCGCATGGCGGCGCCCCTACCGACGCATTCCACCTGGTGCTTCCGAGCATTCCCGGGGTCGGGCTGTCCGGGCCCACGCGGGACAAGGGCTGGGAGTTAAAGCGGGTGGCCGCCGCGTTCGCCGAGCTGATGGAACGCCTCGGCTACGAGTGGTACGGGGCGCAGGGAGGTGATTGGGGAGCAGGCGTCTCCCGCGAGCTCGGCCGGACCCGGCCCGACCAGGTCATCGGCGTACACCTGAACCTGCTGCCGCACTCAGCCGCGACGCAGGACCCCGGTGCGGACGACTTAGAAGTGCTGGACCCCGCCGAGCGCCAGCGCACGCTGGCCTCCTGGGAACGCATGAGGGAATGGAGCCGTGACCGCCAGGGCTACGCCGCCATCCAGTCTACCCGTCCGCAGACCCTGGCCTACGGCCTCACAGACTCGCCTGTAGGCCAACTGGCCTGGATCGCTGAGAAGTTTAAGGAGTGGACCGACTGCCGCGACCGTCCCGAAGATGCCGTCGACCGCGACCAGATGCTCACTAACGTGATGCTGTATTGGCTGACCGGCACGGCAGGATCGTCCGCCCGCATCTACTACGAATGCGCGCATGCCTACTATTGGGGCACGCCCCCTGAGCCTTCGGCGACGCCCACCGCACTGGCCGACTTCCCGCGGGACCTCTTCATTCCGCTGCGGCACATCGCGGAGCGGACGAACAACATCGTGCAATGGACGAGTTACGACCGAGGCGGGCACTTCGCGGCCATGGAGCAGCCGGACCTGCTGGTCAGTGACGTAAGGACGTTCTTCCGAAATGTGAGGGACCGCCGACGGCCCCCCCAAGCGTAGCCCAGGCTCGTGAGCCGCCTGGCACACTGCTCATCACCGGCGAAGACAGATTCACCACCGCTTAGGGCTTGCCGGGAAACAAGTCGTGGCTTCCGGCTGTCGGACTCGTTATTCTGGTATGGGGAGACCGGAGGGGATCGAGGCCGTCCTGACTGCGAAGTTCCAGGTGTTGTTGCCGCATGTGGACGAGCGCCAGCGTCGGCTGGCCATGGGGGCGGAAGCGCTGTCGCTGGGGCGTGGTGGGATCAGGCTCGTCGCCGCCGCGGCCGGGGTTCGGGAGGGCACGGTCTCGCGCGGAGCGGCTGAACTGGGCTCTGGCCAGGCGCTGTTGGGGCGAGTCCGTCGTCCTGGTGGAGGCCGGAAGAAGCCGTGGACCCTGACCCGGGGCTGCGGCCGGCGCTGCTTGCGCTGGTCGAGCCCGACGAGCGGGGCGATCCGATGTCGCCGCTGCGGTGGACGACGAAGTCGCCCCGGAAGCTGGCAGCGGAGCTGACCCGGCAGGGCCACCGGGTCTCCGCCGACACGGTCGCCGGCCTGCTGCGGGAGGAAGGCTTCAGTCTGCAGGCCAACGCCAAGACCATCGAGGGTGCCCAGCACCCCGACAGGGACGCCCAGTTCCGCTACCTCAATGAGCAGGCACGAGACCACCGGGACGCCGGCGACCCGGTGATCAGCGTGGACAGCAAGAAGAAGGAGCTGATCGGCGACTACAAGAACGCCGGGCGCGAATGGCGCCCCGCAGGGCAGCCCGTGAGGGCCAAGACGCACGACTTCCCCGGCCAGGCCGAGAAAGCGATTCCGTACGGAATCTATGACATGGCGGCGAACACCGGCTGGGTCAGCATCGGCACCGATCACGACACCGCGGCGTTCGCCGTCGCCTCGATCCGGCGCTGGTGGCAGGCAGTCGGCCGGCATGACTACCCCCACGCCCGCCGACTGCTGATCACCGCCGACGGCGGGGGCTCCAACGGCTATCGCACCTGCGGCTGGAAGACCCAGCTCGCCGACCTCGCCGCTGAGACGGGTCTTGAGATCACGGTGTGTCACCTTCCGCCCGGCACCTCGAAATGGAACAAGATCGAGCACCGGCTGTTCTCTCACATCACCATGCACTGGCGCGGCAGACCCCTGACCAGCCATGAAGTCATGCTCCAAA
Source organism: Streptomyces sp. NPDC007205 (assembly GCF_040634095.1). Classification (NCBI taxonomy): domain Bacteria; kingdom Bacillati; phylum Actinomycetota; class Actinomycetes; order Kitasatosporales; family Streptomycetaceae; genus Streptomyces; species Streptomyces sp. NPDC007205. The sequence continues at coordinate 17,758 of NZ_JBEYEW010000061.1, forward strand.
CCATCGCCGCGACCACCAGCCGCACCGGCCTCTCCGTCCATGCCGAGCTCGACAGCGGTGAGTACCCACCGGCATCCGTGTCAGCGACGACGAGATCACCACCCTGCCCATCACTCGCCATCGCTTCCACGGCGACTGGAACTACACCCTCCACCCCAGCATCCGATGGACGCGGCGACCACCGGCAGCACACCGGACGAGGCCCTGGCGCACAGACCGGCTCGCCTCACGCGGCGTTCGCTCCAGGACCCGGAACTGACCGGGATGACCCGCCGGCAGCTCAGCGAGCTCATCGAGTCGTTGACTTCAGCGATGGAGGTTCAACGCGAGCAAGTACTCCGCACACGTCGGGGTCACGAGCGCCTGGTGGCCCCTGGCGCAGGTGCCAAAGCCAAGCTCACCTCAGCCGACCGGGTCCTGGTCACCGTGCTCCACCTGCGAAAACTCGCGAACATGGACCTCCTGGGCCAGCTCTTCAACACCACCGCCATGACCATCAGCCGTGCAGTGAAAGACGTCCGCCCGCTCCTGGAAGCCCATGGTGTTCATCTCCCCGCCTCAACCGCCCGTTTCCGCACACGGGAAGACGTCGCCAGGTCTCTCGACCCCGACAAAACCAAGATCAAACCGACGTGTTGATTCCCGGCAAGCCCTTAGACGGTGTCCTATGTGGTGAGGCGGACGAGTCGCTTGTAGCAGCACAGGGCGGCGGCGAGACCGAGAAAGGCCAGGTAGTTGCGGGAGTGGCGT
>NZ_JBEYEW010000062.1:0-17899 GCF_040634095.1 Streptomyces sp. NPDC007205
CGAGCGATTCGACCCCCATGCGCAGGATGTCCCGCAGAGGAACGTTCCTGCATGCCGCCCCTGACCTGGGCATTCACGGAACTGCGGCCAGAACCCTGAGAACGGACGCGTCTTGGTGGGCTCGAATGGCCGAGGGCGGGCGTCTACGCCAGGACGGCGGGGACACGGCGTCCTCGCTCGTCCAGTCCCCGTCAAACAAGGCGGCGACCAGGCGCGCGTCCGCTTCGGGGAGCTGGCGGGCGCGGTGCTTGGTGCGGGCCTTGGCGAGCCAGGCGCCGAGCTTGACGGTGTCGCCGTCGACGCGGATGGTCTCGCGGGCGGCGGGGGTGCGGCCTTCGCGGTGCAGGAAGAGTTCCAGGAGCTGGACGGTCTCGGCGAAGGTGCGGCGGCCGCGGCGTGCGGGGGTGAGGGGGTTGGTGTCGGGGGTGAGGTTGAGGGCGGTCATCAGCTGTTGCTGGCCGGGGGCGAGGGTGTGCCATGTGGTGAGCTGGCGGTGCAGCCAGGAGCCGATCTTCACGCCGGCGAGCTGGGTGTCGCGGGTGAGGGTGGCGGGGTCGGCGGCGGTGGCGAGGTGGGCGCGCAACAGGTGGTACTTGCGGTGCCAGTCCGCTCCGTGGGGCAGGCGCCAGTCGGCGGCGAGGGCGGTGAGGGCCTCCGCCCGGGCGGGGTGGAGCTCGTTCTTGGTGGCGAGGTGGCGTTGTTCGGCGAGCCAGGCGCCGACGGGGGTGGTGGCGGGAGCGGCGAGGTGACCGTGGGCGCGGTGGTAGTCACCGGCCGCGGCGAGGCGGGCGCGCCAGGCGGCGTCGTGCTTGTCCCAGATCATGCCCAGGGCGTCGAGTTCGGCAATCCAGTCGGGCTCGAGGCGGCCGGCTTTCGCGGCGTCGCGCATGGTGGTGATGAAGGTGCCCAGCCGGTGCCCGGTGGGGTCCACGTGGTCGGCGGGGACGTCGAGGTGGCCGTACTCATCGCGGTAGGAGCGGGCGGCGGCGAGGCCGAGGCGGCGGGAGCGGGAGACGGCCGGGTCGCGGGGGTCGAAGGAGATCAGGTCCATCGCCTGGGCGATGCGTTCGGGGTGGACGGTGAAGTCGAAGTGCCAGCGCCGTGCGATGACCTGGCTGGTCTCCTTGGGCAGGCGGTTGGCCTTGTCGGGGAGGCGTTCGAGGATGCGGTGGTCGTGGCTGGCCAGCGCGCAGGCGATCGCCCACACCGGTTCGTAGGCGGTGCCCAGGATGTTCTCGCCGTCGGCGCCAGGCGGGATGTAGACGGGGACGATCAGCGAGGCGGTCTTGCCGGAGACGTCCAGGCGCAGGGCGCGGCCGAGGGCCTGGACGCAGCGGATGACGCTGCGGGTGGGGTCGGCGAAGACGATCGCGTCCACGCTGGGGATGTCGACGCCTTCAGCGATCAATCGGGAGTTGGCGAGGATCGCGCAGTCGGCGGCGGCGAAGGCGGCGAAGATGTCGCCCCGTTGGGCGGGGGTGTGCTCGCCGTGGGCGAAGAACAGCTGTGGGGTGATGTCCGGGACGAGGCCGGGCTCGGTCCGGGCCAGCAGGCGCAAGGTGTGCGGGAGTTCGCGGGCGAAGCGGCGCGCGTCGGAGACCAGGTTGAAGTAGACCAGGACCTTCTTCAGGCCGTGCTCGGTCATGGTGCGCAGGACGGCCAGGTGCAGGGCGGTGGTGCGCAGCGCGCTGTCCGCCTTCTCGTCGATTTCGTCGCCTGGCGGTGTGATGCCGGGGGCGGGCCTGTTCAGGCGGCGGCGCAGGTCGGTGTCGGTGAGGGTGGGCACCACGATGCGGTAGTCCGCGGCCCGGCCGTCCGCCACGGCCGTTGCGAGGGGGTATTCGACGACCTTCTTGCCGTAGACGGCCTCGTTGTCCATGGAGGAGTTGGCGAACGCGTCCGTCTCCGGGCCCTGGGGGCGTCGGCGGCGTGGGCGGGTGGTGTCGGCGGACTCCGCCAGCTCGGGCGCGGCAAAGATCCGGGGCGTTGCGGTCATGTAGAGGCGGCGGTCGGCGTGGATGCGCTGGGCGTCGTTGACGATCGCCCACTTCTTGTCGGCCCGGCCGGCGATCCGGTGCGCTTCATCCATGACGGCCAGGTCGAACGGCGGGACGGTGTACCCCGTCTTCTGGGTTTCCTCGATCTTGCTCAGGGAGTCGTAGGTGCAGATCACCGTCAAGGCCGGGATCTGATCCTCGGCCTCCCCCACCACCGACATCAGCCCGCCCAGTGCATGCGGGTCGGTGGTCGACATGACGCGGGCGGCCACCAGATCGTCGCGGCCGGCCACGTCCAAGGAGGAGACGATCACCATGTGCTCGCCGTGGCCGTCCCGGCGCCAGGCCAGCGCCGTCTGCGCTGCCAGGTCCAGGGTGGGCACCACAAACAGCACCAGCCGCGCACCGAGTCCGTCCGCGACGCGGATGGACACCAGCGTCTTCCCGGTCCCCGTCGCCGACACGAACAGTCCCCGCGTCCCCGGGCGGCGCAGGTGCCGTACGAGCCGGGCCACCGCGTCCGCCTGGTCGGGAAAGAGCCGGGAGCGCTCGGGGCGGCCGGGGCGCGGCACCACAGTCATGCAGCTCTTCCTTAACTCCTGAAGCGGACGGTCGGAGGCCTTCACGGAAACTACCACCCGCACGCTATCCGCACGCAGAAAGTACGCGATAGGTACGCAATGGGTACGGTTCTCGGGTAGGATACGGGGTGGAGGTGTCTCATGTCCGAGTTGTTCGATGCCGTGGACGCGCTGGTCGCGTCCCGGTCCCCGCTGCCGCCGCCGGCGGAGCGCAGGCGATTGCGCCAGGCTCACGCGCTCACCCTGGACGAGGTGGCCGCCGCGCTGCATGTGCGGCGGGCGACCGTCGGCGGCTGGGAGTCGGGCAAGACCGAGCCGCGGCCGCCGGAGCGGGAGGCGTACGCACGCCTGCTGGAGCAGCTCGCCGAGCTCTACCCCGCCGCCGAGAGCACCGGTGTCCCGCAGGAGGACACCGCTGTGCCGCCGCCCGCTGCGGAGCAGGCCGCGGCCGCGGCGCCGTCGACGCCCATGCCGAGCCCTGCCACGCCGTCGAGGGGCGGGGCACCGGACGCTGCGGCCACGGCCGGGCCAGAGGAAGAGGAGTCTCCTTCCGCTCCCCCGGCGGCCGTTCGGGCACCGGCCGCTGTGGCGCATCCGCGGGCCGAGCGGGCGTCGCACGGCTCGCGTCGTCCGGGTGCGAAGAAGGCCTCCCCGGCGAACACGCCCGCGCCCGGCGGCGCATACGCGCATGGCCCGTTGCTCGTCCTCGACGCCGACGCCGACCGGAATGTGACCGGCTACGGCGTCGGCGGCCTGATCCTGGACGTACCCGCCAAGTCCCTGCCCGCCCTGATCGAATGGACGCTCACCGACGCGCAGCTCGGGGCGGAGCGGCTGCACGGTTCGGGCAAGGACGCCGACCCGCTGCTGGTGCTCACCGAGGCCGCGTGCGAACGGTACGGCCTGCCCGCCGCGCTGTCGCACGAGGAGCGGCTCGCCGGGCGGCTGGCGGAGGGGCACAAGGTCATCAAGCAGCTTCAGCGGGCCGACTGGCAGCTCACCAAGCGGGGCCTGGGGCCGTGGGCGCGGATATACCGCCCCGCCCACGGCGGGCGGCGGCAGTGCGTGCAGCTGTGCATCCCCTCCTGGAACGCCCTCGACGACCGCGCCTGGGGGCATGCCGCCCAGCTTCAGCCGGCGGAACTGGCCCGGGTGCTGGGCGTGTACGCGACCCAGGTGATGACCCCGGTGGGTTCCACCGCGGTGACGGGACTGCATCTGATGACCGCGCTCAACCCGCCCACCCGCGCCAGCGCACCGGACACCGACGGCCGGCGGCACCGCGAGCACCGGCCCGGGTCACTGGGAACCGAACCGATGGACCCGGCGCCCTGCGAGGCGACCGACGGACATCCCGTCCGTACGCGGCCCCGACGAGAAGCTGTTCGAAGAGGCCTACGACTGGGCACGGGATCTCAGTGACGCCGAGTGCATGAAGCGCTACCTGGTCGGCCTCGACGTGAACCTGTCGTTCGCCGCAGGCGCCAACGGTGCCGTCGTCGGTCTGGCCACGTCGCCGGTGCACGTCACCCGGCCCGCGTTCGATGCGGCGCTGCCCGGCTCCTGGCTGGTCGACCTCTCCCACGTCGATCCGTCCCGGGTGAAGGTGGGCAAGCAGTGGCGGGACCTCGACGGGGACCTGCTGCCCAGCCCGTTCACGCCGACCGGCCAGCACCCGACGGGTCCGGCCTGGTACGCCACCTCGACGGTCGCCTACGCCGTCGAACTCGGCTACGACGTCTCCCCAGTGGAGGCGTGGGTGCGCCCGGAGCACGGCCGGTTCCTGGACGGCTGGTACAAGCGGCTGCGCGACGCCTACGTCGCGACCATGTCGGATCTCGGGGTGGGCGAGAAGCTGTCCCCGGCCGAGTTCCTGGAGGCGATGGACGGCTACAAGAGCCGTGATCCGGAGCTGGGCATCGTCGTGGACGCGGTCAAGATGACCGTCAAGGGCGGCATCGGCAAGCTGCGGGAGAAGGCGCGCGGCGGCGGCTGGAAGCCGGGACAGGCCTGGCCCGCCCTCGCCCGGCCCACATGGCGGCCCGACATCCGCGCCGCCGTGATCTCCCGGGCGCGGATCAACATGCACCGCAAGATGCTGCATCTGGCCGCGGCCACCGGGCAGTATCCGGTCGCGGTCCTGTCCGACTGCGCCGTCTACGCCGCCGACGGGCCCAGCCCGCTCGACGTCCTGCCCTACGACCCCGATGGCAAGACCGTGCCCGGCAGCTTCCGGCTCGGCGTCTCGCCCGGGATGGTCAAGCACGAGGGCACCCAGAGCCTGCTGTGGGGCGCCAACGTGCTCGAGCAGCTCGCCGGTGACGGCCACGTCGCCAACCTCGCCCGGTACATCAAGACCGGCGAGGTCACCGCCAAGGACACCGGAGAGTAGGGGTATCGCGGCATGGTCACGGTCGGGGAAGGGCTCGACAAGGCGGTGCAGGGGGCGTTCACCCGCCCCCTGCCCAAGTCCGCCGGGACGCAGATGCGTTACCTGGTCCGGCAGCACCAGCGCAGTACCCGGCGGGTGGCCGAGCTGCTCGGCGTCAGCCAGCGCACCGTCGAGCGGTACGTGAAGAACCAGATCAAAACCCCCCGCCCGGAGCTCGCTGACCGGCTCGAACGCGAGGTCCGCGCCCGCTGGCAGCCGCAGGTCAGGGCCAGGGCGAAGCAGGCTGCGGCCACCACCGGCGGCATCATGATCGATGTCCAGGCCCGTTTCGGCTACACCGCCGCCCCCGGCAGCACCGACGACGCCCGCGTGCGTCACCTCACCCTCGCCCTGCCCCCACGGCACGCTGCCCGCCTCTTCGAAGCCCAGGAGGCCGGCGTCGACGAGGACGACCTCCGCCAGATCGCCGCCGAGGCCCTGGGCGAGGTCTACTTCCGCGACAGCGGCCGCCGCGCCCACGGCCTCGAAGTGGAGCTCACCGACCTGATCGACCTTGAGTTCGAGCTGTAGCCGGTGGGCCCCGGACGGGACAGGAAGCAGGAAAGGGCATGGGAGGGGGAGTTGTGGCTGCAGGGGCGTTAGGGACCGTGCCGCTGGCCGGGGAGCTGACCTCGTCACTGATCAGCCGGATCGCGGATCGCTACGGGCTGACGGCCGCCGGTGTGCTGCGGCAGTGGACGTGCCGCAACTCCCCCGCCCGGCTGGACGGCGGCGGTGTACGGGCCGACGCGGAAATCGTGCTCAACGAAGCCGGGCGGCGCGTGCTCGCCGAGCTGTGCGGGGCCGGGCCGACGGTCCTGGCGCGCGCTCTGCCCGCCTTCACCGTGGATGATCCCAAGATCAGCAAGGGCCGGGAGGCCGGCCTGGCGCAGGCGCGGTGGCGTTCAGCAGGCGCAGTGGCGGGAGAAGCGGCGTTCGCCTGCCGGCTGTGCACCGCGCGGCGCACCGGGCAGGCGGTGCGGGCGGTGCGGTATCTGCCGCGCTGGGAGCGGGTGTGTGTCCGGCACGGGCGGTGGCTGCTGGACGCGGACGCCGACCAGCCGCTGGAACACCTCGATCTGCGCGGTGTCCCGGAGGTGGCTGCGGCACAGCGGCGGTGGAGCCGGGTGGCGCGCCGTGCGGGGCGGGCCGGGGCGGAGGGCGCGGAGGTGTTCGCCCTGGCGCACGCGGTCGTGGCCCGGTGGTGGGATGAGGCCCTGCACTGGGAGCGGGAGGAGATCTGGCCGCAGCGCCTGCACCAGGTTGCGGGCGGCAACGCGGGAACGGATCTTGAGCGGTGGCGGATCGTGGGACGGGACGCGGTCGTCTTCCCGGAGGTGGTGGCCGTGGCCGACGCGCTGCTGGACCCGGCCATGGCCGAGCTGGTGTGGACGGACAGCGGCGCCGGGCGGCCGCGGCCGCTGCCCGCCGACGGCGCGTTCTGCCGCCGGCTCGGCGAGCGGGTGGGACGCGCCTGGCTGGGGCCGCTGTCCGCAGTGGACTACGGCGGGCCGCTGATCGCCTGGATGGGCGCGGTCATCCGCCGGCGCCGCGGCGAAGGCGGACCGCCCGGGTACGACAACAACCCGTGGTGGGTCCGCCAGGAGCACCAGCCCGCGACCATGGCCGCCCAGCTGCGGGTGCTGGGCAAGGAGCGCACATCGCCCGGCTCCGGCACCACCTGGCGCGCGGCGGTACCGGCCGAGCAGCGTGCGCTGATCACCGGTCTGGTCAACGGCGCGCAGGAGCAGCTGACCCAGCTGCGCGGCGCCCAGCAGGGCAAGGCCGTTGATGCCGCGCGGCAGTTGCTGGGCAGCCTCGGCCATGCCGCCACGCTGATCGACCAGGCCGTGCGGGAGACCGCGGCGGGGGCACTGCAGGCCGGGGTGGCTCTGGAGGATCTGGCGCAGTGGGCCCGGCTGCCTGCCGATGTCCTGGCTAAGGCGCTCGCGGACGACCGCAACGGGCGTCCCGGGGATGAGGGCTGAGCGCGGGCCACCGCGGTCGCGGGGCGTGCCGACAGGGGATAGTGCATCGCCGGGCACAGTGTGATCAGAATCTGCAAAGCTGCCCGTCACCAGGCCCGGCGGGCTTGGATGATGCATGTGAGTGGCAAGGGCGCAGCGGCCGCAGCAAGCGGCCGGTCACGGCAGACACGGGCGGATGCTGAATACGGGTGGGAGGCGGTCTTCGCCGATCCTCTCGGGCAGGTGGTGCAGCAGCGGTGGGCGGACGCGGCTCTCGCGGTGGCGTTCGAGGAGCTGGAGCCGGTGTCGGCGTTCCCGGTGGTGCCGGGGCAGCGGTGGGGGCCGGGCCAGTGGTGGTCGGCCACGACCGGCCGGCATGTGGCCTGCGGATCAGCCGCGATGCGGGCGCAGTTGATGGTGCTGGACCGCGACCCTGAGGTGGTCGGCCTGGCCGGGCGGCCGGTCCGGCTGCTGTGGCGGGACGGGCGCGGCAAGGTGTATTCGTGGGTGCCCCAGCTCTTCGCCCGCTACAGCAACGGCACGGCCCTGCTGGCCGACTGCCCCAGCCGCCCGGAGGCCGGCGGCGAACGGGCTCGGCGGGCTGTGCCGGTCCTCGAGGCGGCGTGCGCACAGGCCGGCTTTAGCTACCGGCGTCTTGAGCCGCTGCAGAAGGTGGAGGCGGCGAACCTGAAGTGGCTGGCCGGCTACCGTCACCCCCGCAACCAGGGCCGTCCCGGCCTCGCGGCCGCCGTGCGCGAGGCGTTTTCGCGGCCCCGGCCGCTGATCGAGGGCACCGAAGCGGTCGGCGACCCGCTCGAAGTCCTCCCCGCTGTCTTCCACGCCCTGTGGCACGGACACCTCACTGCGCCTGTGGATGTCCCGCTCAACGCACATGTTCTCGTCAGCCCCGCCACCGGCGGTGCGGACGGCCGCCGCGACAGCACCGGTGGCCCCGGCAGCGGGGGCAGGCAGTGAGCGCGCGGCGTGGCGGGCGTCCGGTGCTGCAGGTCGGAGCGCATGTCCGCTTCCGAGAGAGCACGTGGCAGGTCATCGCTCTGGCAGGGCAGCAGATCCACCTGGCCGGTGAGACGGGAGCAGAGGAGACTGTCCTGGCCGGGCATCTGTTCGCCGATGCGTCCTTCGCCCTCGTGGGGGCCGAGATGCCCCAGGCTGTGACCCAGTGGGGGCTGTTCGAGACCGCGCCCGAGAGCGCGCGCCGAAAAGCACTGGCCTGGCAGCGGCACATCCGCGAGGTGGAGTCCGGCCTGCCCGGCGAGCCCGGCACCGGCGGGGTGCCGCGGGCGGAGTACGACCCCGGCCGGTTCACGCTCGCCCAGCGTGAGGAGGCCAAGGCCGCGGAGCTGACCGCGATCGGGTTCGGACAGGTCTCGCGCACCACCGTGCAGCGCATGCGCCTGGCCTACCGCAAACAGGGGCTGTGGGGCCTGGTCGACCACCGCACCACCCGCCGCGCCAGCCCCACCGGGCGCACCGACGAACGCGTCATCACCGCGATCGAGGAAGCCCTGCGCCGCCAGCGCGGCCGCTCCAAGGGCACCATCAAGGGCCTGAAGCCCCTGGTCACGCAGATCCTGGACGACCAATACGGGCGCGGCACGGTGCCCATACCGTCCCAGGCCACCTTCTACCGGCTCGTCCACCAGCTCGCCGGCCCCGCCGAACACCCCCACCGCCCCGCCCGCACGCTGCCCTCCCCCACCGGCGGGCGGGCTTTCACTCCGACCGTGGCGCTGCGCCCGGGCGAGCAGGTCCAGGTCGACACCACCCGCCTGGACGTCCTGACCGTCTTCGACGACGGCACCACCGGCCGGCCCGAACTCACGATCGCCGTAGATGTCGCCACCCGCGCCATCCTCGCCGCCGTCCTGCGCCCGGCCGGCACCAAGGCCGTGGATGCGGCCCTGCTGCTGGCGGAGATGGCCGTCCCTCACCCGGCCCGCCCCACCTGGCCCGACGCCCTGCGCCTGGCCCACGCCCAACTCCCTCAGCTGCAGCGGCTGCTGACCGTGGACGAACGGCTTAAGGGCGCGGCGGCCCGGCCGGTGGTGGTACCCGAGACGATCGTCGTGGACCGGGGCAAGGTCTACCTGTCCGCGGCGTTCACCGCCGCCTGCGAAACCCTCGGCATCAGCGTCCAGCCCACGCCGCCCCATGCCCCCGCCGCCAAAGGCATCGTGGAGCGCACCTTCGGCACTATCAACGCGCTGCTGTGCCAGCATCTGCCCGGCTACACCGGCTCCGACGTCACCCGCCGCGGGCCGGACGCCGAAACCGAGGCCTGCTTCAGCGTCGCCCAACTGCAGGACCTGCTCGACGAATGGCTCGTCCACTACCACCACCGCCCCCACGAGGGTCTGCGCCACCCCACCCTGCCCAAGAAAGCGCTCACCCCCAACCAGATGTGGGCCGCCCTCATCGCCGTGGCCGGCCACGTAACCCTCCCCCTGAACGGCAACGACTACCTCGAACTGCTGCCGGTGCGCTGGCAGGCCATCACCGAACGCGGCATCCGCATCGAGCACCGCACCTACGACGCGGACATCCTGGCCCCCTACCGCGGCCAGCCCTCACCCGTCACCTCCCGCGGCGGCAAATGGGAGATCCACACCAACCCCCACGACGCCCGCCAGGTCTGGATCCGCCTGCCCGACGGACACCTGGCAGAGATCCCGTGGATCCACCGCGACCACATCCACCAGCCGTTCAACAGCGCTACCTGGCAGCACATCAAGACCATCACCGCCCGCCACGGCGACCGCGACACCCACGAAGCCGACCTCGCCGACGCCCTCGACCAGCTCATGCGCCGCGCCCACACCGGCACCGCCACCCCCGGCGAGCAACGCCTGATCACCCGCACCGCACCACTGAAAACACCCCCGCCCACGACCAGCACCCGCCCTCCGGACCCGCAGGCCGACGGCTGGGACGCCGACAGCCTCGACGATCTCGACGACCTGCCCGACGACGCAGAGCAGGCCGACGGCGACGACGAACCCGGCGACGACCACGCCCCCGTCCCGTACACCGGACTTGGCCTCTACGACCCCGCCCAGGAAGCCCTCAACTGGTGACCAGCCCCGCACATGGCCAGCACGCCACCGCCGACACCCAGGTACCGCTGCCCGGCCCGCACACAGCACAGCCGGACTGGCCGATCACCACCTGGCAGGGCTGGCAGCACTTCGCCACCAGCCCGCCCCTCACCCCGCCCCAGGCCGGCGATGCGCCCCGCAGCACGGAAGAACGCCTCGCCTACCACTCCGCGTTCGTCACCGTCCGCACCCCCGCCATCGACACCCTCGCCACCCAGGTCCGCACCCTGATGCTGCTCGGCCGCCACCAGCAGACCACCGCCCGGCCCTCGCTGATCGTCACCGGTCCCGCCGCGGCCGGGAAAACCACCGCCCTCCTCGAAGTCGGGCGCACCTGCCACCTCGCCCACACCCGCACACACCCCGCCCCGCCCGGACGCACACACCAGCAGGTGCCGGTCGCGTACCTGCTGGTGCCGCCCGGCGCCACCGCCAAGACCCTCGCCACAGAATTCGCCCGCTACCTCGGCATCCCCGTCACCACCCGCATGACCCAAGCCCAGATCACCAGCGCCGTCTGCCACACCTACACCGCCGCCGGCGTCCGCCTGGTCCTCATCGACGAAATCCACCGCCTCAACCCCCGCACCACCACCGGCGCCGAAGCCGCCGATCTCCTCAAAGACCTCACCGAACGCATCAAAGCGACCTTCGTCTACAGCGGCATCGACGTCGCCGCCACACCTCTGTTCGCCGGAGTCCGCGGTGCCCAACTCGCCGGCCGCGCCAGCCTCATCACCTGCGGCCCCCTCCCCGCTCGCCACGGCGCCCGCCGGCCTTTCACCGACCTGGTCACCGACATGGAAGCCGCCCTTGACCTGACCCAGCACACACCCGGCACGCTCCCCCGCCACGCCTCCTACCTCCACCAGCGCACCGCCGACCGCATCGGCAGCCTCGCCCGCCTCATCCGCCAAGCCGCCATCACCGCCATCTGCGACGGCACCGAACGCATCACCAAAAAATCACTCGAAGCCATCCAGCTCGACCACCTCGCCGAAGAACACAGCCGCCCCCGAACCCGCCAACCCGCCAGAACGGCATGATGCGGACATGAAGACGACCACCGAGACGCCGGGCGGCGAAGAGTTCGCTGCCCTCTGCCGGCATGCCTGGGACACCCTGATCCCCGCCCGCGCCAGCTACCTCACCGACGTCTCACCCCACTACGACGAGGTCCTCCACGACGTCGCGCAGCGCACCGAGCACGCCGGCAGCCTCGGCAAGACCGACATCGCAGCCCTCGTCGTCTGGAAACGGCTCTCCGCACAAACCCGCTGGGTGACAGCACTCATGTCCTTGCCCGACACCCACGTACGAGCCATCACCGAGCGAGCCGTCACCGCCGTCCGCGACTCCACGATCCCGCGCAACGAGGCCGCCCGCACCGGACGCGGCATCATCGCCGAACTGCCCGGCTTCCGCTCCGGAGACGCCCTCGCCTCAGCCGTCCTCACCGCAGCAGCACCGCACCGAATGGCCGTCTACGACCGCCGCGTCCAACACGCCCTCGACACCCTCGGCCTCACCCTCACCCCCACACCGGGACGCTACGGCCGCTACATGCAACTCCTCGATGACCTCCTCGAGCACGGCGGAGCACCAGCCGACGGCTGGACCGCACGCGACATCGACACCGCCCTGTACTGGACCGGCGGCAGCGGCGACCCGCCCCACCCGGCAGCACCGTAAGCCCGCCCACACCAGCACGACCCGGCTGCCCCGACCGGCCAGCAAGCCGCTGACCAGCACAAACCCGCACCAGTCCTTTAGATGCCAGGCATTATCACCAACACCACACCACCCTTATCAACAAACTCCGAACACCCGCAGACCAGACGCCCAGTCATCACCGCCTCCAACGCCCCGCAAGCGCCGGATTCTTTATCGGAAAATCCCCAACACCCCAGCTCATGCCACACCCGCCACACCAACTACAAACTCCGGAATCACAGCATGACCTGCGGGTCCGCATTGATGTCCGCCATCGGCGGAAGGTCGTCGTCACGCCAGCGACGGAGAGAAGGAGGCGGGGGGTACGGATCTCGGTCATGGTGCCCATCCCGCCGAAGGCAAGAGCCTCATCAGTAAGTAGCGCTTGCCCATGTTGCCGCTCCGGGACCGCAAGGCATCAGGCTGCCTGCACCGCGCGCCGTCACGGGCGAAACTTGGGGCCGTTGGCCGAGGGAGATGACGTGCCGCTGCGGCAGCGCGATCGAGAGGTGAGACCGATTCGAGCTCAGCCTGCCGCGGCACCGGGATTGTTCCTGGCATCGCGGCCCGAGCCCTGAATCCCCCCACCAGGTGCTGGGTCGGGTTTTTCCTCAGAGTTGCTCAACTTGATGCCCTGGGCGGACCCACGCTGACTGCGGTCGGGCGCCACAGGGAAAGGTCCGCCGATAGCCAGCCGGCACCAGGGGCGCGGTGGCCGCGGTCCAGGCTGCACGCAGCGCATCGCATGAGCGACGCGGAAGGCACCCTGACGGGGCGTCCTCCCGCGCGAGGGGCCTGTCAGCCACCTGAGACCATCCGGCCCCCTTCATGGGCCCCCTGTTTAACGGCCTCCCCGGATCCAGCCGGCCCGTGCTCCGGGCATGCTGATCGCGTCGCGGTCGATCAACGCCGTGGATGGGACTCGACCGCGTCTGGCGTCAGGCCGTGGCGTGCGTTCGCTGGTCGTAGTCCGCCCGGGCGGCACGGATGACGTCCACGTGCTGGTCGGTCCAGCGGGCGAGGGCCTTCACGACGTCGAGCAGGGTGCGACCGGTCTCGGTGAGGGCGTACTCGACGCGGGGCGGCACGGTGGGGTGGACGGTACGGGTGACGATGCCGTCACGTTCCAGAGCGCGCAGGGTGGAACTGAGCATGCGCTGGGTGATTCCGTCGCTGGCCCGGCGCAGCTCGTTGAAACGATGAGGCTCCTTCCCGAGGCGGCAGATGACGATGACCGACCACTTGTCGCCGATGCGGTCGAGGATGTCGCGCACGAAGGCCGCCCGCTCCTGGGGCGTGTGCCAGTGCGCCGACTCGTCCACGGTGGCTGCCATCGGTTCCTCCGGTGATACCAGGGCACTTCGAGCTGCCTTCTTGCCGGCTTCGGCGGCCGGTCCAATGATCGTAGTACTGGTATTCATCAGATACCAGGATGCATGTCAGATACCAGGAAGGGAGCTGCCGTGAAGGAGATCGGAGTGGGGGTCATCGGCGCCAGTCCGACCACGCCGAGCTGGGCGGTCAGCGCGCACATCCCCGCGTTGCGGGCCCTGCCCGGCTATCGGCTGCGGGCCGTGGCCACCAGTCGGCGCTCCTCGGCGGACGCCGCCGCGGCGGCCTGGGGCGTCGACGCCTTCGACGATGCCCGGGCACTGATCGACCACCCGGACGTCGACCTCGTAGTGGTGGCGGTGAAGGTCCCCCAGCACCACGACCTCGCGGCGCAGGCGCTCGCCGCAGGAAAGATGGTCTACAGCGAATGGCCGCTCGGCGTGAACGTCGAAGAGGCCACCCACCTCGCCGAGCTGGCCGCCGCAGCCGGCGTGCGGACCGCCATCGGATTGCAGGCCAGATTCGCCCCGGCCGTACGGCGCCTGCGTGAACTGGTCACCGAGGGTTACGCCGGGCGGGTGCTGGCGACCAACCTGACCGGGTCCGCCATGGGCTGGGACGCCGTGACCAGCCGGAAGTACGCCTTCCTGTTCGACGTCGCCAACGGCGTCACCACGCTGTCGGTGTCCACCGCGCACGCCCTGGACGCGCTCACCTACGTCCTGGGCGACATCGACCGCGTCACCGCAACCCTCGCCGTCGGACGCCGCGAGGTCCTGATCGCCGAGGAGAACACCACCGTGCCGGTCACCGCACCCGACCAGGTCGCGGTGACCGCGGCCCTGCGTTCGGGCGCCGTCGCGTCCGTCTTCTACCGCGGCGGCCGGTCCCGCGCGGGCGGCCTGCGCTGGGAGATCAACGGCACCTCCGATGACCTCCTGCTGACCAGCGCATCCGCTGACGGCAACATCCAGAGCACCGAGTTGACCCTCGCCGGCGGCAACGGGACCGCGACCGAGGTCAGCCCCCTAGCGGTGCCCATGTACCTGGACGCCGACCTGGCCGCCGTACCCCCCGGACCACCACGCAACGTCGCCGCCGTGTACACGGCGTTTGCCAAAGACCTCGCCGAGGGCACCCAGGAGGTTCCCGATTTCGCTCACGCACTGCGCATCCACCGGCTCATCGCCGACGTCGAAGCCGCCGCCCGCCGCTGAGCGCCGCCGAAGAAGGGCACAGCTCGACCTTGGCCGCATTTCAACGAGCCCTATCATCGCTGACCAGGTCAAGCCCACCACCAAGACGTGGCAGGAGTCGCCCGACCCGGATCGCGACGCCAAGCTCGACCGCATTGAGCAAGTGCT
The DNA here is from genome assembly GCF_040634095.1 of Streptomyces sp. NPDC007205. NCBI lineage: Bacteria > Bacillati > Actinomycetota > Actinomycetes > Kitasatosporales > Streptomycetaceae > Streptomyces > Streptomyces sp. NPDC007205. The sequence goes on from NZ_JBEYEW010000062.1 coordinate 14,502, forward strand.
TGTCGAGTTGTGCCTGGACGAACTCCGCGACGGCTGTATTGGCGTGACCGGTGTCGGCGAGCAGCCAGGCCAGGGTGGGCGGAGGGGCTCATACGCCTGGTGGTGCTCCATGTACCCAGCTCGTCTTCCATGTGATGCTCGGCCATCAGCCAGCCCCAGGCCGCTCAAGTGCATACATCGCCTCCGCCTCGTGACGGCGGGCGGTGAGGATCTCACCGAGGGTCCGCGAGGCCGGGAAGTCCCGGGCTTTGGCGCGGTCCCACAGTTCTTCCATCCGGTCGTTGGCCACGAGGAAGCGTGCCAGCCGGTAAGCGGCCGGTCGGTTGCAGTATCAGGCCCAGTACGTAGGAGGCATGCCTGTCACCGGCTTTCCTCAGGCGACGGAACAGCGGGATGCGGCAGGGCTGCATCTCGATGTCAGCGGCATACGCGATCCGGCGGAAGCAAGCGGCCGAGTGCGAGGCCCGCGAGCGTGAGTACAAGGAGCACCGACTGGGGCGCCCCACGCGACAGCCCCCGCACCTGTGCGACGACTGGCTCATCGACGCACTCGGGCGCGCAGCGGACGGCATAAGAAGAGCGCCGCCTGACAGGAACACCCCGCCGCATGACCGGCCCTGGCTCGTGCGCGCGATCCGGTGACCCGACGTGCATGCGGCGCTCGATCACCCAGGCGAGAGCGGGGCGAGTATCCGAAGGTCGGTCCCGCGACGGCTTCGGCGTAGGAAGGGCCTTCACCCCCTGGCCGGGGGTGAAGGCCTAACACTCATGAGCGTGCCAAAGGTCAGCGCTTGAACATGTCCTTGATTTTCTCCTTGGCCTGGCGTGCATCGCCCTTGGACTTTTCCGCCTGGCCCTCGACGACCATCGGGTCATCGACGGCGGCTCGTCCCGTGGCCCTCTTGAGCTTCCCCTTGGCCTGCTCGACCTTGGCCCTGGCCTTCTCACCAGCCGACATGGCAGACGCGCCTCCTGCCGTGATTATCGATCCATCCGGTTTCGGCAGATAAGCGCTATATGCCCGGAACTTACCCTCATAAACAGGTGCCAAGGCAGGGGCACAGCGCGACCGCACCCATCACGCCCGGCACAACTCCGATGCTCAGAATCGACCCCAACGGCCGACCGGGAAGCCGGCCGGACACCGGGTCCGGGCGCTGCCTGAAGGCCCGCCGGGCCCGCCAGCCCCCAAGGCTCGCCTCCGGATCCTCGCCCGTAACGGTGGTGCGACGTTCTCGCATGTCAAATGGGTCGCGAGTCGCAATCGACCCCCTTCACGGCCAACGGGAATGCACGGTGGGTCAACAATCGCGCTCAAAGACCACGCAGCGCGCTCAATCACAGGCAGTCAGTCACAGGTCGTGATTGGCGCGCCGCACTCGCGTGTTCGATTCCCTGTTCGATAGTGTCGGGAGTAGGAGTTCACACCGGTGGACAACGCAAAGACGCAGGTCGTACAGCCGACGGTGATGCACGTGCGCTGCCCGGACCAACTGCCGGGGGAGCTGTACCGAAAGATGCTCGAGCTCCTGGCCGTCTGTCCCCGACCGTCCAGGCACTGCCGCCGACAGCGGTGCACGGCCGGAGCGAACAAGGGCGAGCCGCTCGGGCAGATCCAGCGCCGTGCCGCCATTACCGGGCTGGAGCAGCAGTACCGGTTCGTGTTCGAGGAGCGCGACCAGGCCGCTGAAGACCTGGCCGGGGACCGCTGGCAGCGGCTGGGGCCGCAACACGCACGCCGTGCTGTTCCGCTACGGCGACAAACCCACCGGTCCGAAGGCGCCGCCGCCCGATGCCGTCCTCAGTGATGCGGTGATCAGCCGGATCGCCGAGAACACGGTCTGCTTGCCCAGCCCAAGGTCGAGGGCGGATTCGCCGACGAGCAAATGGTCCGCATCATTGGCCTGCTCATCAAGACCGGCAGACGGATCATCGAAATCGCCCTGCTGGACTTCGATCCGATCCTCGCAGCGCCCTTCCCCCGACCCGGACGGTCGCGTCGCACGGCTGCGATACCAGCAGACGAAGATCTTCACTGAGGACAGCACCATTCCCATCGACCAGGAGACCCTCGACCTGGTCCGCCGTCAGCAGGAGTACGCCCGCACCTTCATGACCGGGCAGAATCGGCCCGGTGTCGACCCCAAGTACCTGTTCCTGGCCGAGTGGAACAACCGCAACGGAGACCGCCCCTACCCGTCGACGACGGCCCGCCCTCGCCTGACGGACTTCGCCGCCGCCATCGACCTGCGCGACGACCAGGACCACCTGATCAAGATCTCCAGGACCCACACCTTCCGGCACACCAAGGCCACCAGCCTGCTCAACGCCGGCATCCCGCTGCGCGTGGCCCTGCGCTACATGGGACACAAGACCCCAGCGATGTTCCTGCACTATGCCCGCACCCTGTCCGCCACCGCCGAACAGGAATTCCTGCGCTCTAAGACCGTGTCCTACATGGTCAGTTGGTCGTTGGGCTGGCCATGGGCAGTGGGCGGTGGGGATGGATCGTGCCGGATGGGCTGTGGGAGATCGCCAGGCCACTGTTGCCGTCGGCGCGGGTGCGTCGGCAGGGCGGTGGAATCGCAAACATCGATGACGAGGCGGTGTTCGCTGCGATCATCTATGTACTGGTCAGCGGCTGTGCCTGGCGGGCCTTGCCGCCCTGTTTCGAGGCGTCGAAGTCGACCGTGCACCGCCGGTTCCTCATCTGGTCCCGGGCTGGTGTGTGGGGACGGCTACACCAGAAGGTGCTGCAGCTCCTGGACGGCCAGAACCTGGTCGATCTGTCGCGCGTGATCCTCGACTCCGCCCATGTCCGCGCTAAAAAGGGGGCGAACTTGCAGGTCCGAGCCCTGTGGACCGGGGTAAGCCCGGTTCCAAGATGCACGTCCTGTCCGACGCGAACGGACTGCCCCTACGGGTCGGACTCTCCGCGGCCAACACCCACGACAGCCTCGCCCTGAAGCCGATGCTGTCCCACTTCCACATGAGACACGAATCCCACGCGACCGACTCCAAGCCCGTGCGGCTTCACGCGGACAAGGCATACGACGTACCTCACCTGCGGCGATGGCTTTGGGGCAAGCGCATCGGTGTCCGGATCGCCCGCAAAGGCATCGACTCCAGCGAACGACTCGGCCGCCGACGGTGGGTCATCGAACGCACTATGTCGTGGCTGACCGGATACCGGCGCCTCCACCACCGCTACGAACGGAAACCAGGCAACTACCTGGCCTTTCTCGGACTGGCAGCTGCTCTCTGCTGCTACAAGCGACTCCTCAAACTGGCCATGTAGGACACGGAGCCTTTTCAACGGTGAGCCTCCAGGGTGAGGATGGCCTTTGTGGTTGACGTGAGTGCGTTCGGGCTGAGTCTGGCCTTGCGGAGGATCCGCC
>NZ_JBEYEW010000063.1:0-17363 GCF_040634095.1 Streptomyces sp. NPDC007205
TTCACCCGCCCACAACCTGACATCAGCAAGGTCCCCACCCACAACCACACCAACGACCGACCTGGCCACCAGTCACAGCAAGCACCGTTGCAGTACTAGTTCGGCGAATCCTCAGTTCATCGCCCCGCCCATGCAGGGGGCGCCCAGCTCGGGCGTCTGCCGGCCCTGGACGTACTTCTCGAAGAACCTGTCGACGTCCGGGTCGATCGCGCTCGTCACCGTGCGCTGATGGCCCCACGCGGTGAGCATGAGGGGGTCCTTCTGGTTCTCGTAGGGGCTCATCATCATGTACGGCGTCCTCTTTACCTTCGCCGCCAGCGCGTTCACGTCGGCTTTCGAGGCCTTGCTGTTGTACGTCACCCAGACCGCGCCGTGCTCAAGCGAATGCACAGCCCTCTCGTTCCTGACAGGCTCGGTGTAGACGTCGCCGTTGCAGTTCAGCCACACCGGGTTGTGTGGGCCGCCGACCGGGGGGTGGGTCGGGTACTTGACGGTTCCGGTGACGTGATTGCGTGCCAAAGGACCCGCCCAAGTCTTCACACCGTCATCGCCGCTGACAAACCTCTCGGAGCTTTTGGCACCGTCCCATGCGGGGTCAGAGTGTCCGGACTGCGGCTGAGGGCTGGCCAGCGCGGGTCCTTGCCGTTTCTGCGTAGGCTGCAGCGATTGCGTATGCGCTTCGAGCTCGCGGGCGGACGCGCTCGTCGCAACGATTAACATAAATCCAGCGGAAACGGAGGAAGCGACGGCACCAACTCGCAGTACCAAATTCCACCTCAATCCCAGCTCTTTACAGTGCTTCATGTGACGTACCATCGCTTCATCTTCCTTGCATGCCAGAATCAGTCTGGGTGTCCACCATTGCCATATGGAGAGCCCAGCGATTGTTCGAGGGTACCCCATGCGCCACGAAAAAATAGGCATGCGAAACCACTTCCCGACTCCATCTCCGCTCGGTGAGCTATAAATTAGAAATGGCATCATAATTATTCCCTCTGGCGTCGCCGGCGCTTGAAGGTTGTGAGGGTCGTCGTGCGGATCTAATGCCGTGCGATTTCCCTTTCCTTGAGCCCGATCTGCCAACGGTAGAAGGCCATGGCCAGGGCATAATCCAAACCGGCCCGACCATCCAGGAACCCCCGCTTGTAGACGTAGGCGTAGGCAAAGGACACCAGCGGCTTGAGCGGCGCCTTGTGGAACAACTGACCCTGCCGCGTCTTGGCCTGGCGAATGACCTCTTTCGCCTCCGGGTGGTGCTCCAGCCACGCCTCCCAGTCCGAATAGCGATTGTGCCGATCGAACCAGGTGCGCACCGGGTCGAGATCCTCGTGTTCTATCGGTGACTTCAGCCGCCGCACGGCCGCCGCCCCGCCCTCCACCACCGGCTGGTAGTGGCCCTCTTGTTCCCCCATGCCCGGCGCGTCCAGGTCGTCCAGCACCGGGAAATGGCACCGCTTACGGTCCACCAGCGCCCGTTTGACGATGGTATAGCCGTGCCGCAACCGGCGGCCCGCGAACCAGTAGTCCAGCGGGATGTCGAACGCCGCGACCTCCTGCGGACGTGAGAAGAGGTATCGCAGCTCTGCCAGCAGCTCGAGGCTCATCCGCTCGTCGCCATCGAGGAACAGCATCCATGGGATCTGGGGCCACACGTGATCCAGGCACCATTGCTTCTTCTTCGGGTACGCGCCGTCCCACTCGTATGGGACCACCGCGGCACCCAGCGACTTCGCGATCGTGCAGGTGTCGTCGGTGCTGTGCGAGTCGACGACCACCACGGCCTCGAAATGATCGATGACGGACCGGATGGCCGCGGTGATGTTCGCGGCCTCGTTCTTGGTCGGTATCGCCACGACAATGGGGAGTTTCGTCACCCGTACTTCCTTTCTCCGCCGCTTTCGGCAGCGGTAAATCGACTGGACGGCGCGGTGGCCGAAGCGGACGTCACGGGGTGGCGTAGCCGAGAAGGGACTCCCTGGCGTAGGGGCCCTCGCAGTCCGATCGGGGGGATACGAAGTGGTCGCCGTTGCCCGGGACGTAGCAGCGGTAGAGGGGGATCGTTCCGAATACGTGGATGGTGCGGATATAGCCGACAGGGCCTGGGGGGGCGCTGGCGTTCGCAGCCGGGGGCACGGGTCAACAAGGAGCCTTTGCCGACCTGGCATTCGTAGAGCCGGACCGTGCCGGGCTGCCGGCTGCCGGCTGCCGGCTGCCGGCTGCTGGAGAGATACCAGGTCGCCTCAAGGGTGAATCCGGGCGGCAGGGGCCGGGAGATGGCGACCTGGCTGCCCTGGCCGGGGTTGTAGCCGCGGCGCAACCGGGTGTTGGGCGGCTTGGCGGTGAGTATGATCGTGATGGGTGCGGATCGGCTGGTGTTGGTTCCGTCGCTTGCGGTGACCCGGTATCGGTAGGTGGATCCAACGGTGACGTCGGTGTCCGTGAGGTCAGTTGCGGGCGTTTCCAGAACAGCGATGACCCGGTCACTGTGTAGATAGGTGTGCGGGAGTCGTCGCGATAGACCCGGTAGGTGTGGGTCAGGCTTTGCTGCGGCTTATTGTTGACCGTGGTGAACTCACGGCCGACCCACATGTAATCGGTGCCATGCTTCGAGGCGCTGGTCAGCACACGTGGCCCGATATGTTCGCTGATTCCGTCGTTGGTGTCGGGGAACCAGCCCAGCAGCGACGGATTCTTGACAGATTCGGCGAGCAGATGCTGGCGCTCATGTAGTTCCGGGAATTCACCCATGCTGCTGCAGTCGTGCGCATGAGATGCGGAGTACAGCACGCCCATGTGGACCTCGACCGCCTGAGTGGCGCCCCTGCAGGTGCCCCGCCAACCTTGGTTGAAGTTTGAAAGGTTAAAGGCAATCCGGCCTTCGTCCGTGCCGCCGACGTCTTCGCTGGCCGTGTAGAGGCCAGTGGCGTCGGTGGTGACGTCCTTCCCCACCGACTTGGCGTCGATGAAGCCTGCCGGGTAGTTCTTGGTGAGAGTGCCGTGGATGCTGCTGACGACGGCGAGGGCGTGGGAGTCAGCCCCGTTGAGGTGGAAGAAGTCGCCGCCCAGGATGACGTTCTTCCCGTCCGGGGCCACCTTGATCGCCCGGCCGGGCTCGTCGGCGTTAGACGTCCAGGTGCGCAGCGCCGCAGTAGTGCTGCTGACGGAGGCGAAGTAACGGCGTCCCTGCCCCGCGACATTGGTGAAGTCGCCCCCGATATATACCGCCTCACCGGTGACGTCCAGCGCCCGCACAGTGGCATCCACCGACACCTTGAATCCGGCCTTCGGCCTGCACGTGGAGATGTCGATGGCCGCCAGATTGCTCACCTTGACTCCGTTGACCGCCCCGAAACGCCCACCCGCGTACAACACCTTGCGATCTGGAGACACCGCCAACGCCCGCACCGTTGCCGAGCCCCTACCCACCGTGAACGACAGCTTGCACTGGGTCGGGACACCAGTCGCCGAACGCGCACGCAATCGCATATTCCTTCCCACACTCTTCCTCAACCCGCTCATTCCGATAGTTCATTTCCGGTATTCTGTCGACACGTACTGCCGCCGCTCCACTTGAGCAACCCCCACGTGCAACCGCCCCCACGTGCAACAGCAATGGGAGTTCCTCACCGCTTGCTTTCTTTATCCGCTGTTTCCAGTAGTGGTTCGTGTTCTGGGCAGAGCTGGATGATGGCGTCCCGGGCGCCGGCGATCTCTCCGCTCCGGATCGCGTCGATAGCCGCATTGCGGTCATGCTGAGCTGTGCGACCGATACGGTCGCAGGCGTCTTGCCCGGCTTCCAGAATGGCTGCAGGGTCGACGCCTTTGGGTACTCGGCCGGTCAGGTACTCCTTCTGCTTCTTGGTGAAGGATCCAGTGGCCGGGGTGAGTTCGGCCTTCGGCACCGTGGGGCCTGCCGGGACCTCGGCGTCGTTCCGAGTGGAGTGCGTCGGCGTTGAGACCGCCACCGACGGGCTCTTGGCAGGCCTGTCATCGGGCCCTGTCCCGCTGCCGCACCCTCCCGCCAAGAGCACCGCTGTCACCACGCCAGTACAGGTGGCGACTACGCGGCCCATCCTGGTGGGCGTCGCAGGCTTGATCGTTATCACTGTGCTCCTCTGGTGCCGAAGTCGTGGTGTTGTGCGACCTGTGCGGGCAACGTGCTTGGCTGGATGGCGGTCTCGTCGATCTGCCCATGTGAAGCATGGGCTCGAAGGAGCAGCCGGCCGTTGCACGACCAGTGACCGCACGCGCCGATGTCCGGAGTCGCTTCTGTGGGCGGACGCGGACGCCGGCCCCGAGCCCATCGTGAACGGCGGCCGACGGGCATCGGCGCAGTCCACCCATGCAACGCGGACGAAGGCACCCTCACCGCTTTCGCCCAGCCCAACCGCACAGCCTCCGCGGATAAAACGGCCGTACCCACTCCCGCCGGAACACGCATGCCTTTCCACAGCCTCTTACCGCATCTGAAGGCAACGGCAGAAAAATGCCGCCCCCCTGCCCACTCCATCGACCGACAAACCTATTGCCGTGCCACTGACTGCCCATTGCCGATCAATGGCCGTCAGCGTAAGAGCACACCGGATAATTCAGCTTCCAGCTGCGATATGTCTGCCTCCACCATGATCCGGGCGAGGTCCGGCCACAGCACCCGCGGCTTCCATCCGAGCACTTGCTCCGCCTTCGACGCATCGCCGATGAGCGCGTCGACCTCGCTCGGCCGCTCGTACTTGGGGTCGAAGCGCACGTGATCGGTCCACTCCAGCCCGGCCACGGCGAAGGCGACTTCCAGGAACTGCCGCACGGTGCCGGCTGTGCCGGTCGCGACGACGTAGTCGTCGGGCTTGTCGTGCTGGAGCATCCGCCACATCGCCTCGACATACTCCGGGGCATAGCCCCAGTCACGTACGGCGTCGAGGTTTCCCAGGTAGAGGTGGTCCTGCAAGCCTGCCCGGATCCGGGCCACGGCGCGGGTGATCTTGCGGGTGACGAAGGTCTCGCCGCGGCGGGGCGACTCGTGGTTGAAGAGGATGCCGTTGACGGCGAAGAGGTCGTACGCTTCACGGTAGTTGACAGTCGCCCAGTACCCGAAGACTTTGGCGCAGCCGTAGGGGCTACAGGGATGGAACGGGGTGGACTCGTTCTGCGGGGGCGGGGTGGACCCGAACATCTCCGACGACGAAGCTTGGTAGATCCGTGTGTCGATGCCACTCGCCCGTATCGCCTCCAGCAGCCGGAGCGAGCCCACACCGGTCACGTCCGCGGTGTAGAGCGGGGTGTCGAAGGAGACTCTGACGTGGCTCTGCGCGCCGAGGTTGTACACCTCGTCAGGGCGCAGATCACGCAGGAGGTTCACCAGCACCACGCCGTCGGAGAGGTCGGCATGGTGGAGCACGAGGCGGCGATCGGGCTCCTGCGGACCCTGGTAGATGTGGTCGAGCCGCTCGGTGTTGATAGAGGATGAGCGGCGGATGAGGCCGTGCACCGTGTAGCCCTTCGACAGCAGGAGTTCGGCGAGGTACGAGCCGTCCTGTCCGGTGACCCCGGTGATCAGTGCGGTCTTGGTCATGGTGGTTCTTGTCTCCTGATGGGGTGTTACTTGATTCCTGCTGGTGATGATGTGCGTGGAGTGGCCTGGCACAATCCGGAGCCATGGGTGCTATGACGCAAGGGAACGACTTACTGCCGGGCGGGTCCCGGATCTTCGTGGCGGGCCATCGCGGACTGGCCGGATCCGCGATCACCCGCCGCTTGGCAGCCGACGGCTACGAAGTGGTCAGCGCAGGCCGTGACCGGTTGGACCTCCGGGATGCGGCCAGAACGGCGGCGTATCTGCGAGACGTACGCCCGCAGGCGGTAGTGCTGGCTGCGGCGAAGGTGGGCGGTATCATGGCCAACAGCACATATCCGGTGCAGTTCATCGAGGACAATCTGCGCATTCAGCTCAGCGTGATCTCCGGCGCACACGCCGCGGGGGTCCGCCGACTGCTGTTCCTCGGATCCTCCTGTATCTATCCCAAGCACGCGCCTCAGCCCATTCGCGAGGACGCCCTGCTGACGGGCCCGCTGGAGCCGAGCAACGAGCCGTACGCGCTCGCCAAGATCGCTGGGATTGTGCAGGTTCAGTCCTACCGGCGGCAATACGGCGCCTCGTACATCGCCGCCATGCCGACGAACCTCTACGGGCCGGGCGACAACTTCGACCTGGCGACCTCGCACGTCCTGCCGGCGCTGATCCGCCGCTTCCATGAGGCCAAGGGCAATGGCGCGGACGAGGTGGTGCTGTGGGGCAGCGGCACGCCGCGCCGCGAGTTCCTGCACGTCGACGACCTCGCGGCCGCATGCACGGTTCTGCTGCACTCGTACGACGCCGATGAGCCGGTCAACGTGGGCTGCGGTAAGGATCTGACCATCCGAGAGCTTGCCGAGACGGTGCGGGACGTCGTCGGCTACCCGGGTTCCATCGCCTTCGACCCGAGCAAGCCCGATGGCACACCCCGCAAACTTCTCGACATCTCGCGCATCTCGTCCCTGGGCTGGAAGCCCAAGATCCCCCTTCGCGACGGCATTGCGGCGGTCTACGAGAACTGGCACACGACCACCGAAGCCTGATCGGCCGGGCCCGTCCACGCGTAATCGGCGGGTACCGGCCCCGCATAATCGGCGGGGACCGATCCTGCGGGGAAGCGAGCAACGCCAGGTCGGCGGTCGGCGCGCGGCTTCGTCCCGCGGGGACGTGGAGGCGCGATTTCCTGTGCGGGATTCTCCCGCACACGGTCTTCCTGCGACGGCCCAGACCTGCGTTGCGCGGCCTTCGGCCCCGGCAGCGGGAAGGGCCTGCTCGGCCGCCCCCTCCCGGGAGCGGGCCCCGGAGTCACTGGCCACGTCAGTACGCTCCTCGGCCGTCGACGACCGCTCGGAAGGTGCGAGCTATGACATCGAGATCACCGCTGATCGACCAGTTGTCCGCGTAGCGCAGGTCGAGCCCCACCGTTTCGTCCCACGACAGGTCCGACCGCCCACTGACCTGCCACAGCCCGGTCATGCCCGGCTTGACGATCAGTCGGCGCGCCTCGACCTCGTCGTAGTGTGCCGCTTCATCCGGCAACGGCGGGCGCGGGCCGACGAGCGACATCTCACCTCGCAGCACGTTCACCAGCTGCGGCAGCTCGTCCAGTGAACTGCGTCGCAGCCAGCGCCCCGCCCGGGTCACCCGCGGATCTCGGCGCATCTTGAACAGCAGCCCCTGCTGCTCATTCGCCGTCGCCAGCTCAACACGCCGCCGTTCCGCGTCCGCCACCATTGTGCGGAATTTCCACATCGTGAAGGGCGCACCCCCCTGACCGATCCGTGTCTGCCGGTGCAGCACCGGACCAGGGGAATCCATCCGTATGGCCAACGCCAGCACCCCGAACAGCGGAGCCAACACCAGCAGCCCGAGGCCCGCGCCCACCCGGTCGAGCACAGCCTTCGCCGCCAGCTGCGCCCCCCGTCGCGTGGGCGGTGCGATGTGCAGCAGCGACAGCCCTGCGACGGTCGTGGGCCTCAGCCGGCGCGGCGCCACGTCCGTCAGTCCCGGTGCCAGAGCCATCCGCAGGCCCCGGTCGTGCAGGGCCCACGACAGGCGGCGCAGCCGATCACTGCTCAGCAGCGGGCCCGGCGCCACCAGCACCAGGTCCGCGCCCAGCCGCTCGGCGGCCGCCACCACCGGCACCCGGTCATCGTCCCAGGCGGCAGGTGGCGCAGGACAGATCCGGTCCATGGCCGGCGCCCCGGCCATGGGGGGGCCTTCGCCAACGGGAACGACCCCAGTTACGACATACGCGTGGCGGGTACATGCCGCAAGGTGCTGAACGACCTCGGACGCCGCGCTCGGCTCCCCGACCACCAGAACCCGGTGCACAGACCGGGCCTCGCGCCGCAAGACGGTCAGATGCCGGTGCGTCGCCTTCCCGCACAGCAACGTCATCGTCGGCGCCACGCACAGCGCCAGCAGTGCCAGAGCCGGCTCCGACGCCTCACCGGTGAAAACCCGTACCACCGCCAGCAGTCCCAGCAGCGTCAACCAGTCTCGCAGCACCGGCAGGCCGCCCCGCGACTCGCCCAGCTCCTGGGCGGCGTACCGCCCATGCGACACGCGCACGCCCAGCCAGGCAGCCGCGCTGGTGAACGCGGCCAGCACCGGGTGCGGCTGGTCCGTGACGGTGTATACGGCCAGGAGGGGTGCGCCCATACCCGCCGCATCCACGGCCAACGCCAGAGGCAGGTACCACCGCGCCTTGCCACTGCCAGGCCGACTGGCGCTTCTGGCTAATCGGGGGCGTTCTGTCCCTGATTCCAAGTGGGACGTACTCAAACGCCGCATGGACTCCCCTGGCACTTCGTGTGGTCGCGCTCACGCAGCGCCGGACTGCCTGTCAGTTCGTCCTGTGACGGAAGTTGCGCTGCGTTATGCGAGTGACGGTAAGGCCCGACGAGGCCCCGCCAGGAAGGTCTGAAAACGCTTTCAGCGCAGGAGCCGCCTTGCTCGCCCATGCGCGGGACACAGGGGGGAGACACACAGTGCAGGTGAGCGCGACTCGGCAGCTGATGGTCGAACGCCGCGCCCGGCGGACGCTTGGGACCATCCCCCGGCCATGCGATACGCGGTCCGGTCCGGGCGACATGCGGCCGATGTTTCCCAGGTCATGCACGATGACACCGGTCTGACTGCCCAGCCCCGATGCCGGTTCGCGCCCACGAGGACCGAGCGCGGCGGGCGGTTCGCGTGCAGCAGGACGGGGCCGAGCGACGGGCGGGCACCCCGGCCGCCGTCTCTCTGACACGCCCCCTGGCCACCGTCAAAATCGTACGCCGTGTGAACTCGGCCACCCCACTTGAAACAAGCGCTTTCCATGCAGTGTCGTCACTCAGTCAGGCGCGGGCAGATATCGCCAGGTTGACAGTCAGAGGTGTGGGACGATCGTTGGAGATCATGTCGAGGCCCGGGCCGCGCCGGACGGGGGCGCCGCTCGGCCGACGGTCGTGGTGCCGTGCAGCGTCACGCACCACCGAGCTGCGGAGGCCAGCCTGGTACCGGGATCTGATCACTGAAGAAGTTGAGCAGCCGCCACCCAGGCTCAACGTCGTACTGCATCAGCAGTGGCACCGAGGCAACCATCTCGTCCAAGCGGACGGCACCTCCGGCCGGAATCGACAGCAACCTGACGAGCACCACATCAGGGGCCACGAATTCCGGGTCGGCCTTTACTCCCCATGCTTCCCGGTCAACGGCCACCGGTGCGGTCCGCTTGACCTGTGCACGGGCGAAAAGCTTCCAGAGCACATGGTCAACCTCGTCTTCAGCGAACGCCTCGACCACCGCGTTCGGGTCGTACCCACCGACGCTCCCCTGCTCAAGGAGGGGGATCAACCAGGTCTGAGTCCAGCAGCGACGCAATGTCGGATGCGTGGCACGCCATGCGCCCCGTATGTCCTTGTCGATCCAGTACGCCTCAGCGAACGCCCAGGCCGCGTTCATCACTGGTGCTTGCGTCACGTACCTCGCGTAGTCGTGGTCGCGTGACATCTCATCGGCCCCTCGGTCCGGAGTCCCGCCGCCCACGTGGCCCCGGAGACACGCACTGCAAGTTCCAGGAAGCATCAGCCTTCCCACGACAGCTGGGGGGACTGCCGCTCTCACGGCGCAAGGCCGAGCACAGGTTCGTCCGGACACGACCGGCCGGGTGACCGAGTCGGCCCGATGCGGGGGCACGCGATCCGGCCAACGCCCGACAACAACGACACGACGCGACGGTCCACCTTGTGTCCCGCCCCTCGTCGGAACACGACGGCGACGGCGGTCCGGGGCGAACACCCAGCGGCGCTGATCGACTTCTTCCGGAAGGACAGCATTCTCCGGTGCCCGGCTCGTCTACTTCGCTCATGAGCGGCCATCCCACCTCTTTCCCCTCACAAGGCTGCCCTGCCCGTGCGGAGCAGCACCGTGTCGCTCCGTCCACCCTGTGCCAGCGACGATCACTGGGGCGAGCCACTTAACGAACACCATCGAGGGCAACAGTCCGAAAAACGAAGATCCATACCGGTGCCTGCCAGCGTGGGGCTACTCCGCTGACGGAGATTGCCACCTCCTTGGCACCAACCGCTCAGCAAATCAAGCGATCAGGATGAGCAAGCTCTGCAAAGAGCAGGCATTCGCCGGACGTTGGCGTATCCATGTGGATGCGTGCCGGTCTCAGACGACACCTACCGGGACCCGGACGGGTTGAGGTTCCTCTCGGCGCGCGCGCTGATGGGCGCACGGACACAGCCACCTGCACGGACGCCGGCCGGGGCCGCACAGGACTGCCGCGACAACGACGCCGGTGAGGTCGGTCATCGTCCCGACACGATCATCCAGGGCCGGACCCTCCGTACTGGCGCACTGGTCGTGGTAGCCCGCACGGCAGGGGTGACAAAAGCCGCGTTCACATGCACACCAACGATGGAAGCCGTTGGGGTGGGCGCGTTCGATGCGGCGCAGCGCGGGCGTCCAGGCGTGTGAACGCACCCAAGCAGCCTCTTCCCGACTCATGGGGGAAGGCACCGCCGAAGGGATGGCATCGAGAAGGCCGGTGATCGAGGCGCTGAAGGAGCGCAGCCACGTGGTCATGTTGTCTCCGATATAGGTGGTGAGCGGGTCGACGATCAGGCTAGAGGGTGGATTACCTTTCAACTCGAAGGCCGAATGGCGCAGGCCGTGTATGGCCATGCAACTGTGCGTCTGATCCGGGGCGGATTAAGGACCGGACCATATGGCCGACTGGCTCTGCATCGCCCCGACCAGCAGCGCAGGCTCTCAACAGCGCACCGCCAAGCGGTCGGTACGCGTTCTGCTCAGGGGTAGCACAAGTTCGCCGCGGAATGCCTGCAGGTACCGATCGTGTGCCGCCCCTCACGGGTGATCCGCAAGCACACAATGAGGAGTTCAGAATGTCGGTCAGAAACTGGATTAACCAGTCAGTCATCTCAACTCACCATGATCTGATGGACTTTCGATGCAGCAGATGGGACTGCATTGAGTTGCGCTGACAGCAGCGCTCCCATCAGCGTCTGGCCCAAGAACATCCGCCGCATGAGCGTGCCTGCGGGGGATAATGGCGAGCCGTTCGTCCAGGATGGCTCCGGCCGACGCTCCAACAGGCCCGGCGCCTGCTCGCGGATGAATGCATAGGTGATCACGCACGGGTGTCGAGCAGAGGCCGCAGACCGGACCTCCTACACCAATCAGGGCAATTGTCATCATATGTCCGGCCTTGCGCTCTCTTTCTCTATGAGCGCCGAAACGCTGCCGGGCTGAGGCGCGGCCCATCGCGGGTCAGCGCACCTTCGTGAGACCAAGGAGTAGTGATGTTCCCCCTAAAGCTTCGCTGCCGACGGCTGACCGGCCCAGGCCGGAGCACCGGCGCTGCGCGCATGTGCGCACCGACTCATCACCCTGTCACCAGCCTGATGGACATGCGGCCCCGCGGCAACGAGGTGTCCCCTTCGACGAGAGCGGAGGACCACCCCGACCGACGGATGTGTCTCGAGGACACGGCATCGGAGGAATAGGGGCCCGGTCGCTGCCGAGCGACTGCCCAAGCCGATGTCCCAGCTGGCGCGAGACGGCCGTCATTCGGCCCCCGCCGGCGCGCGATCCGCCCCACGGCCACAACGGTACGTATCTCTGAAGGAAAGCCAATGAACATTGTCGTCATGGGACAGGGCTATGTCGGCCTGCCCCTGGCCATGGCTGCCGTCGAGGCGGGCCACCACGTGATCGGTTTCGAGGTGGACGAGCAGCGCTGCAAGCAGCTGTGCTCCGGTATGTCATACATCGGGGACGTCTCTGACAAAGCGCTCCAGGAAGCACTGACGTCCGGCCGGTACCAGCCGACGTGTGACGAGCGGCGTCTGGCCGGCTTCGACGTTGCGGTCATCGCCGTGCCCACACCGCTCAAGGAGCGGCTGCCGGACCTCAGTGCCGTCCGGCTGGCAACAGAGACGCTGGCGCGGTATGTGCGCCGGGACGTGACCGTCGTCCTGGAGTCCACCACCCATCCCGGGACAACGCGCCAGATCGTGCTGCCGCTCCTCGAAGTCCGCTCCCGCCTGCGGGCCGGGATCAGCTTCCATCTCGGATTCAGCCCGGAACGTATCGACCCGGGCAACGAGCAGTGGACGTTCGCCAACACCCCGAAGATCGTCGCCGGGCTCACCGAGGGATGCCGCGACCGGGTACAGGAGTTCTATGCCAGCATCACGCAGAACGTGATCCCGGCGGACAGCCTCGAAGAAGCAGAGCTGGCCAAGGTGTTCGAGAACACCTTCCGGCACGTCAACATCGCGCTGGTGAACGAGCTTTGCCGGGTCGCGCACACCCTCGGTGTGGACGTCTGGCGCACCCTCGACCTGGCCGGCTCGAAGCCGTTCGGGTTCAAGAAGTTCACGCCCGGGCCCGGTGTCGGCGGCCACTGCCTGCCGGTCGACCCAGTGTTCCTGAGCCATCACGTGAGGACGAAATTCGGAGAGCCCTTCCGGCTGGTCGAGCTCGCCCAGGACATCAACGAGGCACAGCCGAGCTACGTCGTCACCCGCCTCCAGAACGCCCTCAACGCCCGGCATGGCAAGGCCCTCAAAGATGCCCGCGTCCTGGCGCTCGGACTCGCCTACAAACCCGGTGTAGCCGACTCCCGTCAGTCCCCCGCCGTCCAGGTCGTCACGGAGCTGAAGCGGAAGGGCGCTCACGTCGATGCGGTGGATCCGCACGTCACCGGCACGGTCCACGGCCTGTTCACCCCCCTGCCGTACCAGGACTACGACGCCGTCGTGCTGCTCACCGCGCACAAGGAATTCGACCTCACCCAGATCGCCGCGGAGGCGCCCTACGTGCTGGACACGCGGGGTGTCATGCCGGAGGCCCCACATATCGAGCGGCTCTGAGAGCTGTGATCAACGAGGAGAGACCATGTACAACGGACTAGCCCATACAGGTATCGGAGCGATGGTGTTGACCTTCGCCGCAGCGGCGATGAGTGCTGCGGGAGCCGTGCTGCGATTCTTCTTCTGGAAAGGCCAGGGATGACCCTGACGGTCGCCGTCGTCATCCCTGCACACAACGAAGAAGCGACGATCGGGGAGCTGGTCCGGGCCGTCCTGGACCAGCCCTACCCCATCTGCCAACTCATCGTGGTCGCGGACTCGTGCACGGATCGCACCGCCGAGGTCGCCCGCCAGGCGGGGGCCACGCTCGTGCTGGAGACGACGTTCAAGGACAAGGCGAGCAACCAGAACGCCGCACTTCCGCACGTCACCGCAGACGTGATTGTCGGCTTCGACGGTGACTCACGGCCCGAGCCGGATTGCATCAGTCTGATGGTGGCCGATCTGGAAAAGGGCTACGACGCCACATGCTCGTCGATCCTGCCCATCCAGGACACAGGCTTCTTCATCGAAGCACGACGTTTTGCCTACAGCCTCGGCAGCCAATGGTGGCGGCTGTCTCAGCGCCGGGTCGGCCGTATCCAGGTCCTCACGGGCGCTTCGTACGCCTTCCGCACCGAAGTCGTACGGGCCGTCGGGGGCTTTCCCAACGGCTTGATCAGCGCCGACATGGACATCACCTGGAAACTGCATGAGCACGGCTACAAGGCGTGGTACACGGACAAGGCCCTGACCCTCACCGTCGATCCGGCGACGTGGAAGGAGTACAAGGCGCAGATGCCCCGGTGGGCAGCCGGTTACTTCCAGAACGTGGCCCGCTACCGGCGTCTGATGCTGAACTGGCGCTCCCTGCTCGTGGTCGGCACCGCTTTGTTCGACCTCGTGACGCTGTGGTGGTGGATCATCGTCGTCGTCTACAACCTCGCCACCTGGCAGCATCTGTCCATGTTCCATTACATGGGCTATTGGTTCATGGCCCATACTGCGCTGACGACGTACCTTGTCTCGCGTGTCGTGGGCTGGAAGAAGGCCTTGCTTGGATTCTGGCCCTACACCATCTTGAACTTCTACAACAAGTACCTCTACACGAGATCGATGCTCCGCGAGTGGCTTCTCGGACGGCACTACGCCTGTGTGGACGAAGCAACCCAGGCGCTCACTCCGCAAGGCTGGCGTCGCCACAGCGAGCTGGAAAACGGCGACCTGATCGCCGCGTACGACGCCGTAACCGGCACACTCGGCTGGGAACCCGCGACATTCACCCGCTACAACGTCACTGAGCAACTGATCACCGTTGAACAGCTGTCCAGCAGCCAGCGCCTGACGGCGAAGCACCGGATGATCGTGTGGACCGAACAAGACGGCACGCACGTGAGGCCGGCCGAGGACGTCGGCACGGACTGCAAGGTCCCACTCGCAGCGCCCTGGTCGCCTCAGGGCCGGGAAGGACCAGGCGAGGATCTGGCCGCATTGCTCGGCTGGTTCATCAGCCGGGGCCGGTACGACGGCAGCCAAGCCGTCATCAGTCCGTCCGGAACAGTGGACCCGCACACGTGCCAGGCGATCCGTGACCTGCTCGACGCTGTCGGTGCCGAATGGCGTGAGCTGAGCAGCGTCCGATCCGTCGGCGCGCCGACGGCATCCGGCAGATGCGCACCGTCCGAATTCGTGCTCGGCGGTACCGTCGCCCGGTGGCTCACCACGGTCGTGCCCGCCGGAACGCTGACCTACGATGTCATCTTCGCCTGGCCGCAAGCCGAGTGCCGTGCGCTCCTGGAGGCGCTGGTCGACGGCGACGGCACCCGGCAGCACGACAACGGGTTCGGCTTCGTCCGGAGGGATCGCACCGAGGCCGAGGCGCTCCAATGCCTTGCGATCCGATGCGGCTTGCACGCCAAGGTCCGGCAGCGCCGCCGCGACGGGGCGTGGCTGACGCGCGTCAACACGCATCGCTGGGTGCGCCTGCGCGGAGGGCGCGGAAGCCAATCCGACGCGCTGCCGCGCGAGACGTACAGCGGAATCGTGTGGTGCCCGACGGTCCGCACGGGGTTCTGGTTGGCGCGCCGCAGCGGCATGCCGTTCATTACGGGCAATTCCTGGACCGGACGTACCGGCCGCAAGACTGTCATCACCCCGATGTCACCACGCCGCCGGTTCGTCCTGGGACAACTCGGCGGCACAGCGGGGGCCACCGCGGCCGCAGCGGGCGGCTGGCTCGGCAGCACGACGCTGCTGGCTGCCGGGGCGGCCGCGGCCGTTGGCATTCCCCTGTCTTTAATGCGTGCGGGCAGCGGCGGGTGGCAGCGTGCGTCCCGCGAGGCACATCTACCGGAGGTCGCGGGCGACTCCTGCGGCCGCGTTGCGATCGACAAGTGAGCGCGCTGCCGCCGTCGCACATCCGTCCCCGGTTCCAAAGAGCCCACGGTCTGCACCGAGTTGACGGCAGGCGGGCGTGTCGTCGCTACAGGGCGGCGGGGGCCCGCTGTACGGTGTCGGCGTCCTTCATGGCCTTGGTTCACTCTTGAAGGTCCGCATGGCCTTCCCCGCGCTCAGGTGAACTTGGGCAGTTTCGTCGATCCGAAAAGCAGGATGACCGCGATCGCCATGATCAGCAGGCGCCTGGGCTCCAGCCCGTTACGGTTTTTCTCCCCTGTCCATTCTCTTCGCCGGGGTGCGGCACGGCTGAGGGCTCGCAGATGACCGTCACCGGCCACCGGGCCGCCCCTCCCTGCCACCAGCACCAGGCCGAGCCGCCCCGTCATGGTTCATCACGTGGCGGCTGTACGCCGCCGCGCCGCCGACGCGGCCCGCTGCGGAAAACCCTGGGCGTCGCGCTGTGCCTCGCGGTACTCGGCATGTCCGGCCTGGGCTGGTTCTATCTGAGGCTAAGCGGTGACATCGGCACCTTCGACGGATCAGGTCTGTCCAGCAACCGCCCCGAAGCCATCTCCGCCAAAGGTGAGAACGTCCTGATCATCGGTTCGGACGCGCGTTCGGACGGCAACAACTCGCTGGGCGGCGGCAGCAAGGACGACACGGGACGTTCCGACACGACGTTCCTGCTGCATATCCATGCCGACCGCCGGCACGCGACAGCGGTGTCGATTCCCCGGGACACGCTGGTCACGGTGCCGCCGTGCAGATTGCCCGACGGCACATGGACCAAGACTCAGGCCCATGCCATGTTCAATTCTGCCTTCTCGGTCGGGGAGACAAGGGCCGGCAACCCGGCCTGCACCCAGAACACGGTGGAGTACCTCACGGGTCTGCGCGTCGACCACACCCTGGTCATCAACTTCAAGGGCTTCGCGACACTGACGGACGTGGTGGGCGGGGTCCGGGTGTGTCTGCCGAAGAACATCTACGAGAGCGACCTCGACCCCAACCGCTCCAGCCGGGGCAAGCTCCTGTTCAACAAGGGTGAGCAGGTCGTCTCCGGGGAGAACGCGCTGAACTACGTCCGTATCCGGCACGGCATCGGCGACAGCTCGGACATGGGGCGCATCAAGCGCCAGCAGGCTTTTGTGGCCAGCCTTGTCAGGAAGATCCAGAGCCAGGGTCTGACCCCGGCCAGGCTGCTGCCACTCGCCCAGGCCGCCGCGAAGTCGATGACCGTCGACCCGGGTCTGGGGAATGCGGGCAAGCTGATCTCCTTCGCCATGTCACTGAAGGACATCGACCTGCACGACATCAAGTTCGTGACGGCCCCCTGGCGCTATCAGGGCGCACGCGTCGCCATCGTCCAACCGGACGCCGACGAGTTGTGGGCCGCGCTCAAGGCCGACCGCACCATGGACGGCAGGGATGCCAGGGGCGCGAAGGCCACGGCGACGCCGTTCGTGCGCGTCCGGCCGAACAGCACCAAGGCCCTGATCGGCAACGGCATCGATGTCGCGGTCTACAACGGCACCACCACCTCCGGCCTGGCCCACAGCGTCGCATCGACACTCACCGAGCACGGCTTCAAGGTCATCGACATCACGAACGCCGATCACCCGAACCACGGCACCACCGTGATCCGGTACGGCTCAGGCCTGAGGGCCGATGCGCAGACAGTCGCCGGGCTGTTTCCCGGCGCCCGGCTCCGATCGGTCGACTCGTCAGGGCTCGACGTGGTCCTGGGCGAGTCGTACAGCAGCGGCTCTTCCTCGTCCGGCCTACCCACCGTGCCCGCCTCGGTGGCCAACGACGCCCGGTCCGCCGATGACGACCTGTGCTCCCACCTGTCGTATGGCTGACACCCGACTGTGCCGGGTCCGTCCTGAGGAGTGGTCCGCCCTACCGGCCCGGCAGCCACACCGAGCCCAGGAGGCTTTTCAATTTGGCCACCGATCGGGTGACGAGGCCGGTCGAGTAACGGGCGAGGCCCTCGGACTGTTGAGCGAGATGTCTGAAGTCTC
>NZ_JBEYEW010000064.1:0-16401 GCF_040634095.1 Streptomyces sp. NPDC007205
GAGCAGAACGGGCGGCCGGCAGTGATCCGGTCGATCGGCAGGAGCGTTCCGTCCAGCAGCACGAACGCCTTCGTCGATGCGGTGCGGACCGCCTCGCCGAGGGTAGGGGCGAGGGCGGCCAGGATCTCGACCGCTTCGGTGATGCAGCGGTATGCGGTGGTGGTCCCGATGCCGAACGCGGCGGCGAGTTGAGCGTACGGGTGACCGTTGCGCAGATGGGCGAACGCAAACAGAGCCTGCCGGCCGGCGCTCAGGCGCCGCCAGCGGATGCCGAGCTCCCGGCGGTGTCGGCGCAGCTTGGCGGACAGGAAGCGAAAGGCAGAGCTGGACACGTCGACGGCGGACGGGTAGACAAGCACACGAAGCCTCTGGTGGAGACGGATTTCTTGGTCGAAAACCCACCTACCAGGGGCTTCACCTGTCTGTCAGGCCAACTGCCCAGTCAGCGCAGGAGGTTGGAAAAGGCTCAATGTTTTCGGCGTTGTCGATGAGGGTGGCCAGGTAGAGCCGGCCCTCCTCGGTCGGGACGTAGGTGATGTCGCCGCATCAGCGGGCATCGAGCCCGGTGGGGTAGGGCTGGAGGTTGCGGACGACGAGAGCGGGTCGCAAGGCGGCCCGTGGGTCGGAGATCGTGGTCAGGCACCGTCGTCTGCGGTGCCGGCCGACCGGTCCGGCGGTCCGGGTCAGCCGCGCGGCACGGCGGCGGCCACATCCGCTGCCTTCCCAAGCAGGCCGTGCTTGCGCTCGCCCGGCGAGGCCTCGACGTGTTGTGGGCGCTCATACGCGACTAGCGAACCTTCACTGTCGAGCCTCCTCAACCCGACCACACAGCGGCATAGCCAGCTCACGTCTCGTCACATCAGACTTGACAAACCAAACCACATTGGGAATCACTGACTGCAGCCCAATGGCCACCAGACCACGCCACCCGCACGCGCCGCATGCGAACTGCTCCGATTGCCCATGGAGCGCCACAAGCTGACAGCAGCGCGTCTCACGTACCTATGCCGGCGTCCCAGAACGGACTCATGAAGAGCGGCCCGGACCCGCCAGCGCCTGCCGCCTTTCACCTCCCAGGTCGCTGAGCCGGGACGAGTGGGCGAGCAGTGGTACGGCTGCGGCAGGACGAATGCACCATCAAGTCCCGTGAGCGTCAATATTCGCACCAGCGTCGGCGTCCGCACCCCTGACAGCATGAACTCCGTCCCGGCCTGCACAGCCCTGTCCCTGGCCTCCGCCAAGGCCGTGGCTCCGGTCAGGTCGCAGAAGGACACCGCAGACACGTCCACCACGAGGCGGGCGGGCCGCCCATCAAGGCACTCAGCCAAAATCGTTTTGAGCTCCCCGCCTGTATACAGGTCCAGTTCGCCAAAGATCCCTACCGAGGCAACCTCGCCCTGGCGGAACATCAAGGTGGTGATCCCTCCAGCGCTGCTCACCTTGCGTCTCCCTCAACAGTCGGTCACACAAGCGGCCAGGTCGTCGGTCCCGGGACTGCGAGCTATCGAGTGCAGACATGATGCCGGCTCGCACGGGCCGAGGATGCTGCCGATCCATGCCATTTTGGTAGGCCGTGCCATGGTACGGATATGTCTGTCCATACTGCTTGCGTACCCTCACAGATTGGGCGACTCTCGGAATTGACGCTACGAAAACCGTGATAAGAGTCTCACGAAAATTCTGGTCAAAACCAGCGCAGGCTCGGCGATGACCTGCTTCACGAGACGCCGAGAGACGGCAATGCCGTGCTCGGCCCGCGCCTGATGACCGAAGCCATCAGCCATGCGGTATCACTCGACGAACAAGTGTCGCATCAAAGCTTCTGGACGCGACCGCGGGAAGGGCACTCGCCGCCGGGATGTGCCGTTCGTACCGTCGTCATCTTCAGTGTGTTAATCCGTCTATAACTTGAAAGCGGTGCTGGCTGAGGTCATACCCGTATCGGAATGCCGGCTCCGCAGGGGCCTGCTCTTCAGTGGGAGGGCGGGACAGGTTTCGCCGGGAGACTGATGATGCGCGATACGTGGCACGGGTGCGTGCGGGGGCTTGCTGCCGTCCTGGTGATGGCGGTCAGCCCGATCGCAGCGCCACAGACACAGACTGCAGTAGCCGCGTTACCAGCAAGAGCGGCGCCTCCGGCCAGTTGCGATACGGTCGACGAGCTGTCTTCCGGCTATATCCCGCTATATGAGCTGAATCTGCCGGGGAGGGCCTACTGGCCAGGCGGGAAAACAGTGCCCTACGCGTTGAACAGGTCGAAGCTTCTGAGCAGCCGGCAGCGCGAGCCGTACCTGGACCGGGTGGCGTACTGCCTGGACACCGTCACAAGGGCTGGCAGCCATGAGTGGGCCTACGCCTCCTTCGACGCCTTCACCAACAATCTCAGCAGGCTGGGCGTGCCGAGTGCGACGATCGCTCAGCCGGTGAAACGCCTGACGACATGGGGCAGCCATGTGAAGCACGTCGAACAGGCCCCAGGCGGATACATCGAGTTCTGGCCCAACGCCTATGACCCTGCTGCGTCCCGCAATGCTCCTACCGGCGACAGCACGGTTTACGACTTCTCCGACACACCCCGCGGGAGTGCCCCCGGGTACGGATCGATGCAGGTGCACAACACCGCGGCCAAGGAAACTGTGCTGGCGCTGAACGGCTGGAACCGAGGCAGCGGCCGATTCCTCGACATCGGCACTGGAAACCAGAAGACCGGCCAGCCCGACTGGACATTCTCCCAGTCGGGGCGCGACCTGGCGTCGGCCAGGCTGACCGTATGGGTCAAACCGGCCACGCCGAACGCGAGCACCTGCGAGCAGACCGTGAGCGAACTGGCGGACTACCGGCTGCTGTATGACGTCGCGGTGCCGCAGACCGCGGCAGTGTGGGCTCACGGGATCCCGTACGCAGTGGACAATGCCAAGTCGATCCGGACACCGATCTCCCGTGTCGCCTACTGCCTGGACGGCATGTACGGCACCGATCCAGCGTGGGGTTATGCGTCCATGAACACCTGGACACAGGATCTCACCACGCTGGGTGTGCCCATGACGGGAGCCTACGGCCGGCGTGTGACAGGCCTGACCGTACGAGGATCAGATGTTGCCCCGGCCGACAACAGCACCGGATATCTGGAGATCTGGCCGAACCGGTACAGCCCGCGGATCGCACAGAACGCACCGGCCGGCGGCAGCAACACCACATACGACTTCGCTGACACCCCTCAGCCGGTCGCCGGACCGATTCCGGGCGCGGGTGGTTACGGGTCGTTCCAGGTGCATGACGTCACCCATCGCCGGACAGTGCTGGCAGTGAACGGCTGGGCCGCCGCCCCGCAGACGCGCCTGTCCGCCGGCATCGGCAATGCGTCCACGGGCCAGCCCGACTGGACACAAGCCGCGAACGCCCGGAACTGGACCCGCCCGCACCTGAAGGTCTACGTCAGGCCTGCCGGTGTGGACATCACCTCAGGTCCGACCAACGCCCAGCTCTATCCTCGGGATCACGCCACGAACAAGGCGGCCGTCACCGTGCACGGCCGCACCACCGACCGCAGTGTCAGCAAGGTCGAGATGAAGGTGTACCGGGAAGAGGCACTGGTCGGCACCCGGCAGACATCCGCCACCGGCACATGGACCTTGAGCGCCCCCATCACGGCAGAACGCGCCTCCTACTCGGTAGAGGTATGGGCCGAACGAAGCTCGGGAAAGACACTCCTCCGCCGCGCCGACGACATCGTCGCCGGCGATGGCTACGTCATCCAAGGACAGTCCAACGCGGCAGCCGCGGGCTGGAACTACTCCGGCACCGCCGCCTCGCAAGACCTCTCACCTTGGGTACGCACCTTCGGCTACAGCACCCCGAATCCGGCACTCTCCACCGATGACCGCAGCTGGTACCGCGCCAGCGGCGACGGCCGCGACACCACCACCACCTCTGTACGCGGCGCCATCGGAGAACTCGGCGTGCGCCTTGGACAAGACCTTGTCAACCAGAGCGGTATCCCCGTCGCGATCTTCAACGGCGCACACGGCGGCCAACCCTCCACCTTCTTCAAGCGCTCCCCCAGTGCCCCCGCCGACCCGGCCACGAATTACGGCCGACTGCTGCAGCGGGTCACCGCCGCCGGGCTCAAGGACGCGGTGCGGGCCGTCATCTGGTATCAGGGCGAGAGCGACACCGGCCTTTCCGGCAAGCCCACCGCGGCGCAGCACAATGCCAACGTCCGGGCTCTCATGGCCTCCTGGCGTACCGATTTCACCCACCTCGAACACGTCTACGTCGTTCAGATCCGCAACCACTGCGGAGCCCTCCACAGCGCCGCCGTTCAGGAAGTCCAGCGCCGCTTCGCCAGCATTCCCGGCACCTCCGTGATGACCACCATGGGCCTGGACGGCCACAACGGATGTCACTACACCTACGAACACGGCTACCGGCAGCTTGCCGACCGGCTCACCCTCCCCATCCGGCGAGACCTCTACGGCGCCCACCTCACCACGCCTGCGGATCCGCCCAACCCCGCGCGGGCGGCCTGGAACAACACCGCGCACACCAGCATCCGCATCTACCTCACCGACCCCACCCAGAAGCTGCACTGCGACGCTGGAACCCAGCCAGATTTCACCCTCTACGGCACCGCGGCGAAAGTAGCCCAAGTCACCTGCGGCACTGGGTACTTGCTCCTCAACCTCACCCGCCCAGGCACCGGCCTCACCGGCATCACCTATTTCGGACACCCCGGCACCGCCACCCCCACCTCCGCGCCTGTCACCCCCTGGATCACCAACGACTCCGGCATGGGACTACTCGCCTTCGACCGACTCCCGACAACTGAACCCTCGACCAATCCAGATCGCCAACGACCACGGTGACCTTGCAGATGCTGAAGCGTAGATGCTCATGGCGGGCTTCCTTTCTGATCCGGTCACCGAAGCCGGTATGCCCATAAGACGCACGAGCGGCCCACCCCGTTATGCGGACTCCTAGCCTTTTTGTGTGACGCGAACCACTCATGG
Organism: Streptomyces sp. NPDC007205; assembly: GCF_040634095.1. NCBI lineage: Bacteria > Bacillati > Actinomycetota > Actinomycetes > Kitasatosporales > Streptomycetaceae > Streptomyces > Streptomyces sp. NPDC007205. The sequence goes on from NZ_JBEYEW010000064.1 coordinate 5,010, forward strand.
TGTGCGGTGATTGATCAGTGAAAAATGCTGAGGCGTGGCAGCCTTCAGCACCCCATGCCCTTTGGGAATTGGCATCCGTGATACGTGCTGTGCGCTCAGAACGACCTCGGCCCGCACTCTCTGCCCAGGGAAGAGTGCGGGCCGAAGCATGTCCATGCGCGGCGGCGGGGTACGCATGGGCCGGGCATGCCCGGCTTGGGGGCCCGCACTGTGGAGTGAACCTTCCGGGGGTCAGCGCGGGCCCCATGGAGAAACGATCCACAGTGGGAAAGGTCACGCCGGACCACTTACGCACGCCGCCACTTGGCAGCTCCTGATCCCAGGCCCCCGGCGGGGATCACCCGAGCACTGGATCGGCGGGCCTCCCGGAGCCAGCCGGCGTCTCCCCAGACAACCGCAGGCAAAGACTCATTCTCCTGAAAGGGATTCAGAAACACTTTCCAGCCATGGCCGATTGTCACTTCACATAGGCCGGCGACGTAAAGAAAATCCCTGTGCGTGATCTTCGTCACCGCCCCAGGCGGGCACCAACGCGCGGCTCACTCAAGGCTGTTGTTAACATGTGCCGGTCAATTCCAAAGCACTTTAGGAAGAGCACTGTCCATGCCCATATCTGCGCGCCATAGCCGCTTAGAGGCCCTGGGGGCATTTCTGCCGCCCACCGTCCAGTCCACCCCGGAGCTGGTTGCCCGGGTAGCCGGGGCTCCGGAGTTCGATCTGCACCGCATCACGGGTGTGGCGGAACGCCGTGTCTACGATCCGCGGCCGGAGGCTGGGGAGGACAGTTACGGACTCGCACTCAAAGCCGCCCATGACTGCTTGGACAAGTCCCGCTACCAGGCGCCGGATCTGGACGTGATCATCAACGCGTCGATCACGCGCTTCAAGGACGGAACGCACTTCTCCTTCGAGCCCTCTTTCGCCCGTCAGCTAGCCGCCGAGCTCGGGCTTCACACGACCGCGGTGACCTTCGACATCTCCAACGCCTGCGCCGGGATGCTGACCGGCATCTACCTGCTGGACCGGATGATCCGGGCCGGGATCGTACGCAATGGCATGGTGGTGAGCGGCGAGCAGAACACCCGGGTCGCCGAGACGGCTGCTGCCGAGATCACCGACTCGTACGACCCGCAGTTCGCGTCCCTGTCAGTGGGCGACGCTGCCGTGGCCGTCATCCTAGACGAGTCACAGGACGAAGCGGACCGAATCCACTACGTGGATCTGATGACCTGCTCCGAGTATTCCCACCTGTGCCTGGGCATGCCAAGTGACCGAACGGAGGGCATCGCCCTCTACACGGATAACAAGAAGATGCACAAGCAGGACCGGCTGCGCCTGTGGCCCACCTTCCACGGGGATCTCCTGGCCAAGCAGGGCCGCACGTTCGCGGACGAGTGCTTCGACTACGTGATCCAGCACCAGGTCGGCACGCGGTTCGTGGAGTACGTCAACGCCGTCGGCGAGGCCGAGTTCGGCACGCCGATGCCCCAGTCGCTGTCCATCGTTGAAGAGTTCGGCAACACCGCCTCCACCTCCCATTTATTGGTGCTGCGCCAGCACTTGCGCGCCGGGACGGCCCGCCAGGGAGCCAAGTACCTGCTGGTGCCCGCCGCTTCCGGTGTCGTGACCGGTGCCCTGTCCGCGACGATCTCCCAGCTGGGGGTGTGACCGTGGGCATCGTTATCACGGCGGCCCGGACCGCCCTTCCGCTCCCGGACGAAACCGCCGCCTCGTCCGTCCGGCTCGCCTCCCGCGCCGCCGGGGACTGCCTGGTGGACGCCGGGCTATCGCCCGACGCCGTCGGTGTACTGATCAACACCGGGGTCTACCGCGAGTCCAACACCTTCGAGCCTGCGCTCGCCGCGCTGGTCCAGAAGGAGGTGGGGATGAACCTCGACTACCTGGCCGCACCCATGCCCGTCGCCGGTTTCTCCTGCGATCTGATGAACGGCGCGTGCGGCGTCCTCAACGCTGTTCAGGTTGCCCAGGCACTGCTGGTGACCGGCTCCACCGATCGTGTGCTGGTCACCGCGGCCGACGTCCACCCCGGTGGCCGCGCGGCGGACGATCCCGCCTATCCGTACGCCGATCTGGGCGCCGCGCTGCTGCTGGAACGCGGCACCGAACCGGGCACCGGTTTCGGCCCGGTGTCGCTGCGCGCCACGGATGACGGGGACAGCTCGGCAGGCACCCGTGGCTATCTGGAGACCGCGGGCATGGGTGCCGAAGGCCGCGGCCGGATCACCGTCGAGCGGGAGCCGGAGGCCGTACGGGTGGAGCGACTGGTCGCTCTCGCGGCCGACACCGTCAGCGACTACGCACGGGCGGAGGGTCTCGGTCTGGACCGTACGTTGGTGGTGTGCACCCCCGTCGGTCCCCACTTCGCCGACCGGCTCGCCTGGCGACTGGGCCTGGACCCGCGGTCCGTATGGGCCCCGGGCGCTCCCGGCACGGCCGGTGGCGAGCCCCTCACGGCAGCCCCTGTGATCGGGTATTTGAGCGCCATGGAGCGCGGACTGCCGCCCGGCAAGGACCAGTTGCTTCTCGTCGCCGCCGGCTCCGGGCCCAGTGTGGCCTGTGTCAGCTACCGGTCGCAGGGCTGACGATGAGAGAAGGCATAAACACGGCGAGCGGTCTCGCCGCGCACCTGGAACACAACGCACGGTCCTTCCCTGCCAAGCCAGCGATCATCCACCCCGACGGCCGGGAGTCCGATGGCCGGGTCCGCTACCGGGAAGTGGACTACGCCACCCTCCAGGACCAGGTCGAACGGCTGGCAGCCGGGTTCGCTCGTACCGGGATCGGCAAGGGCACCCGTACGGTATTGATGGCCGCGCCCGGACCCGACCTGTTCGCCATCGCGTTCGCGCTGTTCCGGCTCGGCGCGGTCCCCGTGATCGTCGACCCGGGCATGGGCATCCGGCGCATGCTCCATTGCTACCGTGAGGTAGGTGCCGAGGCGTTCATCGGGCCGCCCGTCGCGCATGCGGCGCGGGTACTCGGTCGCCGTACGTTCGCCGGTGTCCGGATCAAGGTGACCCTGGGGCGCAGGCTGTGCTGGGGCGGGCAGACGCTGGACGTGCTGCGGGACACCGCCTCGCAGGACCCGCCGGAGGCCGCCGGGTCCGGGGAGGTGACCGGTGAGGACCTGATGATGATCGGGTTCACCACCGGCTCCACCGGCCCGGCCAAGGGCGTGGAGTTCACCCACCGGATGGGCACCGCGATGGCTCGTGAGCTACAGGCCGCGCACGGCCGTACCCGGGACGACGTCTCGCTCGTCACACTGCCCCTGTACGGCATGTTCGACCTGGTCTTCGGCTCCACGCTGGTCCTGGCGCCGGTCGCCCCGGCCCGGGTCGCGGACGCCGAGCCCGCGCTGCTGGTGGACGCGCTCACCCGGTTCGGCGTGACCACGATGTTCGCCTCCCCCGCGCTGCTGCGCGGCCTCGCCCGGCACATGAGAGGCTCGGCGCTGCCGCCCACGCTGCGTTGCGTGGTGTCGGGCGGCGCGCCGGTATCCCCGGCTCTGGTCGCCGAGCTCCGCGCCGTCCTGGACGAGAAGGCCGAGTTCCATGTGACCTACGGGGCGACCGAGGTGCTGCCGATCTCCTCCGTCGAATCCGCCGAGATCCTCCGGGAGACGGCGGCGCTGAGCGCGCTCGGCGCCGGAACCTGCGTGGGCCGCCCCCTGGCCGGGCTCGACGTCCGGACGATCCCCGTCAGCGACGGCCCGGTGTCATGGATCGAGCCCGACGACGGGCAACCGGCCTGCCCGGTCGGGGAGATCGTCGTGGCCGGCGACGCGGTGAGCCCCGGTTACCACTGCAATCCGCGGGCGGACGCCCTGCACAAGGTCCGCGAGGGCGGTCGCATCTGGCACCGCACCGGCGACCTCGGCTATCTGGACGGGCATGGTCGGCTGTGGTTCTGCGGACGCAAGAGCCAGCGTGTCCGCGCAGCGGGCGGAGACCTGCACACCGTCGTCTGCGAAGGCGTGTTCAATGCCCACCCGCTGGTGCGGCGCAGCGCGCTCGTCGGCGTCGGCGGGGGCGATGGTGCGCCCGCGCACCCTGTCGTCTGCGTGGAGACCGAGGCGGGCGTGGACGAGGCACGGTGGAAGGCCATGGTGCCTGAACTGCGTACCCTCGCCGAAGCACAATCGGTGACAGCAGGTCTGCACGACTTCCTGCGCCACCCCGCCTTCCCGGTCGACATCCGGCACAACGCCAAGATCGGGCGGGACGAACTGGCCGCCTGGGCAGCCCGCGAACTGACCCCTGTCCAGGGCAGGTTAAAGACCTGGGCGCTGCGCGCGATACCGCTGGCGGGGTGGGCGTATCTGCTCTGCGGCACCGTTCGCCCGTTCGACGCGCTGCCGCTGACGGTGGTGTGGTGGATCGACGCGTTCCTGAGCGTGGTGGTGCACGCCGCCCAGATCCCGGCCGCTCTGCCGCACGGCCGGGCGGCAGGCCGTTCCGGCCCGACCACGGCTGGTCTCACGATGCTCTATGGCGCCACCTGGTGGCGGACTCTGCCGACAGCTCACCGCCTGTCCCGTCCGAACGCCGGGGCCAAGGCAGGCATGGGGGCATCATGAGGGTCCTGGTGACCGGATCCTCCGGTTTTCTCGGCAGCCACCTCGTGGACCAGTGCGTCCGCGCCGGCCACGACGTACGCGCCTTCGTACGTCCCGACAGCGACAGAGCGCGGCTGGACGGCATGCCCTGGGTGGAGCCGGCATACGGCGACCTGGCAGACGCCGGATCGTTGCGTCGGGCGGTGGAGGCTGTGGACGTCGTGTTCCACAGCGCCGCCCGGGTGGTGGACTACGGCACGCGGGCCCAGTTCTGGGACACCAATGTAGAGGGCACGCGGCGGCTGCTGGACGCCGCGAGCGGGGCGGGCGTACGGCGGTTCGTGTTCGTCAGCAGCCCCAGTGCCTTGATGCGGCCGGACGAGGGCGACCAGTACGACATCGACGAGTCCGTCCCGTACCCCGACCGCTGGTTCAACCTGTACTCCGAGACCAAGGCCGTCGCCGAACAGCTCGTACGCACCGCGAACCGGCCCGGGTTTACCACCTGCGCGCTGCGCCCGCGTGGCATCTGGGGGCCGCGCGACCACTCCGGCTTCCTGCCCAAGCTGCTGGCGAAGATGCTGGACGGACGGCTTCCCGACCTGGCCGGGGAAAAGCAGGTGCTGGTCTCGCTGTGCCACTGCGACAACGCCGTCGCCGCCTGCCTGCGAGCGGCCGACGCCCCGGCCGAACGGATCGGCGGCAACGCCTATTTCATCGCCGACGCGGAGCGAACCGACCTGTGGGCGTTTCTCGCCCGCGTCGCCGAGCTGTTCGGCGGCCGGCCGCCCACCCGTCGTGTCCCGGCACCAGTACTGGGCACCGTGGTCCGGACCACGGAACTGCTATGGCGGCTGCCGCCGCTCGCCACCCGTCGCGAACCGCCGCTCAGCCGGTACTCGATGGCCCTGCTGACCCGCTCCGCGACGTACGACACGGGCGCGGCTGCGCGGGATCTGGATTACACGCCGGTGGTGAGCCAGGAGACGGGGCTGCGGCAGCTGGCCGACTGGGTCGACTCGGTGGGCGGAGTACGGGCGTTCGTCCGTCCTGTGGCGTGACGCTATCTGAAGACATGTGAAGGACGATGGGAACCCAGAAGAAGATCACCGCGGCCGGCGAGCGCTTCCAGCGTCCGGTCTCGCCCAACGAGTGGCTGTACCTCGCCTTTGAGGGGGCGACGGGCGCCCCGTTCGTCATCCAGCTCGTGGTCGAGGGGCGGGGCACGATCGCGCTTGGTGAGCTGGGGCGGGCCGTCGCTCGCGCGTCCGAGGCCACTCCGGGGGCCCGGTTGGCCGTCAGCGGCCGGCTCTGGGCGGACACCGGCCAGTCCCCGGTGGCCCGGCAGGCACCGGATCTGGAGGCGGTGCTGCGCGGCCCATTGGCCCCGGGAACGGGACGGAGCTGCGAGGTCGTCGTAGTCCCCGGCGGTTCCGCGGACGCCGACGCACCGACGGCACTGGCGTTCCGGGCCCATCACGCGGCGATGGACGGCCGCGGCCTGCTGGGCTGGACTCTGGACGTCTTCCGTGCCCTGCGCGGCGAGGAGCCCGTCGGCGCGCCGTCCAGCTTGGACGAAGTGGCCTTGCTGGAGCAACTGACCGGGGGCGCGGGCTCCCCCGCCCCGCGTCGGCCGCGCCAGCGGGCCCGCTGGCGCTCCCCGCTGGGCGGCCCCCGCCAGGACTCCGGCTCCGACGCCCCGCACTGGGCGCGGCGCACCCTCGACGGCGTCCATCAAGCACTCGTCGCACGGATCGCCGCCGCGGTCACCGACCACGCGGGCACCCCAGCCCGAGTGATGGTCCCGGTGGACCTGCGCCGGCACTGTGCCGGCCTGCGCGCGAGCGCCAACCTCAGCCTGCCGGTCTTTCTGGAGGGCCGCCCCGGCCGGCCATGGGAAGCATGGCAGCAGGAACTTCTGCGGGCACTGGCCGACGGCGCCGAACTCGCCGCAGGAGAAGAGCGGGACGCGGCCCGGCTGCCGCAGGGCGTACTGCGCCTGCTGGGCCGGACGACCTCGGCCGCTGCCCGTGTCCTCGACCGCTACCCCTGCACGGCCCTGGTCAGCCACCTCGGCCGCATCGAGCCGGCCGACGTGTGCGTGCCCGGCTTCGAGGCGGATACCGCGTACTCCCTCCCCGTCCGGGTACCGCTGGTGCCGGTCTCCTTCACGACGCTCGAATTCGGCCGTCACACGCAGCTGGTGGTGTCGGCGGGGCGTGGCCGGAGCGTCGCCGCCGCCGCGTCACTGCTGGACGCCGTCTGCGAGAAGCTGTCGCCCGTCACCGGGACGGAGCGCCTGAGCGGCGGCGCGCCGTTAGGTGCCAGCGGGACCGCGACGACCTTGACCGCGCTCTTCCGCGAGCAGGCCACCCGCACCCCGGACGCCATCGCCATGATCGGCCCGTCCGGCCAGGAAGACCCGGCCGGTCAGGTGACGTACGCCGAACTCGACCACCGATCCGACGCCGTGGCCGCACACTTGCGTACCCGGGGGCTCGGCCCTGGTGCGGTCGTGGCCCTGCTCGACGGCCGCACCCCGGCGGCCATCGCCGCCCTCTGGGGCATTCTGAAGGCTGGCGCCGCCTACCTGCCGCTCGACCCCACGCACCCGCCCGCCCGCATTGCCGCCGTGCTCGCCGACTCCGGCGCCGCCCTCTGTCTTGCGGGCGATACGTACCAGGCGGCCGTGCTGGACGACGCGTGCCCGGTCCTGGCGCTGGAATCGCTGCCATGGGACGGCGCCGAACCGGTGGACCACACGGACGATCCGGCCTCCCCGGCTTCCGTCGCCTACGTCATCTACACCTCCGGCTCCACGGGGTCCCCCAAGGGCGTTCAGGTCGAGCACCGTGCGCTGACGGCATACGTGCGCTGGGCGCGGGAACGTTACGGAGTCGACGCGGCGACCCGGTTCGGCCTGTTCACCTCCCTCGCCTTCGACCTCACCGGGACCGCGCTCTTCCTTCCACTGCTGTCCGGCGGCAGCATCGCTCTGGAGCCGGGCGAGCCGGGCCGGCACACCCTCACCGCGCTGCTGAACACCTCCGGCGTCACCGCCCTCAAACTCACCCCAGCGCACCTGGACTTGATGACATCGCTGGGCGTGACAGTGCCGGACGGGCGGATCCGGACCGTGGTGGTGGGCGGCGAGCAACTGCGCGGCCCAGCGGCGGCGCGGGCGCAGCGGCTGTTCGGCCCCGACTGCCGGATCTTCAACGAGTACGGCCCTACCGAGGCGGCCATCGGCTGCATCGTGCATACCTACGATCCCGCACGGGAAGCCGACCGTCCCGCCGTCCCCATCGGCCTCCCCGTCCCCGGCACCGGCATCGTCCTTCTCGACGCCGATGGCCGTCCCTCCGCCGAGGGCGAACTCCACCTCACCGGCGGTCAGCTCGCCCGCGGCTACCTCGGCCGCCCCGATCTCGACCGGGAACGCTTCATCCGTCTCGCCGACGGCACCCGCGCCTACCGCACCGGTGACCTGGTCCGCCTCACCACGGACGGTACTCTGGAGTTCCTGGGGCGTACCGACGATCAGCTCTCCATCCGCGGATTCCGTATCGAACCCGGCGAGATCGAGGCCGTGTTGGAGCGTCACCCCGAGGTCACCCGTGCCGTCGTCACCGCCCGTCCCGGGCCGGCGGGTGAACCGGTGCTGTGTGCGTACGTCACGACGGGGACCGTCCCTGGCTCCCTGGATCCGGAACAGATCCGCGCCTACACCGCCGGTCTCCTTCCGGCGTACCTCGTCCCGGCCGCCGTACGTGTCCTGGACGCCTTCCCCCTGACTGTGAACGGCAAGGTGGACCAGCGCGCTCTGCCGTCCCCGTTCGTGCGGGACCAGCACCCTGCGATGCGCGACACCGAATCGGACAACCCGCGGGCCGCTGGCACCGACTCTCTGGCAGCCGCCGTGACAAAGATCTGGTGCCGGACGCTGGGCGCGGGCACCGCCGAGGGCATCGGCCCCGGCGACCCCTTTCACCAACTGGGCGGCGACTCTCTGACCCTGCTGCTCATGCTCAGCGATGTCGCCGCGGAACTGGTCCACCCGGACCGCCAGCACGCGTTCCAAGAGGAACTGCGCAACCTGCTCCGCGACGTCACCGTGGAACGCGTATGCGCCGCCATCCGTACCGCGAACTCCGGAGCCTGAACATGATCTTCGTTGGCCGAGGCGCCCTCCTCCACCGCGCCGTCGCCTCTGCCCGGGCCGCCGGCCACCGGGTGGACCTGGTCTGCTCGGACGAGGAAGCGGACACCGGCACCGCGCCCTTCCTCCACGTCACCGATGTCAACACCGAGGCGGACCGCCTGACCGACCACTGCACGGACGGCATCGTATGGTCCATCGACAACCGCATGATCTTCCGGGCCCCTCTGCTCGCATCAGGCCTGCGGATCTACAACATCCACAATGGCCTGCTCCCCCAGCACCGCGGCCTCGCATCCGCAGCCGTCCTCTTCGCCCTTCTCCACGGACACCCCGAGTACGGCGCCACCCTCCATGAGGTGGACGCCGGTATCGACACCGGCCCCGTTCTCGCGGAAGAACGTTTCCCTATTCCCCCTGACGCGCGCTACCACCAGCTCTTTCTGCGCAGCGTCCAGAACTGCCACCGCCTCTTCGAGCGCACTCTCCCCGCGGTAGCCGCCGGCCGGTCTTTCCCGCCCCTGCCGGCCCGCTCCGCGGCCCCGCCCGCCTATTACGGCCTGCGTTCCCTGCGCGCCCTCCGGGACCATGCCGCCCATCCGGCCTTCGCCCGCGCCACCGACCTGGGCGTCACCGCTCCCTATGTCCCCGAGGTGGCCTCGGCACTCAGCCTCGAACCACCGGTCAGGGCTCTCGGTCGAGGCTCAGGTCCTTCAACCGACATGCCACGTACGGACCTTGACTAGGCCACAAGGCGGACACAATCTGACAGTACCGGGCACATCCTCCCAAATTCGGCTACCGCCAGCGGTGCTCGACGTCCACGACAAGGTGGCCATCAAGCGCCAGCACCCGGAAGGGCAGCCTCGCCCGGACGCCCAGTCCGAGCTGTGTCTGCCCTTCGAAGGACCCTCCGTACCTGGAAGCCCGGAAGCTGCGATACCCCGCAAGATTCACGCCCGGCAGGCTGTGGCCCGGCTTTGCAGGGTATGTGGGCTCCCCTGTGCCGGTGTCGTAGGCGGGGGCACGGATCACGATCTCCAGGACTACCCTGCCCGGAACCGGTATGACCTGGCCCGAACCGTCCTGGACGAGTCGGCTGACGTACCTGACCGAGTAACCAATACTGCGGCGCTTGGCCCCGGGTACATCGACGACCACACGGTCGTAGCAGTCGTGACGGCCTGTGCGGACGTTCACCATAGGCGTCGTCGTCTGGGCGGAGAGGGCTTGAGTGAGGCTGCCCCATCCGACTGGGCAGGCTGTGACCGTATCCCTGGGGGCCGCCGCAGCGGGCAGGCTTATCGCCGCTATGGTGACGCCTGCCAGTGAAAGCAGAATTGCCCGTTTCTTCATGATTCGACCCACCGGATCCCTCCCTGTCGATTCACATATGTCCGATATAAGCTAGCGGACGTGAATGTTCGACTAAATGCAATAGCTGTGCAAACGATGTGACCTCGCCGTTACGAGCGCTTGCGCACTCGGGGGCAACGCCCACAAGCGGCCTGGGGAAGACTTCCGGCTCCCGCCTCCCCCGGAATAGGTACCGCTGGTACCGTGAGCACCATGCCCGATGCCAAAGCCATGAACCTGCGCTTTCCGGACCCTGAGCAGCGGGCCGCCATCGCGGCTGCCGCGAAGCAGGAAGGAGTCAGCATGCAGGAGTACATCCTCTCGGCGGCCTACGCGCGGGCCACAGCCGTTCAGCAGCGGTTCCTGGATGCGTTCAAGCAGTCGATGGCCCGCAGCGGCGAAGCCTTCGCGGCCGAGTCGAGCCATACGGATCGCAGCGCTGAGGCGCGGGCAGCCGAACAGCAGGCCCGCCAGGAGCTCGAACACCGGGATCGGGGACACGCCGCGTGACCCAGCCCGAATCGCACCCACTGGACGTCACCTTCCTGCTGCACGCCGCCGAACTCCTCGACAGCGATCCCCAGGTCGACGACTACGGGCCCCTATACGCCGCCGTCGCCCGAGTAAACGCCCGTGCCATGGAACGCTCGATCTATGGATCTCTGCACCTCAAAGCGGCAGCACTGCTGCAAACCCTGGCAAAGCTGCCGTGCCTGGAACACTCCAACGAGGCCTTCGCCTGGCACGCCACCGAGGCCTACCTGATCCTCAACGGGCGCCAACTCGACTACACACCCAAGGCGGCTGTCGCCCTCGTGCGCGACGCCGTCACCGGAACGCTGGGCGTCGCCCGCATCGCCCGCCACCTGCACGACTTCACCGTCGGCTGATCAGCCCCTGAAAGCCGTCGCGCGCGCATCGCTCAGGAACACCCTCCAGCCACCCCTGGGCCGCTGACCGACATCAAGTGTACGCAGGTTGGCGAGCACCTCGGGCTTCTGCACGTCCATCCAGTCGACGAACTGCCGGAAGGAGACCAGCCGCACGTCCCCGCCCTTCTCCTTCTCCCGCGCGATGTGCTTGAAGGCCTCCTCGACGGAGTCCATGTAGATGCCGCCGTTCCAGTGCTCGAAGTGGTTGCCGATGAAGAACGGTGCCCGGTTTGTCTCGTATGCCCGCTGGAAGCCGGAGATGTACGCCTGCGCGGACTGCTTGCGCCAGCCCGGGTAGTTGTAGGCAGGCGCCTTGGTGGAGTTCACGGACTGGTTGGCGAGCATGTTGTAGTCCATCGAGAGCAC
>NZ_JBEYEW010000065.1:0-15485 GCF_040634095.1 Streptomyces sp. NPDC007205
GGAGGAGATACGCCCGAAGGGCGCCCCCGCGGGGGCGCCCTTCGGGCGTATCTCCTCCAAAGACCAGGCTGGTGTCCCCGTTCAGGTGGGCGCTGGCGGCGGCGGTGATGCCCCCGGCAGCCATCTTCCTCAGCCTGCCTACCGGTTTTGCGGCGGAGCGCTGTCTTGAGAGCGATCGGCGGCGAGGACGACGTCGGTTGCCTGCCAGGCCAGGCGGTAGGCGAGGGCAACGATCTGCAGCACGTCCGCCGCGGCGGGCACCCCGTTCGAGGGAAACTGGGACAGGACGTAGTGGCGGTGGACGGCATCGGCCACCGCGACGGCGCCGGCGGGGAGGTGCCCGTCTTCTTCGGCACGGCGGAATGTGGCGACGATGTCTGAAGACCAGTGCCCGGGGATGGCGTCGTACAGGGCGTGCGACACCTGGCCTCCCGTCAGGCGCAGGACCTCCCAGCTCGAATCGAGAGCCTTCTTCGGGTCGGTGACGGCCGCCGCGCAGGCGTCCGTGAAACTGAGCCCGGTGACCAGGCGGGGGATCTCGGTACGCACCGAGGTTAGCCAGTCCGGGATCTGCTGTGCTTGGTGAGGTCCGCCCTTCGCCGTGGCCCACAGCTCGCGTGCCTCCTCCTCGTCGCCGCCGAGCGCGGCGACGAGCGCTTGCACGACCGGCCACGTGGGGAGCCGCTGCCCGGCGAACGCATCGCTGATCGTGCTCTTGCCGTACCCGGTCCGCTGGGCCATCTCCCGCCGCGACGGTGCCCCGGCGCGAGCGTGGAGCAGGGTGAGATGGCGGGAGAGATCGTCAACTGCGGTCAACCGGGCCTCCGATGGTGATGCTGCCTGCCAGCGTAGGGCTCTGGTGACGCGCGCTGTTCGCCCTGAACAGCCACCTGATGGGTCCGGCGTTCAGTGCTGGTGTCCGAGGCTGTCCGGGAGCTGTCCGGGACAGATCCGGTCTGCCGCCGAAGCTCTGTCCGGACGTCGCCCGGACAGGGTTTTGTGGGGGAGCCGGGCACGGCGAATCATCGGATCCCGCCCGCATTTTGCGTGCCCGTCAGAAATATTTCGTCGCAGATCTAAGGAATTTCGTTGCCGCAACGCATACAGCCCAGCGTCACCCTTACAACCAGCATCGACCCGAGGGTCCTGCGGCAAGATAAACAAGGAAGAGCATGCGCTCCAGCACTACGGGGGGAGTCGGCACCCCGGCACCGACCAGCACCGAAGGCGGCGGCGACGAGCTGCCGGAGGACGTCCAGCGCGACGTGGACCTCGTCGCCGACCTCGTCGCGGCGGGCTTCACCGGCCCGCTGTGGCAGCAGACCGCAGACGAGCTGTACGCCTACGCGTTCAAGCCCCTGCTGTCCGCGATGCGCCGCACCCACAAGCTCACGGAGCTGTGCGCGAAGTCGGCGACGCCGCTGGTGCTGACCGACGAGGACCGAGGCACGCTGTACCGCAGCGCCCCTGACCGCGACTACCTCGCCGTCCTCACGATCGACGTGGCGATGGAGACCTTCCCCCAGGTCCTCAAGAACGGGGGGTACGCGCCCGGACGTCATCGCGGTAAGGACGGTCGGCCGGCACGGCTCACCTCGTTCTTCTACGGCCGCTGCGGGCTGGTCTTCCCCCGGGTGCTGCAGACCTGGCGCGTCGAACAGACCGACCGCTTCCTGCGCCACGCGGTCCGCATGTCCGATGGAGCCCTTCTCCACGCCCTTGGCCAGGACGGGCCCGAGCCGGTTCCGGAGGCGGTCGCCGACCTGTGCGACACCCTCACGGAGATGATCAACGGGCTTAGGCCGCGGCACCGGGCCGTGTGGCTGCTCACCGCGGACGGCCTGTCGCAGGGAGAGATAGCCGACGTCCTGGGCATCAAGGTCGGCGACGTGGAGAACGCCCGCTACTCCTTCCGCGACAAGGTCCGCAAGGTCCGGCGCAAGGGCGAGCTGGTCATACCGTCCGAGATCCGGGCCGAGTGGGAGCGCACCACCAAGAAGAAGGCGGTGGCCCGATGACCCTCGCACCTCCGCAGCCGGGCCGGGCCGGCGGACCGCTCCGGGCTGTCGCCGGGCTGTTCGGCGCAGGCGCCGTAGTGTCCGCCCTGGGCCTGGCCGGAGCGCCCTGGTGGGCGGTGACCCTCGCGGCGTTCCTGGCGCTGGTGATGACCGCCGTCCTCGGGCTGGCCCAGATCCTCATGCCGCAGGAGTCTGAGCACAAGCGGGACCTGTGGCTGGAGGTCCTGCGCCGCCACAAGCCCCGACCGTCCGGGCCACGGTCCAGACGGCGGCTCCCTACGGCGAGGTCGCGACGACGAGCGGGCCCGAGAACTCGGTGACATGGATCGTGTCGGCCGGGCGGACACGTGCCCGGGGACTCGGGGGCCGGCGAAGGCTTCGGCAGCGGGGCACGAAACCACTTCTGTTTTGGCCCGGTGGGGGTGGCGGTAGCGGGCCACAGGCCCGCCAGACCATCCCGGAGGGCCTGGCGGCCCTCCGGGATGGTCTGGCGGGCGCCTTCGGCGCGTTCACCGGCCTGGTGGCTGGTCCTGCGTAGCAAGCTGCGCGCACCGGACCAGCCATCTCCGCCCCGGACGATTTCTTCCCCTACCGCACCTGCGAGTCACGATGCCGACGGGCAACGCGGATGCTCGCATCCAACGCTGCCATCAGATCCGGCGGCGGTCCTGCGGCGGTCCTGCGGCGCGGCGGGCGCCTCCAGCTCCTGGCCCGCACCGAGCGCGGTCACGAGCTGGTTCAAAGGCTCCGCGTAGTCGTCGTGGACGGAACCAGCGTCGATGCCCTGCATCTGGCCCACCGCCGTCCGCCGTCACCGAGCAGCGCGTGACGGAAACGGTGGCCGCGGCCGCCGCAGTACCGCCCGGGCGCCCGGGTGCGGCAAACTGGGGACATGAGCAGGTACACGAAGGCCAGGCCGTGCGCGCTGCCTGGCGCGCTCACCGAGCTGCGCGGGCCGACGAGCGGCATTGTGTCCCTTCCCACCCGCCTGCACTGGGGCCCGGACAACCGGTACGACCTTGCCGACGCCGATGACACCTTGGTGATGTACGAGAGAGTCATCCGGGAGGCCCCCAGCGCGCTCGACCTCGCGGAGCACCTGGACGCCGACACCCTGCGCAGGCGGTGGGCGGACCTGATCATCCCGCGCGAGATCCGCGCAGGATGGGAAGCCCGCTTCCCCGAGCTTCGGCACCGCCAGAGCGGCGCCGCCGCATAGTGGACGAGCTGCACGACCGGCTCATCCGGGTGGGTCTCGACGCCCTCGCCGACCACGGCTTTGCGCTCGCCGGCGGGTACGCGATCAAGGCACACCACATCCTTGACCGGCTCTCTGATGACGTGGACCTGTTCACCAGCCTGGACCGGCGGGCCGAGATGCCCGCCGCCGAGGCCCGCATTGCCCAGGCCTACGAGGAGGCCGGGTACGCCGTCGAGCACGTCGACAGCTCCGACACGTACGTCAGGCTGTACGTCACTGACCCCGCCGCAGGCCGGACGAGCAAGGTCGAACTGGTCGCGGAAACCCTTGACCATCAGCCCGTCCCGTCCGAGTTCGGGCCGGTCCTGCACCGTGACGACGTGGCTGCAGGCAAAATCGAAGCGCTGTTCAGCCGGGCGGAACTGCGCGACTTCATCGACGTCGACGCCCTGATCAAGGCTGGATATACCCGCGACCAGCTTTTGAGGTTCGCCGAACACCGCGACGCCGGGTTCGACCGGCGCGTTTTCGCCGACATGCTCGGCAGCGTCACCCGCTTCCGAAGCGACCGCTTCGCCGCCTACGGCATCACACCCGAGGCCGCCGACGCTATCAAGGAACGGTTCGCCGAGTGGCGCCAGGAGCTCAGCCGCCCGGCAGAGTGAGCCTAATGCTGACCGCGACGGTAGCGGCGTCAGCCGCGGGGAAGGAGTGCGTACGGCCGTAGGGGGGCGCCGAAGACCTGCAGGACGAGGGTGCGGTGTGCGGAGTGCAGGGTGCGCACGGCGGCCCGGGTCAGTCCCGGCTTGGGCGGTTCCACGCCGCCTCGGGCGCGGCCGGGCTTGGTCGGGATCCACAGGTAGCCGGGGTCGGTGCCTTCCAGCTGCTTGGTGATGCCGGCGCGGACGTCGAGCCAGCGGCGCAGGATTTCCACGGTGTGCTTGTCGAGCGGGTGGGCGACGTCTTCGACTTGGAGGACGGGGACGGGCCGGCGCTCCAGGTCCACGGCGGTGACGTCGAGTTTCTGCAGCTCGGGCACGGAGCGGCCGGTGGCCGCGACGAGGGCGGCCACTGCGGCGGTGCGGATCGTGGTGGCGGCGTTGGCCCCGGTGGGCCGCTTCGCGGCGAGGGTGCGCAGCAGGTTCCAGGCCTGGTCGGGCTCCAGGCGGTCGCCGTGTCCGGATGGCGGGTACGGTCGGCGCAGGCTGGAGAGGCCGAGGGAGTCGGTGAAGGCGTTGTAGGTCTGGATGCGGGCGCGCTGGGAGTCGTGCGCGGCGACGGCGTCAGGGCCGAGGAGGGTGTTGCGGCGGCGGGTCTCGCCGGCTTCCGCGGCGTCCAGCCAGGAGTCCGCGTGCTCGGGCTGGACGAGTTCTTCGGCGGTGAGCGAGGGGGTCTTCTCTTCGTCGAGCGCGTGCTCCAGGAATTCGGTGAGCAGGGTGCCGCGCAGTCGTACGGTCTCGAAGGCGTACCCGGCCTGCCGCTGCGCCTCCATGAAGGCGCTGATGGAGGTGAGGGCGTCGGTGCTGCGCGAGATCGCCTTGGACATGCCCGACAGCGTACGCAGTCCAGTCGAATGGTTGTAGATAACAGCAAGAAGCGTCGAGGCACTCTCCCCCTGCCAGCTGCGGGTCTCGTTTTGGTCCGTGTCGGACCAAGACGGTCCGTGCAGGCCCGGTACGGTCCTTGTGCGACCCCTGAGCGGCCCGGAGGCGAGAATGCGTCCCGGTGGAGGCCTTTCACGCTTCTTGCTGTTATCTGAGATGTCTGACTTAGCGGCGCCCCTGGGGATCCGTTTCAGCGGGCCGTCTCCCCGGGGGCGCGTCACTCCTACAGACGGGGGACCCACCGCCCGCGTTACCCCGCGATGCCGGGGTCCCGTTCGCCCTGCAGCTTGCCACGGGCCTGCTGGAACTGCTCCACGGTGACGGTGCCGGAGTCCGGCAGGCCCGCATCCGCCCACGCGGCCTGTGCGCGGGGGACGGCTCCGCCGGCGTCGTCGAGCAGGATCTTCTTCGCCAGGTTCACGGCGATGGCGCCGTCACCGAGGTCCATAAGGTGGGCCAGCATCCGCACGCTCTTGGTGGCGGAGGCCTTGTCGTTGTGCCGGAACACCAGCACCCACCGTCCCGTCAAGGCGCGGGCACGCTCGATGAGAGTGCGGCCGCGATCGGTCTCCTGCTGCTCGGTGCGGATGTGCTCGGTGTCTCCGGCAGGGTTGCGCAGGGTGAGCAAGCCGCGGCGGCTGGACTCCTCGATCTCGACCTTCTCCAGGAAGGCGACGAACCGCGAGGCGCTCTCCACACGGGCGATATCCTGCGCGGCCTGCTGAGCAATCAGGTGCAGGTCGACAGTCAGGGCGTGCACACGGCGGCCCCAGTCCGGTTCTTCACCGGGCGGGCAGGGCCCGGCGGCCTGAGCGGCGGCGATGACGAGGCTGTAGTCCACACCCACCATCATGTCGTGCACGCCGACAGGCGCGGCCTGGGAGAGCAAGGGCATACGTCCGGCCCTGATGTGCCGACTGGCCCCCGCGGTTCAGGCGGCCTGACTGAAGCACCCCCGCGGTCAGGTTCCCCAAGGCCGAAAACGGCCCGAAAGTGGTTGAACCCCGTATAGAGTCCCTCTGCACTTGCTCCGCATCCAAAAGGGGGGTCCCTTTGCGTGCTCGTCTTGCCGCCTCAGTCATGGCCATCGCCGTAGCCGGCGTCTTCTTCAGCGCACCCGCCGCGTCCGCGGCAACGCTGCCGTCCACCAACACCGCCCACCACTGCATCCACCACACCACCGGGGTGTGCGGCTGGACGCACCGCCAAAAGCCCAAGGACAAGTACGAGACCGCAAAGTGTGGGGACGCTTCCCTGTCCTACTCGCGGCACTCCCAGGGCACCTGCTCCCACCACCACGGCGTGCGCTACTGGTTCAAGTAGACCGTCGCATCGCACACAGCAGGCCGCCTCCTGAGCATCCACAAGGAGGCGGCCTGCGCGGTACGTGAGCCGGCGTCGGGAGCCGGCCTACCTGCCGAAGGGTCAGTGACGCTCTTCACCACGGTGGTCGCGGTCGCCGCCGCGGTGGTCGCGGTCGCGGCCCCAGGCGACGGCGTCGACGAAGCGGCCGTGGTCGTTGCGCAGGGTCGCGGTGTCACCGCGGTCGTCCCACACCTCACGCCGACGGTCCTGGTACACGTCGGTACGGGTGTCGCGGCCGAAGCCGGTGTGCACCCGGACCGTGGTCCGGCCGTCCAGCCACAGGTGGCGGAAGGTGTAGGTGCGGCCGTCGTCGTCGGACAGGGTCCAGCCGTCCAGATTCACCGCATGGCGGGTGGCATTGGTGACGTCCACCCACTCTTTGTTCAGCGCCCGGTTGGAGCGGTCGTCCCGGCCCGGGACGTCGTAGCGCACTTCGCTGATGTAGACCGCCGTGTGGCGCGGGTAGGCGGCCTGGTGGCCGGTGGCTGCCGAAGCCGGCAGCGCCACGGCGCCCACAGCCGCGGCAGCCACAGCGGCAACGGCTGTCAGACGGCGGACGGAAGAAGAAACGGACACTGGGTCCTCCTTCGAGGTGCCCACGCCCAGCCAGCCGGATATGGAGAACTCTTGACTGGCCGGGTGCGTTGTGCTGGTGCGCAGCCGGTCGGCCGCACATCCACACCTTGCGGCCGACGCCTTCACCTTGTGAGGGAAACGCGAAGGCCGTCACGTATTCAACATATTCCTGTGACGTTCGCGTGTAACATCCATGTAAGCGGCGAATGCACCAGGTTGACGCTGTATCAGGGTATTAGGCCGTGCAAACACGGGCCGTAGAGGACTCTCCTCCGGCTTCCGCCATCCCTGCGCGACGAAGACGTTCACCCGAAAGTGAGTAACAACCGCTGACCTCGAATCGGCCTGGCTGTGCACTGGTCACCGGTGATGGTGCCGATCGATCCTTCACAAGGCGAGTGCTGCTGCGGCGGCCTGCTCGCGCTCCGGCCGAAGACGGACGAGGCCGGTGTACGCGGCGTTCCTCCGGCGGAGGCCCGGTTGATCTCCGTTGCAGTGACACGGGCACGTGAGGTGCTGGATACGACCGGGATCTGCTCGACGTCCCCAGCCGGGTTGCGCAGAGTGAGCAGGCCGCGCCGACTGGATTCCTCAATTTCGACGTTCTCCAGGAAGGCGACGAACCGCGAGGCGTTCTCCAGACGGGCGATGTCCTGTGCGGCCTGCTGGGCGATCAGGTGCAGGTCTACGGTCAGGGCATGCACTCGGCGGCCCCAGGCCAGTTCTTCGCCGTGCGAGCAGGGCCCGGCGGCCTGGGCGGCAGCGATCACGAGGCTGTAGTCCACGCCCCCATCATGGCGGCCGCCACTGACAGCCCCGTCAAAAAGTTCCGCCGATCTTCCTGTCCCCCACCACGCGAGCACAGCTCCATAGGCGCGCGGCAAAGCGGCGCCAGGCGACCGCCCAGGGCCAGTAGTAGTAGAAGGCGGTGACCGGGCTCCCGGGAAATCCCCACCCACACGCCGCAAGATCACCTGGCTTCCCCCGTCCCCTCCCAGGGAGGGGACGGGGTGTGAGGCGGAGTTCCGCGACTCCTGATGCGTTGTCAGTGGCGGCTGTCATCATGGCTGGTTGCAGCGATGGGGCTACGAGGGGGAGGGCAGCCATGCCTTGGGTACGGCCGTACGTGCGCTCTGACGGGACGCCGGTTCGCGGGCATTCGCGGTGGGCTCCGGGCGCGAGACGGGAAATGACGATCTTCGCTCTGTTCGCGTTAGCCGTGGTCGGGTTCGGCAACGGTCACGCGTCGGCGGACGGGGCGGGTGGCAAGACGGTGCCGGGCCCGCGGTCGACGGTCCGCTACCCGATCCGGTTCGACACGACCCCGACGTGGAAGCGGGGGCCTCAGCCGACGCCCACGGTGTCGTACCCGATTAGGTTCACGTCGCAGCAGGGGACCCTGTGACGCGGCGGCCGCCGGCACGGCGGCGCATGAGGCGGCCCGGTCGTCGGCGGAAGGACTCCGATCTGATCGGTTTCCTCCTGGCGGCGGCCGTGGTGCTCGCGGTGGTGGTAACGGTGGTCCACTGGCTGCTGGCCCACTGGTGGGTGATCGTCCTGATCCTGGTCGTCGCCGGGCTCGCAGGCGGCGGCTGGCTGTACAGCCTTCGGCAGCGGGCCCGGTGGGAGGCGGTACGGGCGCAGGGGCTGCGCTACGGGCTGCCGCAGCTGGACGCACTCCACCACTCCCGGTTCGAGGAAGCGATACGGGACCTGATGCGGCGGGACGGGTGCCGGGACGCACAGATGGTCGGCGGCGGCGGGGACCTGGGCGCGGATGTGAAGGCGACCGATCCGTACGGGCGGCGCTGGGTGATCCAGTGCAAGCACCGCCGCAACGGGGCCCGGGGCTCGGCAGTGGGCACCCCCGACCTGCAGGTGCTCAACGGCACGGCCCGGCAGGTGCACGGTGCGGACGTCGCGGTCATCGTGACGAACGGGCGAGTGACTGCGCCGGCGGTCACGTTCGCCAAGCAGCAACGGCTGCACGTGGTCGACCGGCAGACCCTGGGCGTGTGGGCGGCCGGCTCGCGCCCGCTGTGGGAGCTGCTGCGGGCCGTTCCACCCCCGCGTCGCTCAACGCCACTGAGCTGAGAAGGGCCTGATTAAGGGGAACCCGGCAATTTGCCGGGTTCCCCTTAATCAGGGTGTCGGTAAGAACCGTGTCACCAACCGCAAACGGCGGCTGACCGACCCCGTGAGCTGCGGATCAGGTGGAGGTGTGGGGGCGCTGGAAGTGCCCGCGTCCTCCTCGAAGACGACCGGGTCCTCGATTCCGGCCTCTGCAGATCGGCCGGGCGGCTGACCTGTACGTCCCGGACCTGGGCTGACCGGGCTGTTTGGTGCGAATCGGGTTCGGGGGGACACTGCCGCCCAGCATGCTCCATGGCTGACACAACCCCTGGAGACCTGATGAGCGAACAGACCCCGCAGACCAGCCGCGTTCCCGTCGTGCCCGGCTTCATCGAGGAACGCACCGAGGGAGTGGCCGGGCCGCTGGCCATGCTGCTCCGTGTGTGGTGCCGGTGGTGCTGCATCTGGCACACGCACGGGTACACCGGCACTCCGGTCGGCAACACCACGGACCGGGCCGCGCACTGCAAAGCCCCCGACAGCCCCTACAAAGCAACCGGTTACGACATCCTCATCTCCGGCACGCCGTTCAAGGCTGTCGCAAAGACGATGAGGAAGGCGACCCCGGCGCAGGAGCGGGCGATCCGGGAAGGGCGGATCACCGATGCGGTGCAGCTGCTCCGTGACCAGGAGCCGCCCACCGCATAATGGCCTGCCCCGCCAGCACTGGTGCCCGGCCGCCGCGTCCCTTCGCCGGCCGGGCCTCACCCATCCCTAGTGCCGCCACCCCGGTACCCAGGCAACGTCCCGCTAAGCCGCTGTTCCTGGCCCGGCCTCCCTCGGGTCCCCCATCGGCCGGGTCAGCGCATCATCCTGGCCCGGCCGGCGTTCCGGCTCCGTCTCGTCCAGCTCCCAGTAGCCCCGGCAGTCGTCGCACCGGTACTCCGGGATTCCCGCGTCGACGGTCAGTACGGCCCCGTGCGGGCACCTGCTGCCGTCCCCGCGGCCCGCGCACTCCTGTACCCACATATCCCCCACGCGTTCGACCGTGCGACGTACAGGCCGTGTGCGGGCAGAGGGCGTGGCAGGCGCACAGGCGCTCACCACCAGCAACGCGCCACAACGCCCGCCAGCAGCCCCACAAGCCAGCCGAGAGAACGTATTCGCAGTTCCGGGTGATGCTGTGAACGTCCCTCTCAGCAGGGACTCTCCCTGAAGCGCCGCCTTGTTCCGGCCCGCCGGGCAGGGAGCGGAAGCGCTGGGTGGCCTCAGGGACGTCACGGCCCTGGGGCCTTCTCTCACCCTCACACGCCACCCGCCCAGGCCGTCTGGCGCGTCACCGGCCAGCAGGCCTGGGCGGCCACAAAAGAACCGTCCGACAAGGTGGTCTCGACCCTGGACTGGGTAAGTGCGGTTGCTTCGCTCGCCCGGGCCGAAGGACCTGCGCAGCAGTTGAACAGTGCGGATCACACGGCCGACCTCGCGGAAGGCGGTGTACGTGACGCTCTTACGCGTCGAGCCCTTTCGCCACAGAGGACGCCAAAGACGGGAAGTGACCAAGTACCGGCCCATCAACGCCGAGACAGGCACGAACGCCTCCACTGCTCAGCTCGGTCAGGCAGGACTTCGTCGGGTGCGGCAGGCAGGTGCTGGACGGAGCTATCACTGTCACTTCCGGAGTAACGCCTGCGACAACACCCCTTGCCCCTTCGTCACCTCAGCCGAGACCAGCCCGCCACGACGGCGGGACAGTCGACCGACCACGCACGCGTATGCACCTGTGCCCCAGACGTAGCCCAGCCAAGTTTCCTGTTGCTGCTGCTTGCCTGGCCTCCGGCGGCCCGCAGATGGCTGATTGGCGTGCCCGACACGCCCGAGGACCGCCGCTTGCGGCGGCCCGCAGGGCCAACCCTCACGGCGCCGCACGTGTGGTCCTTCCTTCGTGCAATAAGAACGCGCAGCCCCCGCACAGCCCTGACCTGCGGAAACGTACGATCTGATCCGATGCTGGGATCGGGTTACCCGATCCGGGGATCGGCATTGCCGACTCAGGGATCGGGTTGATCCGACTCTGGGAGCGGATCAACCCGACTCCAGAATCGGGTTGATCCGACTCTGGAGTCGGATCGGTTAGCTACATGCACATGTGCCCGAAGCTCATCGATCCGATTCCACAGCAGGATCGCTTAGCAATGTGGTAATGCTCTTCCTGGTAAGTGAGCCGCTCCCTGAGTCGGATCGCTTACCCACCACCGCATCGACCGAGAGAGTTGGCCGTCACATGGCAGAGCAAGCGCGGAGAATCCTCGCGCTGGTCGACCAGGACACAGGTGAGGTAGAGGAGGTACAGCGCGCCAACTATGCGTTCGACGGCGCCCACATCAACGTGGGTATCCGCAAGGGCCGCGAGCTGGCCTCCGCAGCTTCGGGCCTGACCGACCGGGAGTTCCGCGTACTCGTCTGGTACTGGTTCGCCACGGAGACCAGCGAAGAAGCCATCATGCGAACGGGGGCAGATATCGCGGCAGAGCTCGGCATGAGCCCAGATGCTCTGTCAAGAGTGGTGAAAGTGCTCAAGAAGGCCCGCCTGCTGGTGGAGGCGGGCGGGCTAGGGCGGACCACCTTCTACAGGTGCACGCCATACCTTGCCTTCATCGGCACCGGTTTCGCACACCGGGAAGCGGTGAAGGACTGGAACCCACCGGAGACCAAGGTGCGAGAGCCCCGTGACCGGCGGCGCCGGACGAAGGACGAGGCCTGATGAGGATTCACGATGCGGAAGACGTTCAGTACCTGCTCAAGAAGACTGGGCGCGTACTCAACCCCAACCAGCGGATCGTCGTGATGCTGTACGCCTCCTCGGAGCAACGGCCGGACGGCACAGTGATGATCAAGGCGAGCGAGCTGGCCGCCACAGCCGGGATGACGCCACCGGTGTTGTCCCGTACCCGGAAAGAACTGGTCACGGCCGGCTGGATGGAAGAAACCGGCAGCGTCGGAAGCGTGAAACTCTACCGACTCGCCCCAGCGATGTTCGAGGACCGAGGCCCCGCCGGACGGCACCTGCGCGCCGTCGGAAGCTAGAGTTCCGTATGGCGAAGTGACCCGACTCCCGAGTCGGGTCACTTCGCCATACGGGGGCCCTGACCAGACTTGACACGGCCGGTCACGCCAGCCCGATCTCCTCGGCCCGGGCCGCTCACGGGTTTACCGCGGTAAACCCGTGAGCCTCTACGTCTGAATTGCCTGAGTCGCCACAAGCGACCCGGCAGGCGTCTGCAATGATGCTCCATGCCCGCAGTACCGGAACATCGGGAAGCATACGGAGCATCAGATGCAAGCTGCTGTCTACGTCGTATCCATCGACCCTCAGGCCTCGACAGTCTGGTGGGCGAACAGGATCACCGACCTACCCTTCGACTTCTCCCAGGAGCACGAGACTCCGGAGAACCTCGCCGTCCTCAAAGACACCGGCGCAAGGGTCGTCGTCATCGCCAACCAGAAAGGCGGCGTCGGCAAGACCACCGTCACCCTCAACATCGGCGCCGTCGTCGCCGACGTCCTCAAGGGCTCAGGCCAGCTTCAGTACGTCTTCATCGACACCCCCGGCAGCCTCCAGGACGAAAACCTTCTCCTCGAAGCCCTGAAGTACGCCCACGAAGTCATCGTCCCGCTGCCGCCCGAACCACTCGCCTTCGACCCGACCGCCCGCACCATCGCCAAGGTCATCGAACCCACCGGGCTGCCCTACCGGGTCCTCGTCAACAACTGGGACCCCCGCGACGGTAAGGCCGACCTCGAGGAGACCCGGGACTACATCAAGGCGCAGGGCTGGCCCAGCTTGGAGACGGTGATAAGGCGTTACAAGGTCCACACCCGGGCCTCCGTGGAAGGCAAGGTCGTCACCCAGTACGAGGAGAACCGGCCCTCCTACAAGGCACGTGAGGACTTCTACCGCCTCGCCATCGAACTCGGGTACGGGGGAGGCCGGTGATGGCAGGCCGCCGTACCAGCCTGGCCTCACTCGCCGGTGCCAAGGTCGAAGACGTCCCCGGCCGCAGCGACGCCGTCCTGATGTCGTTGCCCCTGGACAAACTGCACTGCACCCGGTTCAACCCGCGCCGCAACTTCGGCACCGACGAGGAGCTGCGCGAGTTCGGGGAGAAGCTGAAGAAGGAACAGCTCCAGCCGGCGGTCGTGGTCTCTCGCGCCGCCTACCTGAAGCTGTGGTCGAACGAGGCCGACCGCGTGGGCCTCGCTTCGTACGTCATCGCCAACGGGGAGCGGCGCTACCGCGCTTCACGTCTGGTCGGCCGGCCGACCCTTGAGGTCGTCCACCGTGAGGACGTCGCCAAGGACCGTGCCACCTTCCTCGACGCTGTGCAGTCGGAGAACAACGACCGGCAGGACCTCGATCCCATCGAACGGGCCATCGCGATCGAGACGATGGTCACCGAACTCGGCGGCGCCGACCAGGTCGCCACCTACTACGGCAAGACCAAGGGATGGGTCAGCCAGCAACGCAAGCTGCTCAAACTCGCCCCCGAACTGCAGGACCTCGTCAGCGCAGGCGAGATGCCCGTCCGAGTCGCCCGTGACATCGCCGGTCTGCCGCCCGAGGCGCAGCCTGCAGCCTGGAGCGAGCACCTTGAACGGCGGCGCCTGGAGAAGGAAGCCGCAGCTCGGCTTCGGGCCCAGGCAGCCAACCCGCCCGAGCCGCTCAACTCCGCCCGAATGCCGGCCACGCCCCCGGCTTCAGAGACCACCCGGTTTACCGCGGTAAACCACGACCCGGCTCAGGCTCCCACCGGCACGCTCACGGAGCCGACCACGGACGCCCGGTTTACCGCGGTAAACCAGCAGCCCGAAGAGCCGCAGACCCTTACCGCGGGATACACGCCTGCCGGCCCGCCCACCCGGGAAACCCCCACCCAGAGGCTGGGAACGCTGCCGGACGGCATCCCCGAGCCACGGGACGCCTCACCAGAAGACGAACCCACGGACGGCCCGGGGCTGAAGCTGTTCCCGTACCACGATGGCCTGAAGGCTGCTCATCTGCTCCTCCACAAGATGCCGCCGGAGGAACGGGCCAAGGTCTACGACATGCTGGGCAAGGACCAGCAGACGCAGGCGGCACGCGTCGACTGAGCCAGAACGGGACGGCCCCGCTTCCCCACTCGTGTGGGGAAGCGGGGCCGCCTCCTGCTCAGAGACCCTCCCATACTTACGCCCTGAACTGACCGCCATGCTCCTGGTACTGGCCGCTATCCGGCGACCCCTCCCATGTGTCGCCCGATAGCGGATCGAGATCTGCCGGCGGATGCGGCGCAGTGGTGCCGGGCATTCCCCCGGCACCGCGCGGAGGGCGCTTGCGCCCGGCCGCAGCTCAGCCGGATGATCCAGCCACTCCGTCGGGCCGCCAGGCGGACATGTTCGTGTAATGCTGGACCAGCGTTGCCCGGGTCCACGCGCCGTTGGCGTAGCGCATGGTGTGGAAGAGCGTGCCGCGGTCATCGCCGGAGGCGAAAACGAGCTGGAGGTTTCCTGCCACGTTGACGGCGGTGACCTCATTCAGCACGGTGCCGATGAAGCCCGCGCGGTTGAAGTCCACCCGTGCGTTGATGTCATCCCAGGTGCTCCAGTGCCCGTTCGGGCTGCGGATGGTGTGGTACTGCGCGACCTGGCCGTTGGTCAGCACGACCATCTGCAGGCTGCTGCCGAACCCGGCCATAGCCACCCGAATCGGCATGCCCCAGTGGCGGGGAGTGCCGGTCCAGGACAGCACGTTGCTCCACGGCGTCCACCTGCCGTTCGCGCCGAGCGCGGTGTGCAGAACGGTGCGGTGGATCTGGTCCACCGCGGCCACCTGCAGCCCTCCACCGACCGAGGCGGCCGACAGGCTCTCGAACCAGTCGTTGCGGTAGACGCCGCCTGGCGCCACCTGGTCGGGAGCGGTCCAGGTGCCGTTGGACTGCTCCATGGTGTGCATCAGGCGGCCGTTGGTGTCGATGTACACCAGGTGCACGTGGGTTCCCACGACGGCTGCCGCGAGGTAGTTCCGCGTCGGCTTGGAGGTCACCCGCACCGGCGCCAGGCCGGGCATCGAGGTGGGCGCGGCCCAGCTGCCGTCCGATTTCTGGGTGGTCTCCTCCAAGGTGACGTCCGAGCCGGTGGGCTGCTCGATGAACAGACGCAGCCGGCCGTTCTGCACCACGTCGGTGAAGTCGTAGAAGTACCCGCTCTTGAACAGCCGCTTGGTCGGGGCCCACTTGCCGTTGGCGTATCGGGCTGTCTGCAGGACCTCCCAGTTGGCGCCCTGCACGAGCAGATCGAGCCCGCCGTTGCCGGCCATGGCCGCCGGGCGGGCCGGGGCGGCGGCCGCCGTCTGTGAAGCAGCAGGTGCTGCCAGGGGAGTGAGGCTGATCGCGGCGGCGAGGCACAGCTGCGCTATCCGCCGAAGGTATGGCTTCAAGAAACCCTCTGATGTGTAGGAGACAGACGGGGATCCTAGGGGAAGCCGTGAAGATCCGAACAGCGGTGCGCCCGACGGATCTGTCTTGTCTCGGTTGATGCTTGACGTTGTGGCTTCACCTGATGCTTGACACCGCTTGCCTCGGCTTGGCTGTGCGCGTCTGATCCGCGTGCAGG
>NZ_JBEYEW010000066.1:0-15005 GCF_040634095.1 Streptomyces sp. NPDC007205
CACGATACGGGACCAAGCGAGGCTCCTCGGACGATGCGTGGTGCGTAGAGAACACCACCGCAACGACCAGGAGCCTCGTCTCGTCACCCCACACCGCTGACCTGCACCTTCACCCCAGCAGGACAGGATGAAAACGGTTCAGTAACTGATCGAGTGGTTTCTGCTGAATTCTTTCTGGATCAGCGTTTCTCCGCTGATCGTCGGGAGAGCAAATGGGTGTTCACTGCCCCACATCTGAAGGAGAAACAATGCGTTCCCGTCTACCTCTCGTTGTCGCTGCTCTGGCTGCTACCGCGCTCCTCGGATGCGCGAGCGCCGCAGCTGCCGACGGCTATGCCGCTGGCAGGGTTCAGAACTCTCCCGGAATTCTGAGTGGCAACCTGGTTCAGGCGCCCGTACACGTGCCCGTCAATGCGTGTGGCAACGCAGTCACCGTCATTGGGGCTCTCAACCCCACGTTCGGGAACGTCTGCGGAAACTTCTAGCGCTGGGCGCCTTTTCGGACGGGGAGCCTTCGAGCGGGGAGTGCGCCATCACCTCGGCGACGTTGCCCTGCTCGGGAAATGGCTTGGCTGCGTTCGGCGCCGAGCCTCTTGTGCACCCGGAAGATCTCCGGCTGGTGACTGCAGAGTCAGGCCGTTGTTGCTGCGGTGGCTGGTGACCGACGGCCCGCACTTGCTTTCTCATTGCAAGTGCGGGCCGTCGGCGTATCCGGGGTCGGGCCTGGACCGGGGGCGGTGCGGGGCGCGGGTCCCGTGGTTCGTCGAAGTGGCGGCGAAGGTGATCACGGGGTGGCCGATGATCTGCCGGCCTGCAAGCCGTACGGAAGGGCACCGCTGGAGGCCTTGAACGAGGCGGTGGAGGAGGTGCTGCCGATGTCAGGCCGCCGAGTTGGTGACCCCGCTGCCAGTTC
Organism: Streptomyces sp. NPDC007205; assembly: GCF_040634095.1. Classification (NCBI taxonomy): domain Bacteria; kingdom Bacillati; phylum Actinomycetota; class Actinomycetes; order Kitasatosporales; family Streptomycetaceae; genus Streptomyces; species Streptomyces sp. NPDC007205. The sequence goes on from NZ_JBEYEW010000066.1 coordinate 914, forward strand.
CGGCCCGGTGGCGGCTGCGCCGTTGAGGGGGAGACCATGAAGCCGGTCGCATGAGGGGACCATACTAATAGACGGTGTCCTATGTGGTGAGGCGGAGCAGTCGCTTGTAGCAGCGGATGGCTGCGGCGAGGCCGAGAAAAGCGAGGTAGTTGCGGGGGTCGCGTTCGTAGCGGTGGCTGATTCGGTGGTAGCCGGACAGCCACGAGATCGGCCGCTCGATCACCCACCTGAAGCGGCCCAGCCGTTCGCTGGACTCGGCACCTTTGCGGGCGATGCGTACGCCGATCCGCTTGCCGCGTAACTTTTTCCGCAGGTGGGCACGTCGTAGGCCTTGTCGGCGTGTAGGCGCTGGGGGCGTTTCCCCGTGGTCGTGGACACCCTGATCATTGGATCGTGAGGATCCATAGGGCAGGACGCACCTGGGGCCGGCGGGGCCACACTCCGGTCGTCACCGTAAGCGGACGGCGCTCGGGACGCCTGTCGGTGGCCGGGCTGATCGCCTGGCGCCCGGGCTCCCGCACCCGGTTGCGCCACCGCCTGCTCACCCATCCCGCGGGCAAGGGCAGCGAGCGGGACTGCATCGCCCTCCTGGACGGCGTGCACCAGCTGGTCAAGGCACCCATCGTGCTCGTGTGGGACCGGCTCAACACCCACGTCTCCGAGACGATGCAGGAACTGGTTGCCGAACGTGAGTGGCTGACAATGTTCCTGCTTCCTGCGTACTCGCCCGCTGGGCACACGTCAAACGCAGCCTGGCCCACCTCGTCGTCGTCGCCCTCGACCGCCTGGAGAGGCTCGTGCGTAACCGGCTCAAACGCCTGCAGTGCCGACCCGACACCCTCGACGGGTTCATAGCCGGGATAGGCCTGCCCCTGGACACCCCTACATCACCCTAACGAACCGAGATCAGTGACCAGCCCCACGGATCCGCCCGGGTGCCGCCGCAGCAGGACCGATGCAGGGCCGTCGGGACGACGGTCTCGACTACGTGCTGAACGGTCAGCGTGCCAGGCTCCCGCTGTGACCCGTTGGCCATTCACCATTCCAGCCCGAGCGAGCGCGCACCGCCTGCTGATGATCGCGATCCGATCTGGGCCGGGGAGCGGGTCTTCGCGGCGCACGAAGCCTCCAGCGTCACGTCTCCGCAGCGGTTCGGGTCGATCGCACCTCGGCCCGCCGGGGTTGTTGAGGGCAGCGGAGGACTCCACTTCCACGTTGGGCCCGTCGCCCACAGGGGAGGCGACGGGCCCAACAACTCCAGCGGCGCAGGTCCACCCACCCGCCGGCAAAGGGCCAGAGGCAAAGGAAAGGCGGCTTACCGTGAATAAAACACCGTCCCCGAGCTTGAACCCGCATATATAGAGGGGAAGCGACCTCCATTATGACGGAGGCAGCCGCGCACAAGGTCAACAGTCACACGGGGCGCTTGCCGTGGCACGAACGGGCCCTGGAGATCTGCACGGTCAGGTCGTTCGAGGGCCTGACCCCCTATCGGATCCCGGAGCCAGTGCGGCCAGGCGGCCGGCTTGGCGAGGCCTGAGAAACACCAGGCTGGGAAGGCCAGACTGCGGACGCCTGGAAGCGGCAACACACCACCATCGCCCATTTACATGACCCAATTGTCACACAAACGGATTCACCTGCAACGAACAGATCTTCCAGGCGGCTGGCAGTGCCCAGGTGACGTTCTATACGGGCACTGCCAGCACGGGCACGATTTCCTTCTCAGATCTACAAGATCACCGTCACACCGACAAGGGCCGGATGCTTCGTAGGGCTGGACGGTCAAGGACACGCTGCCGAGCCGGCTGGTCAAACCCCCGACTTCGACCTACGGATGCACCGTCACAGGCTTGTGACTGTCCTGTACGGGCACTGGGCTCGCCGTAGGCGCGAGCACCACCCTCATTGTGTCCGGCTCTGCCCCAACCCCCGCCTTGGACGAACCGCGACAGTCCAGGTAAGGACGTCGATCCCACACCTGGCAATAACACCTCCTGAGTCACAACTCACGTGGCATAGCGGAAGGATCTCAAGCGCCTCTGTGCTGAAGGGAGAAAGGTCCTGCTCGCGGCCGCCCGGGCGGATCACCCTTGCAGACCATGTGCACCGGCAGGCAAGGCTGTCGGCACGCGAAGCGCCGGTGGCACGCGACTTGGGAAGACCTTTCGCTTCAGCGGACCTTCCGGTGTACGGCCTACATCCTCGCGTAGGTCTTAAGACCGTGTCCTATGTGGTGAGGCGGAGGAGGCGCTTGTAGCAGCACAGGGCTGCGGCGAGGCCGAGAAAGGCCAGGTAGTTGCGGGGATCGCGTTCGTAGCGGGGGCTGAGTCGGCGGTAGCCGGACAGCCACGAGATCGTCCGCTCGATCACCCACCTGCGGCGGCCAAGCCGTTCGCTGGACTCGATGCCTTTGCGGGCGATGCGCACGCCGATGCGCTTGCCACGTAACCATTTCCGCAGGTGGGGGATGTCATACGCCTTGTCGGCGTGCAGGCGCTGAGGCTTGAAGTAGCGGCCGCGGTGGGGGTCGTGTCTCGTTTGGTGACCGGCGACCATGGGCTTCAGCGCTTCGCTGTCGTGGGTGTTGGCGGCCGAGACGCCGACGAGGAGGGGCAGTCCGTTCGCGTCCGGCAGGACGTGCATCTTGGAACCCGGCTTACCCCGGTCCACGGGGCTCGGACCTGTGAGTTCGCCCCCTTTTTGGCCCGCACGTGAGCGGAGTCGAGGACCACGCGCGAGACGTCGATGAGGCCGGCGTCATCGAGCCGGTGCAGCACCGCCTCATGCAGCCGGCCCCACACCCCGGCCCGCGACCAGATCAGGAACCGGCGGTGCGCAGTCGACTTCGATATCCCGAAGCACGGCGGCAGAGCCCGCCAGGCACAACCGCTGACCAGCACGTAGATGATCGCCGCGAACAGCGTCTCATCAGGTGTGTCCTGCGTTCCGCCGCCCTGTGGCCGCACCTTCGACGGCGGGATCAGCGGCTCGGCGATCTCCCACAGCCCGTCCGGAACAATCCAACTCCACGTACCCCGCCCCATGAACAGCCCAACGAGCGATCACCACATAGGACACGGTCTAAGACACCGTTTCATTTGGTGAGTCGGCGGTGGCAGATGAGGGCTGCTGCTATACCGACGAAGGCGAGGAAGTGTTCCGACTTTCGCTCGTAGCGGCGGTGCAGGCGTCGGCAGCCGGCCAGCCATGACACGGTCCTCTCGACCACCCATCGATGACGGCCGAGCCGCGTGGACGACTCGATGCCCTTGCGGGCGATACGGTGCCGAATGCCTCGTTCACGGAGCCATTTCCTCAGGTGGTCGTAGTCATAGCCCTTGTCGGCGTGGAGCTTGGCGGGGCGTCGGCGGCGGGGCCCGCGGCGGGAGCGGATCGGCGGGATCCCGCGCACGAGCGGCTTCAGGCCGAGACTGTCGTGCATGTTAACGCCGGAGATCCCCAGCGACAGGGGCAGTCCGCTCCGGTCCGTGATGAGGCGGATCTTCAATCCCAACTTGCCACGGCCGGTCGGATTCGGTCCGGTCAGTGGCCCCCTTTTGCGGCCCGGACACTGACCGAGTCGATCGCGCACCGCGACCAGTCCAACTCGCCATGGCTGCCGAGTTCGTCCAGGATGACGCGGTGGAGCCTGGCCCAGACCCTGTCCCGGCTCCACTGCGCAAAGCGCCGGTAGACCGTGGGCCAGGCCGGTCCGAACACCGGCGGCAACTGCCGCCAGGTACAGCCCGAGGTGGCCACGAAGATGATCGCGGCAAGCGTTTCGCGATCACCCGCCCGACGCCGGCCCCCGCCCTGCGGACGCCTCACCTCCCTCGGCGGCACCACCCGCCGGAACAACACCCATAACTCGTCCGGCACCAGCCGCTCAACCAGATCCGTCATGCATGATTCAACGAACGGATCACACCAAAAGAAACGGTGTCTACGGCGTTCTACGAGCGCAAACGAGCCGAAGGGAAGAGCCACAAGCAGGCTGTCATCGCCCTTGCACGCCGCCGCTTGAACGTCTTGTGGGCCCTCATACGAGACGGCCGCACATTCGAGATCACCGCACCGCCGAGCCCCCTGGTGCTGGTTTGACCTATTCACAGCGAGTCACCAGCCGGGCTTGGCAAGCCCGGGGACACGAACCCATGCAGCCGATTCCAAGCCCGCGCGTCTTCATGCCGGCGACGCCTACGACATCCCTCACCTGCGGGGCCGGCCACTGCCGCCTCAACCACCGCTACGAGCGCAAACCTGCCAACTACCTGGCCTTTCTCGGACTGGCAGCCGCACAATGCTGCTACAAACGGCTCCTCAAGATGACCATGTAGGACACGGTCCGAGATCACCATGACGTGGGATTGCGGGCAGCACCCGGTGCTCAGAGCTTGGCGTGAGAGGGACGTCCGGCTCTTTTTCGACTGCGGTGATGCGCCAGGTCTGCCTTGTGCATTCCGTTGTCATTGGCGCGCCTGTTGTGGCGCCTGGCCAGACGGGCTGCTGGCTCCTGGATAGTCGTGGCGCATGTAGCGGCGGGCCTCGGTCCACTTGCCACGTTGGTGCCGAGGCTGAACTCCTTGTTCAGCCGCTCCGGCGAAGACCTCACCCCCAGCGTCCGAAAAGTGCTGGTGTGAAAAGACCGCGACGAACCCTGAGGATCTCGTTCGCTCGCTTGGTCTCACGGTTCTCCCGCTTCGGCTTCTTCCCTGTTCGGGGAACGTACGGCACGCGGCACTCGTCGCTCTGGCCGCTCGGGCCGATCTTCCTGATCCTCTCGTGGGCAGCGATCCGAAAGTATAAAAAGGTGATATGGGTGAATTATCCGGTCAAAACGGGCGCGAGGCATCCGATGTGTCCGCGACGACATCTGAGCACGGTCGGGATTCTCGTCAAGAACAACGGCACCACGGGGGAGAGCAGCCAAGTGCACCTGGGCAGAGGGAAAAGTCCGGGCAGCTGCGGCAGCGGCTCTACTCGCTGCTGAGTGTGCGTAGCCTCGCCGGCCAAGTCCTCCTCCTGCAATTGGAGGTCGTACTGCTGCTCGTCGCAGCGACGCTGGTCGCTCTCGTCGCGCAGGATCGACGCGACAGTATGGCGAATGCCCGGAACCGGACGCTCATCACCGCGCAGACGTTCGCGAACTCCCCGGGGATCGTAGGGGCACTGAAGGGTCCGCACCCGTCCGAGGTGCTGCAGCCGCACGCCGAGGCGGCGCGGAAGACAGTGGGCGTCGACGCCGTCATCGTGTACCGGCTCGACGGAATCACCCTCACCCACAGCGACCCGCACCAGATCGGGAAACGTGTGATCGGTCCCTATGCGGAGGCCGCGACCGGCAAGCCGTTCACCAGGACCTTCCAGGGGCCTTTGGGGCTCTCCGTGATCTCGGCAGTCCCCGTCCGGGCTCCGGACAACTCGGTCATCGCCATCGTCTCCGTCCCCGTCACGGTCGAGAAGGTGCAGTACATGGTCAACCGGCAGCTGCCGGTGCTGTTCGGCGGCGCTGCCGCGGCTCTTCTCATCGCCGCAAGCGGCTCGGGGCTGGTGAGCCGCTGGTTACGACGGCAGACCCATGGCCTGGGGCCGGGCGAGATGACCCGGATGTACGAGCACCACGACGCGGTCCTGCACGCCGTAAGGGAAGGGGTACTGATCATCGGCGGTGACGGCCAGCTGATGCTGGCCAACGACGAGGCGCGGCGGCTGCTGCACCTGCCGGCCGACGCGGAGCACCACTACATCACCGATCTCGGTCTGGAGGAAGGTCTCGCCGAGCTGCTGGCCTCCGAACGCCTCGCCACCGACGAGGTGTGTCTTGCGGCCGACCGGCTGCTCGCGGTCAACAAGCGGCTCACCGCACCTCACGGACCGGCCGGCAGCGTGGTGACACTGCGGGACACCACCGAGCTAGAGGCTCTCTCCGGCCGGGCCGAGGCCGCCCGCGAGCGACTCAATTTGCTGTACGACGCAGGGCTGCGGATCGGCACCACGCTCGATGTGAAGGACACCGCCGAGGAGCTGGCGGAGGTGGCCGTCCCGCGTTTCGCCGACGTCGTCACCGTCGAGCTGTTGGACCCCGTCCTCCAGGGCGAGGAGCCCTCCAGTGCACCCGCCGCGATCACCGAGATGCGTCGAACCGCAGTTGCCGGCCGGGACGCTGACCATCTCTTCCACCCCGTCGGTGAGCTGATCCATGTCGTCCGGGACCATCCCATTTGCGTGGCGATGACGAGCGGCCGGTCGGTCCTGGTGAGGGAATTGAGCACTTCCGACGGCTGGTGGGCCCAGTGCAAGTATGTCCAGCAGAGCCTCGACCACGGAATCCGCTCCCTGCTCGTGGTCCCGCTGCGGGCGCGTGGCGGGCTGCTGGGAATGGTGGAGTTCTGGCGCGCCGACAGCTCCCCCTTGTTCCATGACGAGGACGTGTCCTTCGCCGAGGAACTGGCCGCCCGGGCAGCGGTATGCATCGACAACGCCCGCCGTTACACCCGCGAACACGCCATGGCCGTGGCCCTTCAGAAGAGTCTGCTGCCGCGTGAGCTGCCCGAGCAGTCGGCCCTTGATGTGGCCTACCGCTATCTGCCGGCCCAGGCCGGAGTGGGCGGGGACTGGTTCGACGTCATCCCGCTCTCCGGCACACGCGTGGCGCTGGTGGTCGGTGATGTCGTCGGCCATGGTCTGCACGCAGCGGCGACCATGGGCAGGCTGCGCACCGCCGTTCTCAACTTGGCGAGCCTGGACATGTCCCCGGAAGAGCTGTTGAGCCGAATGGACGAGCTGGTGGCCCAGATCGATGCCGAGGAGGCGAACGCAGGGGAGGACGGGCAGGCCATGGTCACCGGGGCTACCTGCCTCTACGCTGTATACGACCCCACATCGGGGCGATTGCTCCTCGCGACCGCGGGCCATCCAGGACCGGCGGTGGTCCAGCCCGACGGTACCGTGGACTTCCCCGAGATGCCTGTCTCCCCGCCACTGGGCCTGGGTGCCGGTCTGCCCGTCGAGTGCGCCGATCTGACGGTGCCGGAGGGATCCGCGCTGGCGCTCTTCAGCGACGGACTGGTCGAGGACCGCGACCGCGACCTGGACGTCGGGCTGGAGGCCCTGCGCAACGCTCTGGCAGGCCCCACTCGTACCCCCGAGGCCATCTGTGAAGCGGTGATGGCAGCCATGCTGCCGGACCGGCCCAGGGATGACGTTGCGCTGCTGGTGGCCCGCACACACCGGCTCGATTCCGCGCACGTCGCCGAGTGGGAGGTGCCCCGTGACCCGGCGGCTGTGGCCCCGGTGCGCACCGCCTGTGCTCGCCGGCTGACGGAGTGGGGCCTGGAGCAGGTCGTCTTCACCGCCGAACTCATCCTCAGCGAGCTGATCACCAACGCCGTCCGCTACGGCACCGATCCCATTGGCGTCCGGCTGCTGCGTACCGCGCCGATCAGCGACTCCCCCGCAGGTACCTTGATTTTGGAAGTCTCCGACGGCAGCAGTACCTCCCCCCGACTGCGCCGCGCGCGCGTCACCGATGAGGGCGGCCGCGGACTCTTCCTGGTCGCCCAGTTCGCCGAACACTGGGGCACTCGCTATACGTCCACCGGCAAAGCCATCTGGGCCGAACCGTTCCTCCACGGCGGCGCCACGCCGGCGGCGGAAGGGCTCGGCGAGTTCCTCTTGGACCAATGGGACGACGAGGCACTGTGAAGGGGGCCTTCGGCCACTGTGCGGTCGCGTATGCCGCGTTAGGGCCGCGACGGTGAGGGGCTCGGGTTGGGCGAAGGCCCGCTTGACCGGGCTGCGAAGCCGGGCGTGCGCCCGGTTGAACTGCTGGGACACGGTCAGCTCACAGCCGCGGCACCGCTTGAATGGGGCGCAGAAAGGCCCGGCCAGCTCCGTCGTAGGTTTTGTCCGCAAGGGACGGGGATCTTCAGGCGTTCACATGCGGTGATGGTGCGGTCGGAGGTAGTCCGGTTTGGCCCGTCGCTCTGCGCGGGTGAAGGACGGGGCCCGGTTTGCGGATCTGGCGGGCGTTCGCGCTGGCACCGCACCGGTCGCAGACGTGCCCGCTGTCCACCGACCCGCTGTTCATCGACAAGGTCCGTGACTCGTGGGCCTTGTATCTGGACCCGCCGGAGAAGCCTCTGGCGCTGTGCGCGGACGAGAAGTCGCAGATCCAGGCCCTGGACCGGTCCCAGCCCGTGCCGCCGACAATGCCCGGGTTCCCGAACGCCGCAGCCACGGCTACGTCCGGGCCGGCACCACCACCTTGCTCGCGGCCCTGGAGGTCGCCACGGGGAAGGTCATCGGCTCCCTCCACCACAGGCACCGGACTGGGGAGTTCAAAAAGTTCCTCACCAAGCTGGACAAGGAAGTGCCCGCCGGCCTCGACGCGCACCTGATCCGGGACAACTACGTCACCCATACGACGCCTGCCATCAAGCAGCGGCTGCTGGCACACCCGCGTCTCCACCCGCACTTCACGCCGACGAGTGCGTCCTGGGCTGAACCTGGCGGAGCGGTGGTTCGCCGAACTGACGCAGAAGAAACTCAAACGCGGTGTCCACCGCTCCCTCCAGGCCCTCGCACGCGACATCCGGACCTGGCTCGCCGACTGGAACGAGCATCCCACGGCCATTCCTCTGGACGAAGACCGCCGACGAGATCCTCCACAAAGTCGCCGCCTACTGCCGATGAATCTCCGACTCGGGTCACCAGTTCCATTCCATGACAACTCATCAGTAACTGTTCTTCAAATGACCCGTCAGTAACTACTCCCGCGGCAGCTCAGCCACCCAGAGTGCGGTCGGTAGGTGTAGGCAAGATCACATGTCTCGAATGACGTCACATCAAGCAGTAGACAGGAAGACCTGATGCATCATCAATTACGGTCCTTCAGCGACTACCTGATGACTTATCAGCAGTTACTGAGGAGTCATTTATCGCGGAACCAGTGCTCACCGTAAGGACATTGAGGCAGAAGCGACCTTCCTCCTCTGGCAAGATGTCCGCACGCGGCCCAAACGGGACAGGGCGTTGCGCCTCCGGGGCGCTCACCCCCTTCACCCGTACGCCGCTGCCGGGTCCCGTCCTTTTGAAAGGAAAATGGTGCACAGGATTCGATTATCCAGAAGAGTGAGAGCGCTCATAGCCGCCGTCACCGCTACGCTCGGCGTCGCCCTCGGCTTAGCCATCGGCACCCAAGCCCAAGCCGCCGTAACCGGCACCCTTTACGGCGGACAGGGGAAGTACAGCGTCATCAACCAGCGTTCCCAGCCTTCAACTTCCTCCACGATCGTCGGCCGCTCACGCGTGGGTGACCGGATTTCGATGACTTGCCGGACCGTTGGCATCACGGTTGAGAACGACTCCCGATGGGTGCGCTCAGGTTCGTACTACATTGCCGACGCCTTCATCGCCGAGAACACCAACGATCTGCCCCCCTGCAACGGCAATCCTGATCCGGATACCCCGACGCCCCCCGGAACCCCCACGACCGGTCAGAAGACTGTCAGTATCAAGATGCAGAAGCAGGTCCAGAGCCAGTGGTGCTGGGACGCGTCCGGCCTGACCATTGCCAAATACTGGGGCTTTACCGGCTACGACCAGCACGACTTCTGCCAACTCGCCGCGACTGGCCGCTGGGTGAACTGCAACAACCAGCCCGCCACGCTCGATGACATGGCCAACGGCCTTGACAGAATGGGCATCGCCGACAGTGGCGACAGCATTAGCCGCGCCTCCTTCTCTGAAACCACTCAGCAGATCAAGGCCGGTCACCCTTTCGCCGTCCGGATCGGCTGGCGCAGCGGCGGCGGCCACATGAACGTCATTTACGGCTACGACAGCGCCAGCCGCATGATCGCAGTCGGTGACCCGTGGCCCGACACCCAGACGTACACATGGTGGGCCTACGACAAGTACTCGAGCAACAACCAATTCGAGTGGACCCACTCGCGCATCAACATTCATAACTAAAGGAGGACGACCGACCATGCAGATTAAGCGGAATTCCACGCACGCGGCCGCTTGGGGTGGCGTCCTCACCGCAGCAGCGCTCGCCGCGATGACCACCACCCCTGCGCATGCCGCCGACGCCGGTGGCGACATCCCCGGCTACCAGTCAGCCCAGAAGGTACTCCAGACCCAAAAGGTCAAGGAGACCGTCTCGCGCTTCTTCGGCGCGGCCAAGCGAGAAGGAAGCACCGGCGACGCGGACGGCGGCATGCAGGGCGGCGGACCCACCACAACAGCAGGCGCACCCCAGTTCGACCTCCAGTCCCTTGTGCCGATCTACGCGGTCAGCCCCGAGTTCGTTCTGGGTAAGGTCAAAGGTGCCCTCCAAGAGGGGCTGGGACTCTCCTTCCTCGCGTCCCGGGTCACCGCTTCAGACGGCCAGAAGGCCTCTGTGCTGCTCTCTCCGAAGGGCCAGACCCAGAACGTCGGCGGCGCGACCGCGGGCAGCGACGGCTGGCAACTTTCCGGCATCCGCGACGGAGACAGAGAAGTCACCTTCGCGGAAAGCGGCGCCGGTAGCCCTCACATACGCACCTTCACCGAGCCGCAAATCAACGCTTGGTACCGGCTCACCGACAAGGGCTCGGTCGAACCGCTCAACAAGGAGGCACGCACCGGCCTCGAGGGCAAGGACCGCATCCCTCTCGCTGAGTACCAGAAGCTCGTGAAAAAACGGTACGGCGACAAATTGCCGGGCTCTGAGTACGACCGCAAGGGACTGGCCGGCGGGTACACAAGCCTTACCCCGACCGGTGAGGACCCTCAGTCCAAGGCGGTCGATCCCTCACAGCGCTCCGATGACCACTGGCAGCTGGCAGCACTTCCCGGCGCCGCTGGCCTCGTGGCGGTCGGCGGCGCTATGTACATACGCCGACGGAGGACGGTCACCGAGCGCTGACGCACCTATGGTTGTCGGTCCCCGGGGGTGTCTCTATGTCTTTCGTCAAGCGAGGTGTGGGGTTCTGGGTTCGTAGAAGGTACCGTCGCGGAGCATCGCGAACAGCACGCTGATGGGTGGCGGGCTGGGCGGTGAAGCCAATCGTGTACGGGCGATGTTGGCGTTATTCGTGGCGGACGTGTTCGCCTCGATACCGCGCAAGGACCAGCGGGCCAAGAGCGACTGTTATCTGCGGGGACTGATGATGGACGGCCGCCGCACGTCCATTCAGGCCATGGCCTTGCGACTGCCGGACGGCAGCGAGCAGGACCTGCGCCAGTTGGTGAACCAGTCCACCTGGGATCCGGTGCCGGTGCGCCGGCGGATCGCCGAGCGGCTGGTGCCGCGGATCGGCCCCGACGCCTGGGCGGTCGATGACGTGTCGCTCCCCAAGGACGGCAGGGTGTCGGTCGCTGTCGCCCACCAGTACCGTGGTGCGCTGGGCAAACAGGCCATTCGCCCGGGAGCTGCAGCCCTTGTCGCCCAGCACGTGGGCGGGGGCGGACCCACGGCCGTCCCGGGCCGATCCGGGGCACCCGTATCGCTTCCATCACGGCGGTGAACTGGGTGCAGTCGTTGGTCTGCTGGTCAGGCCACTTCGGGAACGTCCGAGTGCCGGGCTGCGGAGCCCCCCTTTTTCGGGCCCCGGCGGCGTGCTGGTGGGCGCGGACGACGGTGGAGTCGACCGACACGAGCCAGTCGACGCCTCCCGCCTCGTCCGCCCTCGCCTGCGCGGCCCGGAGCATCCGTTCGAACGAGCCGTCCAGGGCCCACCGGCGCAAGCGGGTGTGCAGTGTCGCCCAGAGACCGTACCGCTCGGGCGCATCCTGCCGTGCCACCACGGTCCGGAACTTCCACACGATCCCGTTGAGCACGGTGCGGTCGTCCAACCGCTCCCGCCCCCGCACGGGCTCAGGCAGCAGCGGCCGGATGAACCCGACAGTTCATAGCGACGTATCACTCAGCCATGACCCACCACTGAAGACCATTTGAGACACCGCCTCGCTAGTCGTCGCGGCGCAGGAGAGTGATCAGCCGCACCATCTCCAGGTAGATCCACACTAACGACATGGTGAGACCGAAGGCGGCGAGCCACGACTCGTCGCGAGGGGCGCCGTACTGGATGCCGTCCTCGATCCGCTTGAAGTCCAGCGACAGGAAGAAGGCTCCGAGCAGCACGCCGATGATCCCGACGAAGATGCCGAGCCCGCCGCTGAGTACCAAGCCACCGCCGAATGGGGCAAAGAGCAGATTGACGGCCGTCAGCAGCAGGAAGCCGATCGCGACGGCCGTGCCGATGCGTAAATAGCGCTGGGTGACCCGGATCACCCGAGTCTTGTAGGCGAGCAGCAAGCCGGAGAGCACTGCCGCCGTGCCCAGCATCGCCTGCACTGGGGCGCCCTGCCACGCCTCGTTGTACATGCGGCTGATCACCCCGAGAAACACACCCTCGAAGGCCGCGTAGGCGATGATCAGGATGGGGGACGGGGTCCGTTTGAACGACTGGGCGACGCCGAGAAGCATAGCCACCAGCCCAGCTCCGATCGCGATGCCGTAGCTGGTGGAAGTCACCGGCAGCACGAACCAGGCGAGCAGTGATCCGATGACGACTGTGCCCAGCGTCATCGTGGTGCGGGCGATGACATCATCCATCGTCATGTGACCGGCTGCGGACGCCTGGTCCGTCTGCTGGGACGTGATCGTGTACGGGTTGCCCCCGCCGTGGCCGTATGAGCCGCCATACCCATACGGGTCGGTGGCTGCCGCCGCGCCGCCGGTGCCGAATCTCGTGTAGCTGTCGCTACGCGGGAACCCCCGCCGGAAGACCGGATTGTTGCTTCTCATCGCTTCCTCCGTGAGCACGGTGCGTCCGACCTCGCATAAACGTCTCGTCCGCCTGGCATCGCTTGTCTTCAGCCCAGACATGATGTTCCCGAACCAACGGATCGGCCGCGTGCAGCGTTCCCGCGCGTCTGTCGCCGACCCGCCGTTCGGGGGAGTGGTCCGGTAGGCCTGGTCTGACCGTCGTCGCGACGTACAGCAGGTTTCGCGCCGTCCGGTACCGCCTTCCCGGGCGTCAGGCCGTCGATTGAGATTGTCAGCCTTCTTGCCTCGCTCGGCCGGGGCGTCGCGATCGGGACGTTGTGGTGTCCGTCAGGGTCTGGCGCGGTGATCGGCCGTAGGTTTCGCGATAGAGGGCGGCGAAGCGGCCCATGTGGAAGAAGCCCCATCGGGTGGCGATGTCCATGACTGTGGTGCCGCTGAAGGGATCGGCCACCAGCAGCTCGTCATGTGCGCGGGAGAGGCGCAGCCGGCGAAGGTGGGCGAGTGGAGTGGTGTCGAGGTGCTGACGAAAGGCGTACTGCAGGGACCGTATGGTGACGTGGGCCGCAGCGGCGATGTCTGCGAGAGTGAGGGGGCTATCCGCATTTTCGTCCATGTAGGCAAGAGCTCGTCGCAGCGTGTACGGGTGTGCGTCGTTGCGGTCGGACGCGGTGGGGTCGGTGCACGCAGTGTTGGGGAAGGCCGACAGTACGCTCGCGGCCAGCAGTTGGCCGGCGGCGGAGACGATCAGAGGCTGGTCCGCGACAGTAGGCTCGGCCAGCACCTGGTCGCGCAGGTAGTAGAGGGCGTTTTGCAGCTGGCGGGCTGCGGTCGCCGAGTGCGGTCGGTGTCCGGTAACGCGGACGGGCTGGGGCTTCCGCCCTTCTGCAGTCGCCGCGACCTGGGTGAGCAGATCCGGGTGCAGCATCGTGAAGTTGTAGCGCGCCGAATGGACCCGCCCGGCGGAGGGCAGGTCGGGCGGGGCCAAGGAGACCAGGTCGCCGGGGCCGACGACGTCAGCGACGTCTCCGAGGGTGCGTGACTGGATGGAGCCCTCGTGGACGAGGCACACGGCGACCATGCCCAGGGGAGCGGCGGAGTAGCTCATGTCGAAGTCCATGTTGAACTCGGCAACGGTCACCGAGGGCATCACCATGCGGTGGATCGTCGTGCGGCTGGACTCGGGGGCGGTGGCGCCGATGCGCATGCTGGCGTAGATATGGAGCCTTTTCAACGGTGAGCCTCCAGGGTGAGGATGGCCTTTGTGGTTGACGTGAGTGCGTTCGGGCTGAGTCTGGCCTTGCGGAGGATCCG
>NZ_JBEYEW010000067.1:0-14566 GCF_040634095.1 Streptomyces sp. NPDC007205
TGCGGTGCAGTCCTAGACAGCTCCACCACACCGGAGGTCTTCGCCATGATCAAGCCCCGCGGCTGTCAACAACGCTCGTGATCAATACAGCTAGAACGCCGCCAGTGCCTCGATCACCGGACGTGGCTTCTGCGTGGTGGCGCCGTTGTCCAGCCAGATCAGCGGGTGACCGTTGACCGTCCGGTGCAGGACCGGTACGTCACGGCGGGCCGCCCCGGGCGAGAAGCCCGGGGAGGCGACGAACGGCGGGGGAGCCATGGCCTGGCCGGTGAGTCCGGGAGACCCGGGGAGCCCGGACAAGCCGGACCGTTCAGCCCGCCGCAGCAAGGACCAACGGAAGGACCTGTCCACTGCCTGCCCGGCGGAGCAGACGGGCGGCGACGGCAAGGGTCCAGCCCGAGTCGGTGTAATCGTCCACGAGCAGAACGGGGCCGGGAGAGCTCACCAAGGTGCCGGCCAGGTCTTCGGAGACGGTGAAGGCACGGGACAGCGCCCGAAGACGTTGAGCGGAGTTGCTGCGCCGTGCCGCGTGCGCGCCGCCCTCCCCCGTGTACGTCAGGGTGCCCAGGAAGGGCAGCCGGCCGACGGCCGCGATCCCCTGGGCAAGGGAACCCACCAGCTGCGGACGGGCCAGGGACGGTACGGCGACGACGCCGACCGGCCGGGCGGAGGTGTCCGGGGCGTTGGGTGCCCAGCCGCCCGGGGAGCGGGCCCAGTCCGCGAGGACCGCCACCGCGGCCCGCAGGACGTCATCGGGGACGGGACCGTCGGGCGCGTTCTCGGCCAGCAACGGGCGCAGCCTGTTGCCCCAGCCGATGTCCGACAGCCGCCCCAGGGCACGCCCAATCGAGCACTGCTCCTTGGCGGGGATACGGCCCTTGAGGTCGATGCCGAGCGCGGGCATCCCCGTCGGCCACATCCGGCGCGGCTCCACCTCCACGCCCGGCCGGTCCAGCTCCTTCACCGCCCCGGTCAACGCCTCGGCCGAGACGGAGACGTCGACCCAGGCACCGGCGCAGTTGTCGCACCGCCCGCACGCGGTCGCGCCCTCGTCGTCCAGCTGCCGGCGCAGGAACTCCATCCGGCACCGTGACGTACTCACGTAGTCGCGCATGGCCTCCTGCTCGGCCGCCCGCTGCCGGGCCACCCAGGCGTACCGCTCGGCGTCGTAGACCCACGGCTCGCCGGTGGAGATCCAGCCGCCCTTCACCCGCTTGACCGCGCCATCCACGTCGAGCACCTTCAGCATGGTCTCCAGCCGGGTACGCCGGAGATCGACCGCCGCCTCCAGGGCCGGCACGGACAGCGGCCGTCCCGCGTCCGCCAGGGCCGAGAGGGTCTGGCGGACCTGTGCCTCGGGCGGAAAGGCGGTATCGGCGAAGTAGCGCCAGATCGCCTCGTCCTCCTTGCCCGGCAACAGCAGCACATCAGCATGCTCGACACCGCGGCCCGCACGCCCCACCTGCTGGTAGTAGGCGATCGGCGAGGACGGCGAACCCAGGTGCACCACGAAGCCCAGGTCCGGCTTGTCGAAGCCCATCCCCAGCGCCGAAGTCGCCACCAGCGCCTTCACCCGGTTCGCCAGCAGATCGGCCTCGGCCTGCAACCGGTCGGCGTTCTCCGTCTTGCCGGTGTAGGAGGCCACATTGAAGCCTCGCTGCCGCAGGAAAGCGGTGGCCTCCTCGGCGGCGGCCACCGTCAGCGCGTAGACGATTCCCGAGCCCGGCAGGTCGTCCAGATGCTCCGCCAGCCAGGCCAGCCGGTGCGCGGCATCCGGCAGCCGGACGACTCCCAGCCGCAGGCTCTCCCTCTCCAGCGAGCCCCGCAGCACCAGCGCCTCACCGGCACCGGTGCCCAGCTGCTCGGCCACGTCCGCGGTGACCCTGGCGTTCGCGGTCGCGGTGGTGGCCAGCACCGGCACACCGGGCGGGAGGCCGGCGAGCATGGCCCTCAGCCTGCGGTAGTCGGGCCGGAAGTCGTGCCCCCAGTCCGAGATGCAATGCGCCTCGTCCACCACCAGCAGACCGGTGGTGCCCGCCAGCTTGGGCAACATCTGGTCGCGGAAATCCACCGAATTGAGGCGCTCCGGACTCACGAGCAGGACGTCGATCTCGCCGTGCGAGATCTCCTCGTAGATGGTCTCCCACTCCTCCGGGTTGGCCGAGTTGATCGTCCGCGCCCGGATACCGGCCCGCTCCGCCGCCTCGACCTGGTTACGCATCAGCGCCAGCAACGGAGAAACGATCACCGTCGGACCCGACCCGCGCCGACGCAGCAACGCCGTGGCCACGAAGTACACCGCCGACTTGCCCCAGCCGGTGCGCTGTACCACCAGAGCACGCCGACGCTCCTCGACCAGAGCCGCCACCGCCTGCCACTGGTCCTCCCGCAACCGCGCCGATCCTCCCGGATCACCGACCAGCTCAGCGAGAATGGCGTCGGCTTCGGTGCGCAGCTCCAGATCGTCCATACCCCCATGCAACCCGATCCCACTGACAATCGGCGAACTCACACAGCGCGACGACCGGCTCACCAGCGGTCCACCGACCACACGCCGACCGAGGACGGCCAGGTCAGGGTCACAGGCAGCCGGCCGATCCCGGCCATAGGGGAACCCAGGGAACCCCTACGGGCACGCCCCCGTACCTCAGGCGTCATGGGGCCAACCTTTGGGTAGGAATATAAGCCACGCACCGTCGGATAACAGTCCGTGGCCCCAATTGATCGTTGCCGCATCCGAGTTCGGCAGGAAGAATTGAGGTCCGCTCCCCGCACGGTTCGTCCGTGATCCGGTTGGGCTCTGCTGCGGTGCGCGGTCCCCCGAATCCGACCTCGCCCGCAGTGTGGGCGCGTAGCCGAAGGGAGGAACGTGACCTTCGGATTCGCCTCGTCCTCGGCGGCCTCGTTGTCGACGTCCGCGTCCGCCGCCTCCGCCAGTCGCCTGCTCGAGCCGGCCGAATGGGCCGCCGCCGGAATCCCTTTGCTGCGCAACCCCCGTGAGATCGTCGGTGGGCTGCATGCCCGCCATGGCCCAAGACCCTCCACGGTGATCGTGGCAGTGCTCGATCCGGACGAGCGGCTGTGCGCCAGCGCGTCGTTCACGCGTCGTCCGTCCCCGGCCGACGGCTGGATGTTCCGCAACGCTCTGCTCGCACAGCTGCGCCGGGTCATCCCGCACGACCTGCGGCGCCGCACCCCGGTGCGCACGGCGATACTCGTCTACTGCCGTGAGGGCGACGCGCGTTGGACGGAGGAGGACGGCGCCTGGATGTGGGGCCTGCGTGACGCCTGCACACTGCACGGGCTGCGGTGCGGGGCGTACATCACGCTGACCCACGATGGCTGGCACGTGCTCGGCGAGGGGCGCAGCGGACGCCGCCCCAACGCCGACTCCGCACCGGAGTCCCTCGCCCTGTCGGAGGCCGCGCCGCACGCGCCGCGCACCGGCGGCCCGGTCTCCGAGGTCCTGCGCCGCGCGGCGGCTCGCTGAGGGACGCGGCAGCAGGTCGGGCCCTACGCCCGACCGCCTTCCGCGCCCCGGACCGGGCCGCGCGGACAGCAGGCCGACCGCCCGCCGCCCAGGCTGCCGGAACGTCGTACGACAAGGCCCGTGCGCCGCCGGGAGACGCATGCCTCCGCCGGGACCCGGCCGACACCTGCGCCGCGCCCGGCGGTCCTACGAGGCGTGCGAGATCCGCTCCACGAGTCCCGACGGCGGGGGCGCCTTCGGTGTCGCGCCGGGAAGCCGTCCCTTGAGCGGAACGGCCGCCGGTCGTCCGGGCATGCCGGGGGGCATGCCGAAGGTCACGCTGTGCGGATACCGCCGGAGCGGCTCCTTCACCGTCCCGGGCCCCCTAGGCGCGGGACGCGGCTCAGACGCCGGCGCCCAGCACCGAGTTGATCTGCTGCGGGTCGCCGCAGACGATCAGCAGGGCGCCGGCCCTGGCGAGGGCCAGCGGAAGGGCCACGGCAGCAGCGGAAGCGGGGCCTCCGTTGACGGCCACGACGACCACGGGGCGGGACGCGGCGCGGGAGGCGATGGCGGCGTCCGCGTAGAAGACGTCGTCACCGGCATCGTGCTGCGCCCAGTAGGAAGCCTCGCCGAAGGACAACTCGTGCTCCGCCCAAGGGTGCTGGGACCCTGTGGTGAGTACGAGCACGTCACCGGGGGCACGACCCGAGTCCAGCAGCACGTCCACCGCCTCCTCGGCGGCGTCGAGCGCGCCCTCGGCCGAGGCCGGGACCAGCTGGATCTGCGGAGTGGCCGGCGTGGCGGCGGGAGCGGCCGGGCCCGACGGGCCGGGCCTGGCCGGAGTCACATCACGCGGCGTGCGCTGCACCGGCGGTGCCGGCCGCGGAGGGCCGGGGCGACCGGGGCGGGACGGAGCCGCGGGGCGGGGGCCGGGTACGGGGCGGGGGGTCGGCGCGGTACGGCCACTGGCCGGAGTGGCGCGGGGACCCTGGGCACTCTCGTGAATCTGAGGCTCCTCGGGAATGAGAGGCATGAGCTGATATCTATCAAACTTTGGTGCGGCGCGGGTGGCCGGGTGGCACATCAGTGCGAGCGGAACCGTCAGAAATCGAAGCCGAGCTGACCCTCGATTTCCGGAACGTTTCCGTCCGCCCAGCTGCGGACTTTCTTGAGATGCCGCCACTGAGGCAACGCATCAAGATACGCCCACGACAAGCGGTGGTGTGGGGTGGGCCCCCACTCCTCCAGTGCGGCCTTGTGCACGGGCGACGGATACCCGGCGTTGTCCGCAAAACCGAAGTGTGCATGGTCGATACCCAGTTCGGCCATCATTTTGTCGCGCTGGACCTTGGCTATCACCGACGCCGCGGCGACGGCCACACACGAGCGATCGCCCTTGATCACCGTGCGCACCTTCCAGGGGGCGCCGAGGTAGTCGTGCTTCCCGTCGAGGATCACGGCGTCGGGACGTACCGGCAGGGCGTCCAGGGCGCGGACCGCGGCGAGCCGCAGTGCGGCCGTCATCCCCAGGTCGTCGATCTCCTCGGGGGAAGCATGCCCCAGCGCATAGGCCGTCACCCACGTCTGCAGGACGCCGGCCAGTTCCGTGCGCCGCTTGATCGTCAGCAGCTTGGAGTCGGTCAGCCCCTCCGGTGCACGACGGAGCCCGGTGATCGCGGCGCAGACGGTGACAGGTCCGGCCCAGGCGCCGCGCCCCACCTCGTCGACACCGGCAATGACCTTCGCTCCGGTCGTGGCGCGCAGGGAGCGCTCGACGGTGTGAGTAGGTGGTTCGTACGGCATGGCGCCCTTAGCGTACGCCGCCGGGATCGTCACCCGACACCCCGGTCGCCCGACCGCCGCACAGGTCGCGGACGTGCGGTCTCAGCCTCCGTGGGACCGGAGCAGCGGGAGCATCAGCCGGTCGATCACCTCTTCAGGATCCTGGTCCCTCCATTCACTGATGCACATCTTTGAGCCGTACATCATCACGGCCGGAACGAGATCGACGACATAGCCACTGACCGCGTCCGATCACACCTACCCCCGCTCGGTTCCGAGGGCGTTGACCTCGCCGTGGAGCTTGACGGCCAGCTCCCCCATGCCCCCGACGATCACCCCCCGAAGCGCCGCGCCCGAATTTATTTACGCTCGCGAAGTGTCGAGTGCAGCGCTACGCCGGGACGCGAGTACATGATCAGCCGGACCTGCCGGCCCAGGGTGAGGAGCCTCTACCCGAGGCCAGGGTGATGACCCCTCAGCTGCTCCAGAAGCCAAACCCGGGGCGCGCTCGGCAGGTTCACGAGGGCGGTGGTGACGGACAGTTCCCGGCGGGTACGGGGAGTTTCCCGGACTCGGTGCCCGGCGTCGCGGCTCTCAGGGCCCTGTCGGTACCCAGTCCGGCAGCGCCTCGACCCGCTCGGCCCACGCGGCGGGCGGAGCCCCCGCCTTGCCCGAGGCGAGCACGCCGCCCACGATCGCGCAGGTCGTGTCCACGTCGCCGCCCACCCCGGCCGTCGTCCAGAAGGCCGTCTCGAAGTCGCCGAGGCTCCGTGCGGCGGACCAGAGGGCGAAGGGCACGGTGTCGTGGGCGGTCGTACGCCGTCCGCATCCCAGCACGGCCGCGACGGTGCCCGCGTCGCCGTAGTCGAGCATGTCCCGGGCACGGCGGAGTCCCTGGCCGACGGCGCTCTTCGGCACCAGGGCGATGACGCCGTCGAGGAGCGACTCGGGGCTGGGCGTGCCGTCCGGCGAACCGGCCAGCGACGCCGCCGCGGCCACGGCCATGGCGCCGACGACGGCCTCACGGTGCTGGTGGGTGGGGTAGGCCGAGATCTCCGCCTGGTGGGTCGCCTGCTCCGGATCGTCCGCGTACCAGGCTCCCAGGGGCGCGATCCGCATGGCCGCTCCGTTGCCCCAGGACCCCTGTCCGTTGAACAGGCCGGCGGCCAGCTCACGCCAGTCCCCGCCCTCCCGGACGAGTCTCAGCAGGCGATTGACGGCGGGGCCGTAGCCCCGGTCGAAGTCGTGGTGCCCGGCGAAGGAGCGGGCCAGCGCGTCCTGGTCGATGCGCTGGTGGGCGGCGAGTACGGCGACCACGGAGCAGGCCATCTCGGTGTCGTCCGTCCATTGCCAGGGCCCCGCGGGCAGCTCGCGTCGCTTCAGCAGGGGGTAGTGCGCCGGAACGAAGAACTGGGAGCCCAGGGCGTCCCCCACGGCCAGTCCGCGCAGGCTCGCCAGGGCGCGCTCCAGGCGCCCGGGGGAAGAGGAGTCAGCGGTCATCGCTCTGCCACTCTATCCGTTCACCCAGAACGGCACCGGCTCCCGCCAGCGGTCGAAGGGCCGGTCGAGTGCGTACTTGCCGTCCTCCCCGAGAACGAGCATCCGCATCTCGGCGTTCCCCGGGTTCGACAGCGACTCGAATTCCGCGACCGTCCAGTGGAACCAGCGCATGCAGAACAGCCGCATCGCGAGACCGTGCGTCACCAGGAGAACGTTCGGCGGATGGTCCGGTGCCTCGAAACTGCGGTACAGGCTCTCCAGGAAGCCGCCGACCCGGTCGTACACGTCGGCGCCGGACTCGCCCTGCGGGAACCGGAAGAAGAAGTGGCCGTACGCGTCGCGGTAGGCCTTCTGCAGGCGCACGTCGTCGCGGTCCTGCCAGTTGCCCCAGTCCTGCTCGCGGAGCCTGGGCTCCTCCCGGACGCGTATGAGGTCGGGGTCGAGGTGGAAGGCGCGGAGCGTGTCGTGCGTCCGGCGGTAGGGGGAGACATACACGCTCACGCGTTCCCGGCCGAAGAGTTCCCGGAGCTTCTTGCCGGTCTCCTCTGCCTGCCGCCAGCCGCGCTCGGTCAGCCCGAGAGCGTGGTCGGGTTCGCGCTCGTACACGGAGTCGTCAATGTTGCCCGTTGACTCGCCGTGCCGGACAAGGACGATGCGCCGTGGTCGTGCCATGCCCAAACCCTAGATCGAACGAGGGAAAGTCGAGCACTCGAACGGCCCCATACAGCGTAGGTCACACGAGTTTGCTCTTCAAACGCACCGCCGTACCACCAGGACCCGGTCCGGTCCGGCGGAGGCCTCAGACCGTCCAGGACGGCTCCAGCTCCACGATGTCACCGGAGAGCGCCGCGATGTCGGCCTCGGTCTGGGCGCGCAGCGCGAGGCGCTCCACGCGCTCGGTGCGGTACTTGCCGTGCTCGGCCGCGGACCGCCACATCGACAGGACCAGGAACTCCTGCTCGGGTGCCTCGGCGAACATCCCGCGGATCATCCCGGGCGAGCCGGCCATCGCGGGGTTCCAGACCTTCTCCTGCATGAGCGTGAAGTGCTCGACACGCTCCTCGTGGACCCGGCACAGGGCCACGCGGATCAGATCGGTGTCGGTGAACCGCGGCTCGAACCCCGTCTTCACATCGAAGCGGTACTCGAAAAGCTTGACCTGGGCGTCCTTGAACGTGCCGGCCTGGGCGGCCGCCAGGCGGTCGTGGGAGCGGGCCGTGAAGGAGTCGTAGAAGGCGCGGCTCTCCCAGAAGGCGAAGATGTGCGCCACCCCCGGCCGCTGCCGGCTCCAGCCCCCACCCTGCCCCCGGAAACCCGGCTCCCCCGGAAGCCCCGCCCACTTCCGCTGCCCCCGCTCGAAACCGCGGCGGTCCACCACGGTGCAGCGAATCCACTTGACCAGCACCGCGCCATCGTAAGGCCACCGGCGTGGCGCCGGTCACGCTCCGATGGAGATCACCCGCGCATGTGCTCCCGCGCGCGTGGCACGATGGACAAGGAACCCTGACGGCAGAGGAGTTGGGGGCCAGACAACCACTGGGGGGAAGGGGAAGCCCGTTGACCGGCTTCAGCAAGGGAATCCGCAAGGTCGAGGTCGGGCTCAAGTGGGACCCCAGCCCGGCGGGCCGGCCGCCCACCGATCTGGACATCGTTGCCGCGACGTTCCTCTCGGACGACGCCTACGGGGATCCCGCCTACCTGGTGCACTTCGACAGCCGCTCACCGGACGGCACGATCTTCCTCAACCGGGACAGCACGGACGGCAAGGGCTTCGGCTGGGACGAGGTCATGACGCTGGAACTGGACCGGCTCGATGCCCGGTACGCGCGCGTGGTCGTCGGCGTCGTCATCCAGCAGCGGCCCGAACGCAAGACGTTCGCCGACGTGCTCCATCCGGCCATGCGCGTCCGGGAGGGCTACACCGTGCTCGCCGAGGACGACTTCGGCTCCGTCCTCGGGGCGACGGCGGCCACGTTCGCCGAATTCGTGCGTGACGGCTCCGGGGAGTGGACCTTCCGTCCCGGTGTCCATGGCTTCGAGGAGGATCCGGCGGCTTTCACCCGGGACATGGGCAGGTTGCAGTAACGGTAAGGGGCGCCGGCAAAGACCGGCGCCCCTTACTTCATGTCTGGACCGTACTGGCGCAGACGACGTATGTGGACTGGTGCGGGCAGGTCGCCGGCGAGTGCGGCCAGGGCCGCGTTCTTGGCTGGCCTTGTGTCGATGCCATCTAGGTGTATTGACCCGCAGACTTGTTTACGCGGGTGACGGGTTGCTGGCACGCGGAGTTGGCCGCAGGCGGCGCATTCTTCGGCGACGTCTGGGTCAACGCGGTGACAGGAGCAGCAGATGAGGCCCACGGTACGGCGGGCGGCGAGCCGGGTGTCGGTGCGGCCGCATCGATCACAGGTGCCCTTGCTGCTGCGGGCGGAGCAGTTGATGCAGAGGCGTCCGGTGGGCCGAGACGTACCAACGCTGAGAGGGAGGTGCGTCAGCTCTGGGCTGACGCACCTCCCTCACAGAGATCACGCGTCGGGTTCAGCTACGTCGGGTGTGGCATCCGACGCGACTCCGCCCGGTATCAGCTGCAGCCGCTGGTCGAGCCGCAGCCCTCGCAGATGTAGCAGGAACCGGCCCGCTGCATCTTCGTACCGCAGGAGAAGCACAGCGGGGCGTCGGCCTGGATGCCCAGCTGCATCTCCACCAGCTCGGCGCTGGTGTGGGCCTGCTTCGGGGCGGACTTGGCCGCCTCGGGCTCGGCCTTCGGCGTGGCGACCGCCTTCAGCTCCTGGGCGCGCGGCGCCGACTGGGCCAGGCCCTCGACGTCGACCTCGTCGTCGGCCGGCTCGTAGGAACCGGTCTCCAGGTGCCGCTGACGCTCCTCGGCGGAGTGGATGCCGAGCGCGGAGCGGGTCTCGAAGGGCAGGAAGTCCAGCGCCAGGCGGCGGAAGATGTAGTCGACGATCGACTGCGCCATCCGCACGTCCGGGTCGTCGGTCATACCGGCCGGCTCGAAGCGCATGTTGGTGAACTTCGAGACGTACGTCTCCAGCGGCACGCCGTACTGGAGGCCGACGGAGACCGCGATGGAGAAGGCGTCCATCATGCCCGCGAGGGTCGAGCCCTGCTTGGACATCTTCAGGAAGACCTCGCCGAGACCGTCGTCCGGGTAGGAGTTGGCGGTCATGTAGCCTTCGGCGCCGCCGACGGTGAAGGACGTGGTGATGCCGGGACGTCCCTTCGGGAGGCGCTTGCGGACCGGGCGGTACTCGATGACCTTCTCGACCGTCTCGCGGATGGTCGCCTCGGCCTTCTCCGTGACCTCGGCCTTCTCCTTCTCCTTGGTCTTGGCGGAGAGCGGCTGGCCGACCTTGCAGTTGTCGCGGTAGATCGCGAGGGCCTTGACGCCGAGCTTCCAGGCCTTGAAGTAGATCTCCTCGACCTCCTCGACGGTCGCCGTCTCCGGCATGTTGACCGTCTTGGAGATGGCGCCGGAGATCCACGGCTGGATCGCGGCCATCATGCGGACGTGGCCCATCGGGGAGATGGCGCGCTCGCCCATGGCGCAGTCGAACACCTCGTAGTGCTCGTGCTTGAGGCTGGGGGCGTCGATCACATTGCCGTGCTCGGCGATGTGGGCGACGATCGCCTCGATCTGCTCCTCCTGGTAACCCAGGCGGCGCAGGGCCTGCGGGACGGTGCCGTTGACGATCTGCATCGAGCCGCCGCCGACCAGCTTCTTGAACTTCACGAGCGCCAGGTCGGGCTCGACGCCGGTGGTGTCGCAGGACATCGCGAGACCGATGGTGCCGGTCGGGGCGAGGACGGACGCCTGGGAGTTACGGAAACCGTTCTTCTCACCGAGACGGACGACGTCCTGCCAGGCCTCCGTGGCGGCGGCCCACACCGGGGTGTCCAGGTCGTCCATGCGGACGGCGGTGCCGTTGGCGTCGGCGTGCTGCTTCATGACGCGGTTGTGGGCGTCGGCGTTGCGGGCGTAGCCGTCGTAGGTGCCGACGACCGCGGCCAGCTCGGCGGAGCGGCGGTAGGCCGTACCCGTCATCAGGGAGGTGATGGCGCCGGCGAGGGCGCGGCCGCCGTCCGAGTCGTACGCGTGGCCGGTGGCCATCAGCAGGGCGCCGAGGTTGGCGTAGCCGATGCCGAGCTGGCGGAACGCGCGCGTGTTCTCGCCGATCTTCTGGGTCGGGAAGTCCGCGAAGCAGATCGAGATGTCCATCGCGGTGATGACCAGCTCGACGACCTTCTGGAAGCGCTCGGTCTGGAAGGACTGGTTGCCCTTGCCGTCGTCCTTCAGGAACTTCATCAGGTTCAGCGAGGCCAGGTTGCAGGACGTGTTGTCCAGGTGCATGTACTCGCTGCACGGGTTCGACGCGGTGATCCGGCCGGACTCGGGGCAGGTGTGCCAGGTGTTGATGGTGTCGTCGTACTGGATGCCCGGGTCGGCGCAGGCCCAGGCGGCCTCGGCGATCCTGCGGAAGAGCGCCTTGGCGTCGACCTCCTCGATGACCTCGCCGGTCATACGGGCGCGCAGGCCGAACCGGCCGCCGGCCTCGACCGCCGTCATGAACTCGTCGTTCACGCGGACCGAGTTGTTGGCGTTCTGGTACTGGACGGAGGTGATGTCGTCGCCGCCCAGGTCCATGTCGAAGCCCGCGTCGCGCAGGACGCGGATCTTCTCCTCTTCCTTGACCTTGGTCTCGATGAAGTCCTCGATGTCGGGGTGGTCGACGTCGAGCACGACCATCTTGGCCGCACGGCGGGTGGCGCCACCGGACTTGATGGTGCCGGCGGACGCGTCGGCGCCACGCATGAAGGAGACCGGGCCGGAGGCGTTGCCGCCGGAGGACAGCAGCTCCTTGGAGGAGCGGATGCGGGAGAGGTTCAGGCCGGCTCCGGAGCCGCCCTTGAAGATCATGCCCTCTTCCTTGTACCAGTCGAGGATCGACTCCATGGAGTCGTCGACGGCCAGGATGAAGCAGGCGGACACCTGCTGGGGCTGCGACGTGCCCACGTTGAACCAGACGGGGCTGTTGAAGCTGAAGATCTGGTGCAGGAGGGCGTACGCCAGCTCATGCTCGAAGATCTCCGCGTCGGCGGGCGAGGCGAAGTACTTGTGGTCCTCACCGGCCTTCCGGTACGTCTTCACGATGCGGTCGATCAGCTGCTTGAGGCTGGTCTCGCGCTGCGGGGTGCCGACGGCACCGCGGAAGTACTTGCTGGTGACGATGTTGACCGCGTTCACCGACCAGAAGTCGGGGAACTCGACGCCACGCTGCTCGAAGTTGACCGAGCCGTCGCGCCAGTTGGTCATGACGACGTCACGGCTCGCCCACTCGACCTCGTCGTACGGGTGTACGCCGGGGGTCGTGTGGATGCGCTCGATCTGCAGCCCCTTGTTTCCCGCCTTGCCGCCCTTGGCTCGGGAACCTCGTGCCGGACCGCTCGCCGTCTCTGTCATGCCGCCTCCCTGTACGGGCAAAAACGCCCTGAAGTGCCCCGTTTGTTCCCGTGGCACGGTGTTCTGTCTTGTGTTGCGGGCGCCCTCAGCCGCCACCCGCAACAGGTCTTCGGCCGCCGCCTTCTGGCCGGAAGCCGGGGCTCCTCCCGGTTTCCGGCCCTCCGGTCAGTCGGCGGCGTGGGCGGGCACGGGGACCTGAGTGGTCCCGCCGGGCCCGCGATCGTCTTCCTGGCTCCCGGCTGCCGCGTCGTCCTTGTCCGCGGCGGGGCCTCGCGGCGCTTCCCTCAGTTCCGCGATGGCGGCCTCGAAGTCCTCGAGCGAGTCGAACGCCCGGTAGACGGAGGCGAATCGCAGATAGGCGACGAGGTCGAGCTCCTGCAACGGGCCGAGTATGGCCAGGCCCACGTCGTGGGTGGTCAGCTCGGCGCTTCCGGTGGCCCGCACCGCCTCCTCGACCCGCTGGCCGAGCTGGGCGAGCGCGTCCTCGGTGACAGGCCGTCCCTGACATGCCTTGCGCACGCCGTTGATGACCTTGGCGCGGCTGAAGGGCTCCGTGACCCCCGACCGCTTGACCACCATGAGCGAGCACGTCTCCACGGTCGTGAAACGACGGGAGCAGTCAGGGCACTGACGGCGCCTGCGGATCGACGTGCCGTCGTCGGTCGTACGACTGTCGACCACACGGCTGTCGGGGTGCCTGCAGAAGGGGCAGTGCATGATCTCCAACCCTCCTCACAGCAGACTCAAGAACCTCGCCGGACCTCATGGGCCCCGCGAAGCAGCCCTAAGCATAGGCGATCGCGAAGCCATCTCAGACCCAGGGGACCACAACTTGTGGGCTGCCGTAGCCATCCAACCACTAGATGTGGGGATTGGCTCATACACCGAGGCAGACTCGCGTGTCGCTACGGAAGGCAACGGACACCTGCACACACAGGTGACCACGGACACGCGGACGCAGAGCCGTGTCCCTGTGCCGCTTACGGGGATACCGTGGGCGCCGCACGGAGGGCACGCAGGACTCCGGCGCAGGAGGACCCGGAACCCGGACGGCCGGGTTCCGGATGGCAGACTGGGGTGGCGGCCCACAAGGCCGGAAATCCCAGCGGTGAAGAGTACAACAATGGGCGCTTTTGCCCGCCAGGTGGCGCGTCAGCAATACACCCAGACACACGATCGCGTCAGGCGAATCGCACTTTTTCACTCGAACGTGTGTTTGGCGCAACCTTTCGAAAGCAACTACCGTTGTGCAGCAGGGAGACCATCGAGAGGGGCCCGACGTGACCACCACCGCAGACAGTGCCACCATCACCGCCCAGGACCGCTCCCAGGGCCGAGTCGAGCCGGTACACGTGATGAACGAAGCCACGAATCCCGAGGGGCTCAAGCGCTCCCTGCCGGGCCGACCTCCAGGAATCCGGGCGGACAGCTCCGGACTCACCGACCGGCAGCGCCGCGTGATCGAAGTCATCCGTGACTCCGTTCAGCGGCGCGGGTACCCGCCGTCGATGCGGGAGATCGGCCAGGCCGTCGGCCTCTCGAGCACCTCGTCGGTCGCTCACCAGCTCATGGCGCTGGAGCGCAAGGGCTTCCTGCGCCGCGACCCGCACCGCCCGCGCGCATACGAGGTGCGCGGCTCCGACCAGGCCGTGACCGTGCAGCCCACGGACACCGCCGGCAAGCCCGCCGCGTCCTACGTCCCACTGGTCGGCCGCATCGCCGCCGGTGGCCCCATCCTCGCGGAGGAGTCCGTCGAGGACGTCTTCCCTCTCCCCCGCCAGCTCGTCGGCGACGGTGAACTGTTCGTCCTCAAGGTCGTCGGCGACTCCATGATCGAGGCCGCGATCTGCGACGGTGACTGGGTCACCGTGCGCCGTCAGCCGGTCGCCGAGAACGGCGACATCGTGGCGGCCATGCTCGACGGCGAAGCCACCGTCAAGCGCTTCAAGCGGGAGGACGGCCATGTCTGGCTCCTCCCGCACAACGCAGCCTACGAGCCCATCCCGGGCGACGACGCGACCATCCTGGGCAAGGTCGTCGCGGTGCTGCGGCGCGTGTGACGCCCGCGGCGGGCGGCCGAAGGCTGCTCGCTCCCTGACCGGGCCCCGGGACCCCTGCGCCGGTTCCGGGGCCCTGCTGCATCCAGCTGCATCCAGGAGTCCTCAGCGCCTTCGCCTCCGGGGTGCTTCCTCGGCGCATTCCTCGCGGGGTGGCCTGACCGGCGCCGGTCAGGCCACCCCGCGGTCACTTCGCGAACCCGGGCTCCGCGTCGCGCAGCATGGCCCGCGCGGCGGAAGCCCCGAGCGAGTGTCGCACCAGGTTTCGGGCCGTCG